>JALYIH010000049.1 GCA_030775865.1 Pseudomonadota bacterium | reverse complement strand
ACGCTGCAGTCGCGGCCGGAGCGTTGCAATTTCTCAGCCCGTCATCAGCAGATGGCTCATCGCGGCGAGTGCCGGGATGGTGATTGGATCGTTCGCAGCGCTCGAGGCAACCGGGTGCGAGGCAAATCGTGCAATCACCAGTTCGGCTTTCGGCGCGATGTACAGGCGCTGGCCGTGGATGCCGCGCCCCTCGAACACACCCAGCGGGTTGTGCGACACCCACCACATGTTGCGGTAGGAATAGCCGGGCAGCAGCGTGTAGCCGGCGGGGGCAAACTTGGCGGGATCGGAACCGCGGCGAATATCGGCAATCACTTCAGCGGGTATGACCTGCTTGCCGCCCCAGGCACCCTCGCAGCGCATGAGTTCTCCGAAGCGGCAGAGGTCGCGAAGAATGGCGCTCAAGCCGGCTCCGCCCATCGCCACGCCGATCGTATCGACCGTCAGGTATCCATTTTCTTCACAGCCGATTTGCGACCAAATTCTCTGGCTCAGCATGTCCGGCAAAGCGATGCCGGTCACGCGTTTCATCACCCAGCACAACACTTCCGTATTGACGGTTTTGTAGGCAAACGCCGCGCCGTGCGTGCCTTCCTTGCGCAGCGTGGGCAGGTACTCGTAGAAATTGTCCGGTCCTGAATAACCCGGCGCGCGCGGACGCAGACCGCCGGCTCTTCCATAGTCCCAGATGTGGGCTTTCGGGTCCGAATACAACTCCGAATACTGCACGCCGATTTGCATGTCGAGCACTTGACGCAGCGTAGCGTCTTCGTAGGCGGTGCCGGCCATTTCCGGCAAGTAGTGCGACACGGTCTTCATCTCATCCAAGCCGCCTTCGTGAATCAGCGTGGCCGCAAGCGTGGCCGCATACGATTTGGTGATCGAGAAACAGGCATGCGGCCGCTGCTGCTCGAGCGCTCCGAAGTAGCGTTCGTAAATTCGGCGGCCGCGATGCAGGACGATGATGCCGTCCGCATAGGTCTCTCGCAGTGACTGCTCCCACGTGAGTCGACGTCCGTGCAAATCCTCGAACGCCATTGCGTCGATCGCAGCCTCGAGGCCGTGAGGCGCCGCGCCAAGATCACTGGGCGCGGCGCGGCCGCGCCAGACGTTAGCCGTCGGCGCCATCTCGCGCATGTGCGACAAAGTCCAGCGGATCTGCGGGAACTCCAAGAAGCGATCGTCTTGGAAGCGGATTTGTTTTGCCCGCGGCGGCGGCGAACCCTGCATCCACCCCAAGGCGATGGGGTCCGAGGCGTCGGCGTCAGGGTATTCGACGCCCTCGATCTCGATTATTCCGCTTTTCAATGAGTGCGCCCCGCAGGTCTGGTCGTTCAAGACTGCCCATTTGCACGTGGATTCGCAAGGCGCCATGGAGCCCGTCTCAAGTCCATGCCTTTGGCGCGGCCCGCTCAAGACAGGCACAATGAGACATGAATTATCGACACATCTATCACGCGGGCAATTTCGCCGACGTGGCCAAGCACGTTGGTTTGCTGTACTGCCTGCAGGCATTGAAGCGCAAGGATGCAGGGTTTTTTGCGCTCGACACCCATGCCGGCCGAGGCTTCTATGACTTGCAAGCCCCGGAAGCGCAGAAATCCGGTGAAGGCGAGCGCGGCGTTCAGCGCCTGATCGCCAAGGCGATCGGCGATGAATTCTTGGCAGACTATTTCACCGCGATACGCGCGCGGCGCGGCAAACGGCTGCCGCGCTATCCCGGATCACCGGCATTGATTGCGCAGGCGTTGCGTCCGCAAGACCGCGCGTTGTTCGTCGAGCTGATGCCGGCGGAGGCCCGTGCCGCGGAGCGCGAAATCGAGTCTGACGGGCGCGTTCGAACGCAAATCGATGACGGGTATGCGGCGCTCAAGGCCTTCCTGCCGCCGGATGAGCGGCGCGGGTTGGTGCTGATCGACCCGCCCTACGAGAGCCTGGATGAGCTGAAGGTGATGCTGCAGGCTTTCACCGACGCCTATAGGCGTTGGCCGAGCGGGATTTACTTGATGTGGTACCCCATTCGCAGTGCCACTCAGCGCAGCATGGTGCATGCGCGGTTCGAGGCCCTGCGAATTCCGAAGATGCTGTTGGCCGATCTGGCGATTCATCCCGACGATGCGGGCTTGGGACTGGCGGGAAGCGGGCTGATGATCGTGAATCCGCCGTATGGCGCAGATCGGTTTTTTAGCGACGCTTATGGCGCGATTCATCGGGCAATCGCCGCTTCGGGCGCCGGTTACGTAGAAGTAGCCCGCCTCACGCCTGAACGAATGGCACAATAGGACAGGCCTTCCTCGAGGAGAACACCCATGGACCAAAAGACATTGCGCGAACGGCTGGCCAAACTACACGCTGAGCTGACCAGCGCGCATCAAGAGGATCCGGCGACGCGGCAATCGCTGGGTGACATTCTTCCGGACGTCAAACGCATGGTCGATCAGTCCGCGAACGCTGCGGACTCGGCCGTCGACAAAACGCTCCCCGATCGCCTGGAACGGATCGCGGTGCAGTTCGAGGCTGTACATCCGAGGCTGGCGGCGAGTGCGCGCCAGCTCATCGACTTGCTGAGCGAAGTCGGCATCTGAAGAAATCAGCGGGTCCAGACGATCGAATCGTCGACTCGTGCGGCAATGCGTTCGATATCGCCGCTGCCCGCTCCTGAATCGCGCATGAGAACGGCGAGGCTGCCGTGCCCCGGCACGGGCACAATGGTTCCGCGATAACCTTGTTCGTCGAACTGCGTGGATTTGCGCGCCGGTTCGTGCACCAGCACCATGACCGTCACCGGTCCCGAAGGCGTTTGCACCACGAGGTGCGGCACCTTGTGTCCTCTAAAATCGCAACTGCTGGCGTAACTGACGATGTCGGTGCCGGGTTTCAAGCGAAGTTTTGACTCCTGCAGCACGGCGTTCAATTTAGAATCGGGCACGGAAACCTCGGTGCGCCGCCATGCATCCGGCTCGCCCGCCATGTGCGCCACCACGTCGGCGGCAAGACTGCGCTGCGGAAGCGTAAGCCAGACCCCTCCCGCGATCACCAGCCCCAGCAACACACTGGCCGCCATCGCCATCCACCGCCTAGGACCCCGCGCAGCAGCCGAGGCCTTGGGCCCGAACGGCAGCACATCGGCCTTGGGTAGGATTTCCACGCGCAGCGCACGTTCGAGCCGCGTTTCAAAACGCAACAGCTGTTCGGAAAAAGCACGGCATTCGGGGCAAGCGTCGCGGTGTTCGCGCAGCTCGGCATTCGGATCGCGCGGATCGGCCATGATCGCGGAACGATAGTGGGTGTGATCCATCATTCTTGCGGATCCTGGCTTAAGTCTTCGCCGCATGCGGCACGCAGCTGCCGGCGGGCGCGGCACAAGCGCGTCAGTACCGCCGGACCCGACAAATCCAGCTCGCGGGCGATCTCAGCCGTCGAGAAGCCCATCAAGACCTGCAGAATGAGCGGCTCACGGTATTCGTCGGGCAATTTCATCAAGGCGGCGCGCAGCTCTCCGATGTTCTGTTCCTCGGCAGCCGCCAACATCGGTTCTTCCTTGGCCACCAGTTCATCGACATCCACCGTCTGCAGGCGCTTGCGCTCGAAAGTGCGCGCATATTCCCGGCGAATGATGGTCAGCAGCCAGGGTTTGGCCGCCTTCTCGTCCAGAAGCGCGTCCTGCGCCTTCCAAGCGCGCAGCATGCTTTCCTGTACCACGTCCTCTGCCAGGGCGCGGTCGCGTGATAACCAAAACGCGAATCGCAGCAGGTCTGGGCGCAGGGACTGGCATAGCGCCTGGAACCGGGCGCGTCGCTGATTTCCGCCAACCTCATCGTTCATGTATAAATCAGCACCCGGCGTAAGGTATCGTCGCCCCGATAGTACCGCGTTATGCCGGCGGCGCCTGCCGGGAAAGGCCCCGGCGGGGCATCCAAGTGGCGGATTTTCGGCGGCAAAGAGGATAATGGGAGTCACAGCGAAGATGACCGGATTTGGGGCCAATTCATTTCCAAGCACCCGCATGCGGCGCATGCGCCGTGACGAATTTTCGCGCCGTTTGATGCGGGAAACGCACCTGAGCGTGGACTCGCTGATTTACCCGATATTCGTCGTGGAGGGCCGCGGCGATCGGCAGCCCGTGGCCTCCATGCCCGGCATCGACAGGCTCACGGTGGATGAATTGCTGCGCGAATGCGCATCCCTGATGCGGCTCAAGGTTCCGGCCATCGCGCTGTTTCCCGTCACTCCGGAGAGCAAGAAGACCCTGGATGCGCGCGAATCCTGGAATCCGGACGGCATCGCGCAAGTGGCGGTCAGGGCCGTTAAAAAAGAGTTCCCGACTCTCGGCGTGATTACCGATGTGGCACTCGATCCCTTCACGACGCATGGCCAGGACGGTCTGATCGATGAGAAGGGCTACGTGATGAATGATCTGACGGTCGAAACGCTGGTGCGCCAAGCGCGCTCGCATGCCGATGCGGGTGCCGACATCGTCGCCCCTTCGGACATGATGGACGGACGCATCGGCGCGATTCGCAATGCCTTCGAAACGGCCGGGCTGATCCACACGAGAATTCTCGCCTATGCGTCCAAGTACGCATCGAATTTTTACAGTCCGTTTCGGGACGCCATGGAAACGGCCGCTCAGCTGGGAGGCGGCGGCAAGCACACCTATCAAATGGATATCGGCAACTCCGACGAAGCATTGCGCGAAGTGGCGCTCGATATCAGCGAAGGGGCCGACATGGTCATGGTCAAGCCCGGCCTGCCTTACCTGGACATCGTGCGGCGGGTGAAGGATCAGTTTGGAATGCCCACCCTGGTCTACCAGGTGAGCGGCGAGTACTCCATGATCATGGCCGCCGCGGGCCAGGGCTGGCTGAATGAACGCGCCGTTGCGTTGGAATCTCTGGTGTGCATCAAGCGCGCGGGGGCGGATGGCATTTTGACGTATTTTGCAAAACGCGCGGCGGAGTGGCTTGCAGAGTGAATGCCAGCGCTGGGTCAGACGCGCCTGATCAATACGGGGTTGCCGGTCATCCCATCGCCCATAGCTGGTCGCCGTTTATTCACGGGATGTTCGCCAAGGCCACGGCGCAGAATCTGGTGTATCGATTGTTCGATATCACACCGGAGAATTTTCGCCGCGAAGCCCTGCGCCTGTTCGCCGGCGGCCTCAAAGGCCTCAACGTCACCTTGCCGCATAAGCAGGCAGCCGCAGAACTCGTGAATGAACTCACGCCGCGCGCGGAGCGGGCGAAAGCGGTCAACACCATCGCTTTTTTCGAACAGACCTCGCTGTTGGGAGATAACACCGACGGGCTTGGGCTCACGGCGGATCTGGAGAAAAATTTAGGTATTGAGCTCGCGGATAAACGAGTGCTCATTCTCGGCGCCGGCGGCGCCGTTCGCGGCGTGCTCGGCTCGCTCATGGAGCGTGAGCTGCGCGAGGTCGTGATCGCCAATCGCACGCCGGAGCGCGCTCGCAAGCTGGCAGCGGAATTCTCCGACTTAGGTGAAATCGTCGGCTGCGGCTTTTCCGGGGTGCGGGGGCCGCCGTACGATCTCATCATCAATGCCACCTCAGCCAGCCTGCAAGGCGAAATGCCGGAAATGCCGGTGGGCCTCGTGGGCGCGGAAAGCATCTGCTACGACATGGCCTACGGCCGCGGACATACCCCTTTTACCTTGTGGGCCAAATCCCTGCATGCCGCGCGCACCAGCAAGGGATGGGGCATGCTGGTCGAACAGGCCGCGGAGTCTTTCTTGCTTTGGCGCGGCATTCGCCCCGATACGGCACCCGCCCTGGAGGCATTGGCGCAGCACGCTTGAGCGCTTACCGCGCATCACGCCGCAGGGCACGCCGCAGGGCACGCCGCTCAACGCATCGTGACCAATTCTTCCGCGCTCGTCGGATGAATGGCCACGGTGTCGTCGAAATCCGCCTTGGTTGCGCCCATGCGGATGGCGACGGCAAATCCCTGCAGCATTTCATCGGCGCCGGTACCCATGATGTGGCAGCCGATGATTCGCTGTTCGGGACCCACGCAAACGAGCTTCATGTCGGTATGAGTCTTGCGCGTCGTCATCGCGTGATACATCGGCGTGAAATCGGCCACATACACCTTCACCGCGTCACCGTAGGACGCGCGGGCTTCGGCCTCGCTGGCCCCCACCGTGCCGATCGGCGGGTGCGTGAATATCACCGTCGGAATCATGCTGTATTGCAGATGCCGTTCAGGCTTTCCGCCGAACAGCCGGTCACTCAAGCGCCTGCCTGCCGCGATTGCCACCGGCGTCAGGGCTGCCCTTCCGGTAACATCGCCGATCGCGTACACGCCGGCGACATTGGTGTTTTGAAAACCATCGGTGATGATGTAGTCGGCGTCATCGAGCGCAACTCCGGCGCTTTGCAAATCGAGCCCCGCGACATTCGCATCGCGGCCGATTGCCCATAGCAGGCAATCGAAGCCTGCAAACTCGCGGCCGTCTTGCGCCACCAGCGTCTTTTTGCCCGCTTCATCGCGCACGGCGGCGGCCACCACGTGCTCGTGAATGATCATCCCTAAGGCGCGGACTTCCCGCATCAGGGATTTGCCGAGCATCGCATCGAAGTTGCTCAAGAGCCGATCCTTGCGGGTGAATTGGTGCACCTCGCTGCCGAGTTCTCGAAAGGAGGCCGCCAATTCGCAGGCAATGTAGCCGCTGCCGACGACGGCGACTCGTTTGGGAAGCGTCGTAAGATCGAAAAAGCCGTCCGAGCTGATGCCGAGTTGCGCACCGGGGAGCTTCGGCAGCGTCGGCCTGCCCCCGGTGGCAACCACAATGTGCCGCGCGCTCAACCGCCGACCGTTCACCTCGACGGTGTGCGCGTCCACGAAACGGGCTGCGCCCCGCACGTACGCCACGCCTTTGGCGGCGAGATTGCGCTCGTAGATGCCGTTCAAGCGCAGCACATACGCATCGCGCTTGCGCTTCAATTCCGCCCAGTCGTTGATCCCCACCTTGACGTCGAAGCCGTAATCGTTGGCGTCGTGCAGGCTCAAAGCGACCCCGGCCGCATTCCACATGATTTTTTTCGGGACGCATCCTACGTTTACGCAGGTCCCTCCCAGGCGGTGGGGCTCAATCACCGCCGCCTTGGCGCCGTACTCCGCCGCGCGCTGCGCACAGGCGAGGCCGCCGCTGCCGCCGCCGACGCTGATGAGATCGAATGCTGGGTCTGACACTGCCGATTCCGTTCTTGCTGGTAAGCGCAATGATACGTGTTCGCAGGCGGCGCCGCCCCTCGGACTTCAGCGCGCGTCTGCTAGAATTGTACTGTGAACAATCCACTTCTAGACTTTGGCGCACTTCCGGACTTCGGGCGTATCGAGGCGAGCCATGCTCGTCCGGCCTTGGAAAAGATATTGGCGGAGAATCGCATCCGCCTCGCGGAATTGACGGCGCAAACCAGCCCGACCTTCGCCTCGCTGGTCGTGCCGGTCGAGGAATTGAGCTACCGCTTGAGCCGCGTGTTCAGCCCGATCTCGCATCTGAACGCGGTTGCCAATTCGCCGCAGATGCGCGAGGCGTACAACGAATGCGTGCCTCTGCTCACCGAGTACTCCTCGGAGCTTGGCCAGAACGGCGCGCTGCAGGCCGGGTATGCCTGCGTGCTGAAGACCGAGGGCGCCGCGCTCGATCCGGCGCAGCGCAAGCTGCTGGAAAATGCGCTGCGTGATTTCCGTCTGGCGGGCGTCGATTTGCAGCCGGATCAAAAAGCCCGCTATCGCGAATTGGCGCAGCGCCTGGCGCACTTGGCGACCAAGTTTTCCGAAAATGTGCTCGATGCCGGCCGCGCATTTACCCGCAGCGTCACCAACAGCGCGGAACTTGCGGGCCTGCCCAGCAACGCCATCGATCGGGCCGCAGCCGATGCGCGCGAGGCCAAGCAGCCCGGCTGGCTGTTCAAGCTCGATCAGCCCACGTACATGACCATCATGGCCAGCGCGGAAAACGAACAGTTGCGCCGCGACATCTACGAAGCCTGGATCACGCGCGCATCGGAGCTCGGACCGAGCGCCGGACGCTTCGACAACTACGGCATCATTGCGGAAATTCTGCCGCTGCGCGACGAACTCGCCAAGCTTCTGGGGTTTGCGAATTTCGCTGACTACGCGCTCGCCACGCGCATGGCAAAAAGCAGCAGGCAGGTGCTGAGCTTTCTGGAGGATTTGGCGCGGCGCTGCAGACCTGCGGCGCGCGAGGAATTTTTGGGCCTCGAGGAATTTGCAGGCCGCAAGCTCAACGCCTGGGACCTGATGTTCTACAGCGAGCGTCTCCAGGAATGCCGCTTCAAAGTTTCGCAGGAAGCACTGCGCCCCTACTTTCCGCTGCCGAAGGTATTGGACGGATTATTCGCATTGACGCGGCGCCTTTACGGCGTAAGCGTCAAAGAGCGCACCGATGTCAATGTCTGGCATCCCAGCGTCCGCTTCTACGATCTGCTCGACAAAGACGGGCACCTCGTGGCCGGCTTTTTTCTCGACCCCTATGCGCGCACCGAAAAGCGCAGCGGTGCATGGATGGAAGAATGCGTGATTGCCAAGGCGTTGCCCTCCGGCACGGCGCTGCCGGTGGCGCAGCTGGTATGCAATTTCACGGCTCCCGTGGGCGCGCAGCCCTCGCAGCTGACGCATAACGAAGTCATCACGCTGTTTCACGAGTTTGGACACGGGTTGCATCATATGTTGACGCGCGTGGCGTATCCCAGCATTGCCGGCATCAACGGCGTCGCGTGGGACGCGGTCGAGTTGCCGAGCCAGTTCATGGAGAACTTCGTGTGGCGGGCCGAGGTACTGCCGCTGATTTCTGCACACATCGACAGCGGCGAGCCTCTGCCCGTCGACATGCTGCAGCGTTTGCTCGGGACGCGCACCTTCAATGCCGCGCTCGACACGCTGCGGCAAATCGAACTTGCCACGTTTGATTTCGAATTGCACGCGAACTTCGATGCCAAGCTGGGGGCGAACGTCAATGAGGCCCTGGCTGCCGTACGGCGGCGGGTAGCCGTCGTGCCGGCCGCGCCGTTCAACCGCATGCCGGCAAGCTTTGCGCACATCTTTGCCGGCGGCTACGCGGCCGGCTACTACAGTTACAAATGGGCCGAAGTGCTTGCCGCCGATGCTTTTGAGGCGTTCGAGGAAGCCGGCGTTTTCGACGCCAATACCGCTGCGCGGTTTCGCGAGTCCATCCTTAGCAGAGGCGGCAGCATCGATGCCATGGACGCGTTCGTTCGGTTTCGCGGGCGTCAGCCAGACGTGCGGCCGTTGCTCAAACAAACCGGAATCGCGGCGTGAAGCGGCCGGCCGCGCTGCTGCTGGCGCTGCTGGCGGCCAGGGGCGTCGCGGCCACCGCCTACGTAAGCGATGAGCTGGTGCTCGGCGTCTATGCCGACCAGAACAACCAGGGTCAACGATTGGCCACTCTGCATTCCGGCACCCGTGTCGAGACGCTGGCGCAGAGCGGAGATTTTACCCAGGTGCGCTTGAATGACGGAACGACCGGCTGGGTAAAATCGGCCTTCCTGACGCCTACGGAACCTGCCGTGGTTCGAGTCAAGCGGCTCGAAGAGGAATTGGATCGCACCCGCGCCACCACACCCGCCCTGGCCGAGGCAGCGGCACGCAGTGAAGTGGAGCGGCTAAAACAGGAACTTGCCGTCCGACAGAGCGAGTTGGAGGCCGCGCGTAGCGGCGGATCGTCGCCATCCGCCCAGACTGCGCCGGCGCCCGGCCCGCTGGGCGCCATCCCAGCAGGCGCGGCGAGCCGGTGGGCCGTCATCGCCGGCATCGCCGTCCTCGTTGGTTCGGCATGCGGATTTTGGCTGGGGTATGCGACGCTGGCGCGACGCGTAAGACACAAATTCGGCGGCATAAAAGTTTACTAAATGCACATTTCACCGCCCCTCCCCGGCACTGGTTGACTTAATACTGTGAGCTACGTCCACAAGCGGAGGTAGCACATGGCGCTGCACAGCCCAAAAGCCTAGACTCCCCGCGATGTACGATCTCCGACGTAACGACTTCGACGTTGCGAACTCCGTCCAGGTGAGCTCCACTGCTGCGGTGACCGCGGCGGTCCGTGAACTTTTTACAACGGCGTGGCCGTCTGAATCGTTCGACAAGGTCGCAGTCGCCTTCGAAGATTTCGACAAGCTTTTTACCGGCCGCATGCCTGGCTATCACGGCGTGGACACGCTTTATCACGATCGCCAGCACTCGCTCGACATGACTCTCGCCATGGCGAGGCTCTTGGTCGGCTATGAGCGCACCGTGGAGAGCCGCCTGCGCTTCGGCGGCGAGCGCGCGGTCATGGCACTGGTTACTTCGCTGTTTCATGACGCCGGCTACATTCGCGAATTCGATGACCGTCAGCACAGCAATGGCGCCGAGTTCACCCTCTATCACGTGACCCGCAGCGCGCGTTTCCTCGCGCGTTATCTGCCGAGCATCGGCTTGGAAGCGTGGGTGCCGGTGGCGACGCGCATCGTCCATTTCACCGGTTACGAGATCAAGCTGAATATGATTCAGCTCGCTGATCCGAAGGATCGCAAGCTGGGGCACCTCTTGGGTACGGCGGATTTGATCGCTCAGATGGCGGATCGCTGCTACTTGGAAAAATGCCGCGATCGGCTCTATCCTGAATTCGTGCTCGGCGGAGTCGCGACCACGACCGGGGTCGACGGCTCGCTGCGAGTTCGCTACAGCTCCGGGCTGGACCTGTTGCGCCAGACGCCGGAGTTCGTGCGCGAAACATTCGTCGCCCGTCTCCAGGGTGAGTTCGAGCACGCTTACCGCTACCTCGAGTGCCTGTTCGGCGGCAAAAATCCCTATCTTGAGGCGATCGAACGCAACTTAGGCTATCTGCACCGCGTGCTGCGTACCGAGCGTTGGCCCATGCTGCGGCGAAATCCGCCGCTGTTCACGTCGGACGACACACAGATAGGCCAGGTGCGCGGCTTGATGCTCGATCGCCTGAAGGCCCTCTGGGCCTAGGACCTCCCGGTCATAATCACTGGGCGAGGTGCTGGCAGCTTATGGCCAGTCGATCGCCGCCACGTAGCGGGCGTGCAGCTCATCGAGACGCGCCAGCACGATTTCCTTCCCCAACAGCGGCGCGCCGGCGATGGCCGAATGCAAGACAGCGGGACCCAAAGCTCGTCGAGCCTTTTCCGCGATCGGCGCAAAGCTGAAGTGCCAGGGCTCCGGTTGGACGCCGGAACGCACGCCCTGAAACGGACGAAAAAATCCGAAGCGCGGAGCATGCGACTCGAGCCACTCTGCGAGCCGGAAGAAGGGCCCGCCGGGCGCAAATTTTTGACGCGTGAGCGGGTCCTCATACCCCGGCGCCGCGGCGTTGCCATCGATGAGATCCAGATCGGTGCCCCAGTGATGACGGCTGGCGCCGGGCAGCGCGGACCACAGCAAAATGGCATCGATCCGGGCCGCCGGCGTCAGCGCGCGGGCATCGAGCTTTGCCCCGTTGGCGTCAAAAATGGGCCTCTCACCGCTGAATTTGCCGTTCCAGATATCCATCTGGCGGGCAAAGTCGCGGAAGGTGCTCTTCGGCACCAAGTCGATCCCGTCGGCTTTGGCCGCGCGCCGCAGATTGAGAAAGGGCGTGACGACTTGCGCATGCAACAGGCACGGGGGTTCCGCGACGGCCGAGATATGCGTATGGGCCTGGCCCGTCAGCTCGCCTTCATTCACGAGGCCACTCCGCGGGCGGAAGCAAATTCAGCCACCTGATCAAAAACCCGGGTGAAAACCCCCACTTCCTGCGCACCTGAAATCGTGTACTGGCCGTCGAAAATAAAGGTGGGTACGCCGGTTATTCCCAGAACTGCCGCGTGGCGCTCGGCGGCCACGACGCCATCTTGGCCGACCCTCAAGATCACTGCGTTGCGAATCTCCGGACCGCTCAAGCCAACCTCGCACCCTAAGCGCACCAGTTCGTCAGGGTCGCCGATGTCACCGCCCTCTTCGAAGTAGGCGCGCATGATGCGGTCCTTGACCGCTGCTTGGAGTCCGTGCCGCGCTGCATGTGCAACCAAGAGATGCGAGCGGCGGGTATTGGGGACGCGGCTGATCAGGTCGAAGCGGAATCGAATGCCGCTTGCCTCCCCGTGGCGCTCAAGTTCCGCATGCGCCTGCTCCAAGCGCACCTGGTCCGGCATTTTGGCCGCCATGTAGGTCTCACGGTCCACGCCCTCAACCGGCACATCGGGATTCAGCTCGAATGGCCGCCAGACGATCGTGGGCTCGTACTGCGGGCGCGCCGCGACAGCAAGGTCGAAGCGGCGCTTCCCCAAATAACACCACGGACAGACCGTGTCGGAATAGATGTCGATGCGCATATGAGCCGTCCTACCCTGGATTGTACCCTCGCCCCTTATGGGGGTTGGCCTGAACGCGTATGATTATCGGTTAAGAGACGAGGGGACGAGACAATCGATGGCGCGAAGCCTTAAAACCAGCTATTTGCTCCTGGCCTTGGGGGTCAGTGCAGTACTTGCCTTGATTTTGGGCGGACTGGCGTATTACGAGCATCGAGTCAACACCGCCGATGCCAATCAGCTGACCTATGCGACCGTAGAGCAGAAGCTGGAAACCGACCTGCAGGCTCGTGCCAGATCCTTAATTAACATCACGAGCACCTCGCTCGCGCCTGCGCTCAAGGACGGAAACAACGCCGCCGTTGCCGCGATCGCCGCCAGGCTGCTCGATGAACGCGACATCGAGCGCGTCGAGATTTGGGGCGCGCACGACAACATTCTTTATTCCGGCAGCAATCCGGAGGCGCGGCCGACCACCGCGGGTCCATTCGTTCTGCGCACCGACGTGCAGCGCCTCGGCAGCGTCGAGATTTGGATGAGCCGCGCTCAGATGCAGGAGACGCTTTCGAGCATTCGCACGCAACTGCTGAGCAAGCAGGGAGTGCAGAGCAGGCGCATTCGCGGCGTGCTCGCCGGCATCAGTCTGCCGCTCGTCATCTTGGGATTGCTCGGCGCTTGGTTCATCGCCCGCCAGCTGTCCCGCCCCATCGCGGCGCTGGTGAAGAGCGCCGATCGAATCGGCGACGGGGACTACACTCGGCCGCTGGCGGTCGTGCGCCGCGACGAACTCGGCGATCTGCAATTCGCGCTCGAGCGCATGCGGCAGAACCTGAACGAAACCACGATTACCAAGAATTACCTGAACACCGTGCTCAACAGCTTGAGCGATGCCGTCTTTGTCACCTCTCCCGACGGTCTCGTCAAAAGCTGCAATGAAGCCGCGCAACTGCTGTTGGGCTACGCATCGGATGAATTGGTCGGCAAGCCCTTGGTTGTGTTCATCGATGAAGTGCACCGCAATGCATTTGATGTGACTCAACCCGCACAGGAAGCGCGTGAGACGGTGCTGCGAACGGCCAGCGGACAGACCATCCCGGTTTCCATGGCGAGTTCGGCGATCGACTCCGAAGATCCGCAGTTTCAAGGCAACATTTACGTCGCGCGCAACATCACCGAACGCAAGCGCGCCGAGCGGCGCATCCGCTACCTGGCGCGATACGACACCCTCACGAAAATGCCGAATCGCATGCAGTTCCAGCATCTGCTGCAGCAGGCCATCGCGCGCGCGCGGCGCAACCAGCGCTCGCTGGCCCTGCTCTACCTGGACTTGGACCGGTTCAAAGAGGTCAACGATACCTTCGGCCACGCGGCCGGCGACCGTACGCTGGAAATCTTGAGCGAGCGGCTGACGCGAAATTTGAGCAAGGACGCGGTGATCGGACGGCTGGCCGGCGATGAGTTCGCCATGTTCATCGACGACTTGCCGGTGGACACCGACAACCGCGCGGCACTCGGTACTCTGGCGCGCACACTGCTCGATGAAATTAGCCGGACGTTCTATGTAAACCAGCAAGAGGTTTACCTAACCGCCAGCGCCGGCATCGCGATCTGCCCCTATGACGCCGAGAATGTGATCGATCTGATCCGCAATGCCGATGCGGCGATGTATCACTCCAAGCAAAATGGCGGCAATTCCTGCGTGTTCTACGTGCCCAGCATGAATGCCGCCGCCGTCGAAAGGCTCATGCTGAAGAGCAAGCTGCGCCGCGCGCTGGAACGCGACGAGCTGGTCATTCTGTATCAATCAAAAGTCGATCTGCGCAGCGGACGGGTGGTGGGCGCCGAAGCCCTGTTGCGTTGGCGGCTTCCGGGACACGGCGATATTTCTCCCTCGCATTTCATTCCTCTGGCCGAGGAAACCAGTTTGATTTTGGATATCGGCGAGTGGGTGTTGAATCGCGTCTGCGCCGATTACCGCGAATGGCAGAAGGTCGTGCCGCATCCCGGTCGGATCGCCATCAACCTATCGCTGCGCCAGCTCAAGCAGTCGAGTTTCATCTCCCGTTGCCGCAGCGTGTTTCGCAAGCATGGCGTGTCTCCCACCTGCTTCGAGCTCGAAGTCACCGAAACCACCTTGATGACCGATCCCAAACGCACCATCGGCCTCCTCAACGAGCTGTACGCCATGGGCTTGAGCCTCGCCATCGATGACTTCGGGACGGGTTATTCCTCGCTCTCAGCCCTGCAGCAGTTTCCCATCGGCACGTTGAAAATTGACCAGTCGTTCGTCCGCGACGTCGCGGTGGACACGAATGACGCCGCCATCGTGCGCACCATCATCGACATGGGCAAGAGTCTCGATCTCGAGGTCATCGCAGAGGGGGTGGAGGAAGCCGAGCAACTCGAATTCCTGCGTGCCCACGGCTGCTACTACGCCCAGGGCCGATTGTTTAGCGATGCGATGGAAGCGAAGAAGTTGCTGGGTATTCTC
Source organism: Pseudomonadota bacterium (assembly GCA_030775865.1). Lineage (GTDB taxonomy): Bacteria > Pseudomonadota > Gammaproteobacteria > Steroidobacterales > Steroidobacteraceae > Bog-1198. The sequence goes on along the minus strand of JALYIH010000049.1, from coordinate 9,321 downwards.
GCCGGCCAGGAAGGCGGCACGCCCCACCACGGCAATCTGTGCGCGCCGACGGTGCTGCGGCCGATGCGACTCTCTTCGTAACAGTCTAGATGCTGATCGCGAGAAATCTCACGCTGCGGCGCGGCCCGCAGCCGCTTTTCGAGCAGGTCAACTTCACGGTCTTTCGCGGCAACAAGGCCGGTATCACGGGCGCCAATGGTACCGGCGAATCGAGCCTGTTTGCCGCGATCTTAAGCGAGCTGGCGCCTGACCGGGGCGACATCGATCTGCCCGCGGCACTCAAGACGGCGCACGTCGAACAGGAGGTCGCAGCGAGCGAAAAGCCGGCCATCGAGTTCGTGCTCGATGGCGATGCGGAGCTGCGCAGCGTGCAGAAGGCCATCGAAGAAGCCGAGAGGCGCGATGCCGCCATGGCGCTGGCCGAGCTCTATTCTTCGTTGGAAGCCATCGACGGCTATCGCGCCAAGGCACGCGCGGCGGCCATCATGCATGGCCTGGGATTCAAGGCGACGGATCATGAGCGCACCGTAGCCGAATTCTCGGGCGGCTGGCGCGTGCGCTTGAGCATGGCGCGCGCGCTGTGCTCCCGGGCCGATCTGTTATTGCTGGATGAACCCACCAATCACCTGGACTTGGATGCCATCGTCTGGTTGGAGGAATGGCTGACGGCCTACCCGGGAACGCTATTGATGATTTCGCATGATCGCGAATTCCTCGACGCCATCATCGATCGGGTATTGCATATCGAGAATCGCACCATTCGCGCCTACGCCGGCAACTACTCGCAGTTCGAACAGAAGCGCTCCGAGGAGTTGGCATTGCTTTCAGTGCTGCACGCGCGGCAGATGAAGCGCATTGCGGAAATCACCACTTTCGTGAACCGCTTTCGCGCGTCCGCCACCAAATCACGCCAGGCGCAGAGCCGCTTGAAGATGCTCGAGCGGATGGAACGCATCGTTCCCGCGCATGTCGACAGCCCATTCGAATTCGAATTCGCTAGGCCCATGAAAACACCGCGCCCGCTCATTACCCTGGAGGATGCCGCGTGCGGCTACGCCGGGGCGCGCGGGGCGGCACAAATCGTCGGCGGTATCAATATCTCCATCGGTCCGCAGGATCGCATGGCGTTGCTAGGTCCGAACGGCGCCGGCAAGTCCACGTTGACCAAGTTGTTGGCCGGCGAATCGGCGCCGCTGAGCGGCAAACGCACGGCGGCGCCGGATCTCGCCATCGGCTATTTCGCGCAGCAGCAAATGGAACAGATCAAACCCGACTGCGACGCGTTTTGGCATCTGCGCCATCGCGGCGGCTCCGACTATGCCACCGGTGACGAGCAAAAAATCCGCGATCACCTGGGAAACTTCGGCTTTCAAGGAGATCGCGCGTTTGAGCCGGTCGGCCGATTTTCCGGCGGCGAGAAAGCGCGCCTGACTCTCGCCCTGCTGGTGGCGCGCCGGCCCAATCTACTCCTGCTCGACGAGCCGACCAATCACCTGGACATCGAGATGCGGCAAGCACTCAGCGTCGCGTTGCAGAGCTTCGAGGGTGGCTTGGTCGTGGTCTCGCACGATCGTCACTTGATCAAATCCGTCGCCGACACGCTGTGACTGGTGGCCGACGGCAAATTGCAGGAATTCGCGGGCGATCTCGACGACTACCAGCAATGGCTGCGATCGCGTGGCAAGGCACCGCCGGCCGCGTCCGCCGGCAAGAAGGCTGCAGCCGCCATGGCGCCTGCGGGAAAAAAATCGCCGCGCCGCGATCCACTGACCCGGCTGCGGCAGCAGCTCGAGCAAGTCGAGGCGCGCATCGCGGCAGTCGGCGCCGAGCGCTCATTGCTCGAAGCGGAGCTTGCCAGCCATCCGCACGAGAACAAGCTCGCGCTGCGGCGCGCGAACTTGGCGCGCGATGCGGCTTACTTGGAGACGCAATGGATGGAGATCGGCACCGCCATCGAGGTCGAGGAGGCGAAGATAGGAGCCTAATGGGCGCGCAAGGTCTGCGCAGCCCCCGCCGCAATTTCGGCAAGTGCCTGGTCGGCGGCCCGGTTATAGGCATCCACGATGGCAGTCATGCGATTGTCGGCTGCGAGCACGTGGATATCGGGTTCGAAGCGCCCCAGGACGTGCCGATCCGCTGAATTGCCGACACGCGCCAGAAGATGCACATGCACCGTCGGGGCTCCCAGGTTGGCGGAATATTCCGCCTGAAAATCCGTCACCTCGATTTCCAGCCAGTAGGTACTCGCGAACACGGAGGCGTCCGCGCTCACATTGCGCAGCCCGGAGTTTGAGTGAAATTCCTGCACCGCCATGTCCTGCAATACGTCGTCGAGCGGTCCGCTCCACCGGACGCCGGCGAAATAGTCCATGCGCCGATCCGGATAGAGCGCGGCGATGCGATCCGTGTCGAGTCCGGCGCGCAACCGCAGTTTGAGAACGGCCAGATCGACTGACGCCGCCGGAACGTTTGTCGAGTCCGCTGTCGCCGCTTTCGGCGTCGCCGACAACAGGTACATGGTCGGCGGCGCCGTCTTATTCTTGAACAACGATCCCGCGCAGGCCGTCAGCAAGGCCATCAACAAGGGCAGGACCATACGCTTCACTTCTGCACCTCGACTCCGCGGTAAGTGGACTCATAAATCAATTGCGAGGGGTCGCGCTTCAAGCTGCGCGATAAATCCCGGAAATCGCGCACTGCCGCCCGGCTCTCGCGCAGCAGCTGCTCCAATTCCGGAAGACTCTGGCTGGTGAAGCGCGACACGCCAGGTTCGTTGTCGGCCACGAAACTATTGAGGCGCTGCGTGGTTTTCGCGAGGTTCTCCGAGATCTGCCGGATGTTCGTCACCGCCGCCTTCAGGTCGGGCGAGTCCTCCACGATCACGCGCCGCAAGTCGACCACTGTTCCTTGTATGTCCTGGGTGGTGCGCCGAATATCGGACACGAGCAGTTGTGCTTCGCGCACCGTGTTGGGCAGGTGTTCGCTCGCGATGCGCACGTTCTCGAGCGTGGCCTTCAGCGCGCGCACGTTCTGGTCGCTGAAAACCTCATTGAAGTGATCGGCCAGTTCCACCAGGTGCGTCGTCAAGGCCGGCAGATTGCTCAGCAGCACATCAAAGTCGGATCGCCGCGAAGGAATCATGGGATAGCGCTGACCCTGCTCCATGACGCCGGTCGACTCGGCCTTCGGATCCTCCTCCAGGTCCACGAACAGCAGTCCTGTAACTCCCTGGAGGCTCAAAGAGGCTCGCGTTCGGCCATCGATCGGCGCCGTGGAATCGATGTCGGCGATCACCTGCACGGTCTTGCGCTTCTGCGGGTCGAGCATGATGCGCGCCACCTTGCCGACATCGACGCCAAGATATCGCACCGGACTGCCGGCGGTGAGCCCGCTCACCGATCCCGGAAAATATATCTCGTAGCGCTGATAAGTGCGCTTGTCCTGCTGATCGGTGTACCAAAACACAAACGACACCGCCATGGCAATGACCAGGAGGACAAAAGCGCCGACCGCAACGTAGTTCGCGTCCCTATCCATTCGCGTCCCTATCCATTCGAGCCCCTATCCATTCGAGCCCCTATCCATGGATTTTCTTTTCGGCGGCTTCCCGTCCGGCGGCGCGCGCGCGCGGACCGTGGAAATATTCCTGTATCCAGGGATGCGGATTCTTGAGCATGCCCTCCAGCGAATCGCTGATCATGCGCCCATCGACGATCACGCCGACGCGGCTGCAGGTCTGGAACAACGTATCGAGATCGTGGGTGATCATGACAACCGTGAGCCGCAACTGCGAATGAAGGTACAACAGTAGCTCATCGAAGGCCGTGGCGGAAATCGGATCCAGCCCGGCGGTCGGCTCGTCCAGAAACAAGAGCTTGGGTTCCAGGGCCAGCGCCCTGGCCAGGGCGGCGCGTTTGATCATGCCACCGGACAGCTGCGAGGGAAACTTAGGCCCGGCGTCCGGCGGCAGTCCCACCATGAGCATATTCATCTCCGCCAGTTCGTCCAGCGTCTTTTCGGACAGCGAATAATGCTCCCTCAGCGGCAGCTGCACGTTCTGGGCGACGGTCAGCGAGCTGATGAGCGCGCCGCTTTGGAAGGTCACACCGTAACTTTGCACCAGGCTATCGCGGTCCGACGCCGCAAGGGTTTCCACATTCCGGCCGTACAGCTCCACGGCACCGCTGTCCGGATGGTGCAATCCCAGTATCGATCGCAGCAGCACCGACTTGCCGGCTCCGGAACCGCCCACCACCCCGAAAATTTCATTCTGCAGCACGTCCATGTCGAGTCCGTCGTGCACCACTTGCGCCCCGAAGCGATTGTGCAGACCGCGCACCCGAATCACCGGATTGAAATGAGGGTCGAGCATCAGAAATTAATTTGCACGAACAGCACCGCGAACAATGCATCGGCCAGGATCACCATAAAGATGGATTGCACCACGGCCACCGTGGTCAGGCGGCCGAGCTCCCGGGCCGAATCGCGCACCTGCATGCCTCGGTAGGTGCCGACCATGGCAATGAGCACAGCGAACACAGGTGCTTTGACCAGGCCCGACCAAAAGGTCGTGGGCGAGAGCGACTCTCGCAAACGCGCCATGAATTGCGGCAACGGAATGTGCAGATTGATGAGCGACAGAAGACCGCCGCCGGCCAGGCCCATGGCGTCGGCGATCACCGTCAGCAGCGGCAGGACGATGATGAGGGCGAGGACTCGGGGGACAACCAGCATCTCGATGGGACTCATGCCCATGGCACGCAGTGCGTCGGTTTCCTCATTGAGCTGCATCACCCCGATCTCCGCCGCAAACGCGCTGCCGGAACGGCCGGCGACAATGATGGCCGTCAACAGCACTCCCATCTCGCGCAACACCGCAATCGTCACCAAATCCACCACGAAAATATCGGCGCCGAATCGCGAGAGCTGCTGCGCGCCGAGATAGGCGACGATCACGCTGATCAAGAACGCAATCAGCGAGACGATCGGGATGGCGGTGATGCCGGTTTCATAGATATGCCGCGCAAGCGACGATATCCGCAGCGCATGCGGCCGGGAGAACGCCTCGCGCACGACCATTGCAATACGTCCGAGAAAGACGATCACACCGCGGCCGTGCCGGCCCTGCAAAACGGCCCATCGGCCCAACTTACCGACCAGCCGCTCCAGGGTGGCCGGCGGTGCACGGCTGTGTGCCGCAGAACGGTCGACATGCAGTTTTTGCAGCAGATCCAGGAAGTGCGGGGGATTGCCGACGTGGCGAACATCCGGCTGCGGACTTGCCCTAAGCTCTGCCAATCGCCGCAGGAACGCCCACGCCGGGCTGATGCCGGGCGACTCTGCGTGCGTCCAATCGCATATCAAAGTGCCTTCCAGGCCGGGCAAATTCTCGAGCTGCGCTTCGATGCTCGGCATTGCCCTCAAGGACCAATCGCCGCTCAACTGAAGCAGCCAGCCGTCGCCGGAGCGTGAGAGCGACAACGGGGCCATCATGGTTGCACTCATAGCGATATGCTAGCAGGCAATGATGGGGCACAACGATCCGCTGTTACAGATCCTGATATTGCTTGCCGCGTCGGTGTGCGTCGTCGCCGCCGTGCGCAAATTAGCATTGCCCGCGATTCTGGGATATCTGGCCGTGGGAATGTTCTTGGGGCCGCATGCGCTAGCACTCGCGGCAGACAATGAGACCACGCAACTTCTGGCGGACTTCGGCGTCGTGTTCTTGGTCTTCACTTTGGGATTGGAATTCTCGCTGCCGCGCTTGGTGGCGATGCGCTGGGAGGTGCTGGGTGTCGGCGGCGCGCAGGTTCTGATCACGACGGGGATCATCGCAGCGGGCGCGGCGATGCTCTTCGACGTCGCGCCGGCCGTCGCCGTGGTCATCGGCGGCGCCATGGCCATGTCCTCCACCGCCATCATCATCGCGCAGCTCACGGAGCAATCCGAGAACAATCGCACCCACGGCCGGCTGGCCGTCGCGATTTGCCTGTTTCAGGACTTGAGCTTCCCGCTGCTCCTGGCCCTGGTATCGGCGTTGAGCGGAGGAGGACACGCTACCGATGCGTCGCACATTTTGGGCGCGATCGGCATTGCCGCACTCGCGCTGCTGGTGGTACTGGCCGCCGGCCGATGGCTGCTGCGGCCCTTGTTTCTGCTCATCGCCTCGGTGCGATCGGCAGAACTGTTCTCGTTGGCGGTGCTGCTCGCCGTGCTGGCTTCGGCGTGGGCAACTCATGCGGCGGGGCTGTCGCTCGCCCTCGGCGCGTTTCTCGCCGGCATGATGCTGGCTGAAACCGAATTTAGGCATCAGATCGAAGCCACGATCCGCTCGTACCGGGAAGTGCTGCTGGGACTATTCTTCATCACCGTCGGCATGCTGCTGGATGTCGGCTTGCTGCTGCGGGATTTACCCGTGGTGACGCTGATTCTGCTCGGAATGTTGCTGCTCAAGGCCGCCGTGGTCGCCGTGGTCGCCGAGCCGGCGACGAGGAGCTGGTTCAAATCCTTGCGCACGGGTGTGATCGTCGCGCAGGGCGGTGAGTTCGGATTCGCGCTGCTGATTCTGTTGCTGAGGCGCGAATTGGTCGACTCAAGCGTCGTGCAGCCGCTCTTGGCCGCCACTGTCTTGAGCATGGTGCTGTCGCCTTTGATCATCCGTCACAATCGACGCATCACACGCATCATCTTGCGCGAAACCGGCAACCCGCAAACCGAGGCGATGCGTCACGAACGGATAACCCTGGCCGCGGCGGAGCGCGAGCACGTGGTGATCTGTGGCTTCGGCCGCGTTGGGCAGAATATCGCGCGTGTGCTGGAACAGACCGGCTTCGAGTACATCGCACTCGACGTGGATCCCCACCGCATTCGCACGGGCCGCCAGGTTGGCGACCCGGTGGTATACGGCGACGCCAGTCAGGTCAAGGTGCTGGAAAATGTCGGCGTTGCGCACGCCAGCGTCGTCGTGATCACGTTCGCAAATCCGGATGTGGCGCTGCGCATACTGCGGTCGGTGCGCGAATTGCGCACCGACGTGCCCATCCTGGTGCGCACGCAGGACGACACCAAGCTCGAGGAGTTGCAGGCGGCCGGCGCAACCGAAGTGGTGCCGGAGACTTTTGAGGCCAGCCTCATGCTGCTCTCTCACCTGTTGCTGTTGATGAAGTTGCCGGTGGGGCGGGTGATTCGCACCGTGAATGACATTCGCAGCCATCGCTATCAAATGCTGCGGCAGTACTTTCGCGCCGCCGGCGCCGAACCTCTGGACGAGTCCCACGCCTTTCGGGAGCAGCTGCACAGCGTCATCCTGCCGCCCCAGGCCTGGGCGGTGGGACGCACCATCACGGACTTAGGCCAGCGCGGCTCGCAAGCAACGGTAAACGCGGTGCGCCGGGACGGTATCGTGGGACGCGAGCCGGGACCGGATACCGTGTTCAAGGAGGGCGACGTGGTGGTGGTCTATGGCACCCCGGAAGCCGTGGAGCACGCCGAAACCCTGCTCTTGATGGGGTGAAAGCCCCATTCGGGCCGCCCTCGGCCGGCCGTCGAAATACCGCTTTACAAAGCTCGGGGTTGCATCGCATAGTAAGCTTAAGCTGTTTAAGGGCAAACCCGCCGAAAGGTGGGGACGCAAAACCACCGGTCTAAGGGGCTTCCTTCGAGGGAAGTCTGACGATAGCGGGGTCGCCAGTGAATCTTGAAGCGCTCTTAGCGCATACAGAACCGCCAGGTTTTGTGCCCCCCGACAGCAAGCTTTTTTAAGCGTTATGCAGTCTTCCGGGGGGAAGCACATGGTCAACAAAGTCACTGATCCGCGAGGCGCGGATTCCTCAGGCATCTATCGCCGGCCGCGGCTCGTGCTGCGCTTGAAGCGCTTCGAAGACCTGCCGAGCCTTCTGTCCAAGACTAAGAGTTATCCCACACCCATTCGAATGGTCGGCGCCGACTATTCGCAGACCCGCTGTGTGGGCGGTGACGGTGGGACCACGGTCGACACCACCGGGCTCGACAGGATCCTGGAATTTGGGGAAACCAGCGTGCGGGCGCAAGCCGGCGTGCGCGTCAGCACCTTGGTCAAGGCGCTCGCGGAACGCGGCCAGGAGCTGCCGTTGACGCCCGAAATGGGCCAGATCTCCTTGGGCGCCATGGCGGTAACCACCTTGCCGCAGGCTTCTTACGGCGATGGCATGGCTCAATTGTCCTCATGCATTTCCGAGGTGAAGATGATCACGCCGCAGGGCAAGCACATGACCGTGACGGATCGCGAGCGCGATTTGATGCGGGTGCTTCGCTCGAGCTTCGGCCTGTTAGGGATAGTGCACGAGGTCGTGGTTCGCGTGCGGCCGTTGATCCCGGTCAAGATCGACTATCAAGTGCTGACGCTGAAGGAATTCAACTCGCGCTATTCGGGGCTGATCAATGCTCCGGGCGCGCTGCGCCTGCATATCTCGCCCTTCCACGATCGGATAACCATCGAGCGCCGCACCCCCGATGAATCCGCGGAGATCAATCGCTCGGGCATCTGGCAAATCAAACAGTCGGTGATGCGCAATGTGCTGCCGGCTTTCGGCTCGACGGTGGGCAGCGTGTTGGCTGCACCCGGGCTGCGCGCCGCGGTTCTATCCGGCATGCACCGCGCTTTGAGCGGCGGCACCCGGAATGTGATGATGTATTCGCACGAATGGATGCGGGATATGCCGAAGGAAGCGTGGAAAGCCCGTCATACCTACAGCCTGTGGGCTTTCCCGCAAGCCGACTACCCGAGGCTGCTCGGCGCCTATTTCGCATTCTGCAAGTCCTACTACAAGCAGCATCGCTATCGGGGCAACGTCGTGAGCGGCGCTGCCAAGCTCCATCAGGATCGCGGATCTTTGTTCAGCGCGAGTTATTTGGGACCGATGGTCACGCTGGAGCCTTCTTCGAGTGGCGAGCAGGGCTGGGATGACTTCCTGATCGACTTCAACGAATTCGCCTCGTCGCACGGGGGTACGCCGACCTTCAATCAAACGCGGGCCCTGCAACCGGAACACGTGGCGAAATCCTTCGGCGAGCGCGCGAAGTTGTTTCGCGCGTTGAGGCAGCGCACGGATCCCTTGAACCGGCTTCGCAACAGCTACTTTGCGTACCTGTTGGGCTGAATTCCAAAGAGCGGGCTGAACTCTCTAGAGACCGGAAACGATCTTTGCCTTGATGGATTCGAATTCCGAATCGCTGATGAGCTTGGCATCGAGCATTTCGCGCGCCTGGCGCAGGCGACGCGTCGGTTCGGATTCCGCTCCGGCGGCATCCGTAGTGGCGTAGCCCGTCTGACCACCGCTGATC
>JALYIH010000048.1 GCA_030775865.1 Pseudomonadota bacterium | reverse complement strand
GTAACCGGCGCAGCAGCGAGCGCGGCGCCCGGCGCGCCCGTCGCCGCCGCACCACCCGGGTCACCCCGCGATACACCTAACCAGACGCTGAACGGGCAGCCGGTAGCCAGCGCCTCACCGCCGGCCACCCTACCGACGCTGGGGACTGCCGCGCCCGCCGCTGATGGCAGGGTTCCGAACAGCGCCGGCAGTCAGTCGCGGAGCGCTGTCGCTCCGACAATGCCGTCTGCCGCAATGGCACCGACGCCCGGCGCTGTCAGCATGATCACCGCGCTCACTGCCAGGCCCGGGGAGGGTACGGCGGGCAAAGCAACCACGACGGCGGGCGCAACCGCACCCACGTCCACCGACGGCAACACTGCCGCTCCGACTGCCACGCCCGACGGCGGCCCGGCCTCGGTCGACACCGGCGCGGCAGCACAGGCGCTCATGGCGGCGGCCATTGCTCAGGGTACCAGCGCGCCTTCCGAGCCCTCGTTCAAGGCTGATGATTTCGCGACTTCCGATACGGGACCGGCACCCACTGGGGTCGGCGGACCGAATGCTTCGCCGGCGCTTGCCCTGGCGGCATCGGCACCGCACGCGTCGCCCTCGAGTGCAGCGGTGACGGCTGCAACCGCGGCATCCATCGCACAAGCAATCTCGGCCTCCGCCAGTGCCAGTGCAACGGATAGGCACGCGCACGGCGGCGGTACCGACTCTGCTCTGTCCGGTACTTCGAATGACGGTACGGCCGGGGCTGCGCAATTGTTGACTTCGGGCGCTTCGGGCGCATCGACCGATGCTTCGTCAACGGTCACCATGAAAGTGGCGGCCGGCGTCGACACGGCGGAGTTCGGGCAGGGCGTTGCTGACCGAGTGTCTTTGATGGTGGACGGCAATCTGACGAGCGCCAAATTGCAGGTCAATCCGCCCGCGCTCGGACCCATTGAAGTGCGTATCGCCCTGCAAGGCGGTCACGCGCAGGTCTGGTTTACCAGCCACAGCGCCGTAACGCGCGACGCCTTGGAAGCGACTTCGCCAAGACTGCGCGAAATGCTGGGCGCCCAGGGCTTTGGGCAGGTGAGTGTCGATATTTCGCAGCGCTCCTTCCAGGAGCGATCGCCACCATCGAGGGGATACGCAGGGACGCCGGCAATCGGCAGCGAATCCAGCGTCTCGGTGCAAGCGCCGAGCGCGGCCTCACGGGCCGCAAACGGATTGCTCGACGCCTACGCGTGAGGCTTCTTTAGATCATTCCGCCATTGATGGAGATCACCTGCCCGGTGATGTAGCCGGCGTGCGATGACGCGAGAAATGCCACCAAGCTCGCGACCTCGTCGGGCGAGCCCGCGCGCTTCATCGGAACGAGGGTGCTGATGGCATCGGCGTCGAACGCGAGCTTGCTCATGTCGGTGGCAATGATGCCGGGCGCAACGGCGTTGACCGTGATTCCCCGGCTCGCCACCTCGAGGCTCAGCGCCTTGGTGGCCGCATTCAGTGCTCCCTTGGCAGCTGCATAGTTGACCTGGCCTCGATTGCCGAGCAACGCGGTGACCGACGAGATGTTGATGATCCGGCCCCAGCGAGTCCGGATCATCGGCAGCATCAGCGGTTGCGTGACGTTGTAGAACCCATTGATCGACACATCGATGACGCGATGCCATTGTTCAGGGTTCATGCCCGGAAAGACGGCGTCGTCATGGATGCCGGCATTGTTGACCAGTATCTGGATGGGTCCTTCCTCGAGAAGCGTCTCGACAGTCATGCGCGTCGAGTCAGCATCGGTCAGATCGAATTGAATGGCGCGCGCTTGGCCGCCCGCCCCGACGATGTCGGCGACTATCGATTGGGCCGCGGCCATGCCGCGATGTGCGTGCACATAGACGAAGTGGCCTTGGACGCTCAAGGCTCGGCAAATGGCGCCGCCGATGCCTCCGCTGCCGCCGGTGACCAACGCTCGAGCCGTGATTCTGTTCATAGTATCAGCCGTCCACCAGCATCCAGCACGACCGAGGCGCGGCCGCTGAGCAGGATTCTGTCTCGATCGCGCAAGGCGAATTGATACAACGCGGTCAGGCCGTCCCCGGCGAGGTGGGTGGCCTCGCAAATCAAATCCGAATCAATGTCGTCCAATCGCGCCACGACAAGACGCACGTCGCGAAGACCGGCAAGAAGTCCAACCTGCGGCTGACTGCGCGTCGGCGCGCCCGTGGGGGTGTTTGCGGTATCGTTCGCCGCGCCGCCGGCCAGCGCGCCATGCAGCGCCATGGCTTGCGCGGCATATTCTATACCGCCGGCAATGCCCAACCGGCCGTGCGAACGCAGCGGATTATCGGGTGCGCGGTGCGTGGCCGTACGGCAGCGGATGTGCTGAGCATTCCAGTCAATCACTTCATCCAGCAGGCACATGCGGCCTTGATGAGGGATTCGGGCCTCAATCCACGCTCGGTTCAGGCGCATGGTGCGATTTGCACGGCAGCGCGCGACACATCGAGATAGTCGAGAATCACACGCCCCGGAGCGCCGATGGCCAAGAGGCGCAGAAGCGGCAGCGCACGCGCGGCCGGAATCGCGCCCCGCAGCGTCTCCAATTCATGGTCGGCCATTTTGTCGTAGGTTTCATCGGTGAGTGTGAGCTCGATGCTCGCCAGCGAGCTTGAAATCCGTTCGGGCATGAGAACCATGGCCACACCGAGCGCGTCCGGTAAGGGGCGTTTTGCATGCAGTGGGGGTGGGTATTCCGTGTCGTAGGCGACGAGCAACACCGATTCGCCGTCGACCGTGACCTGAGTCAGGGCTTCCAAAAGACCGGCGACGAAGCTGGCATCGAATGCGCAGAGCACATTCGACGCGGCCATGGAACCGGTAGCTATACTCCAATAACCCGCCGCGACATTGTGAACTGAGTTGGAAAAGCGCGTCGGCGATACTTCGCGAGTCGACAGCGCCAGAGCTTCGCAGATTTCGTGGCAGATATGGCCGTCGCCTCCCGACGACGAGAAAACGCAGGGCATCTGAGCGGGATCTGCATCGGCACTCGAGGTGGCTTCCAACGCCACCGCCAAAGCCAATTTCACCACACGACCCGTGCGCCGCCGCTCCGCGGGCGGCAACATCGACGGGGTGGGCAGCACGGTAGGGGCGCGTATGTAGGGCTGCTGACCCGACAACACGGCAGCGGTCTGCGGCCAAGTATTGAGGCCGGGACCCAAGACGCCGATGCCACCGATGTATGCGGACAGCTTCATCCGGCGCGGCCGAAAATCAAACTGCAATTCGTACCGCCGAAGCCGAATGAGTTGCTGAGCACTCGATTGACGGATGCGCGCCGATTCTCTCGGATGTAGTGGGCCGTGAGCGTCGGGTCGACTCGAGACGTGTGTACGCCGCCCGGCATCAATCGATTCTGAATGGCGAGGGCGCTGATCACCGCCTCCAGCGCGCCTGCCGCGCCCAGCGTATGACCTGTCGCGCCCTTGGTCGAACTGCAGGGCGTGGTCGGACCGAAAATACTGGTGACCGCCTGGCTCTCGGAGCGATCGTTGCTGGGTGTCGCGGTGCCGTGCAGATTGATGTAATCAATGTCGCCGGGTTGCATCGATGCCGCGTCCAGGGCAGCTTGCATGGCGCGCTTTGCGCCCAAGCCCTCCGGGTGAGGCGCCGACATATGGTAGGCATCGCTTGATTCGCCGACACCGTAGAGAAGCACCGAGTCGCCGTCCAGCGTTTCCGGTACGCGCTCAAGAAGAGCAAAGGCGGCGGCTTCACCGATGGAAATGCCGTTGCGTGCGGAATCGAAGGGCCGGCAAGGCGCAGGTGAGGTGAGCTGCAGGGAATGAAATCCATATAATGTGGTGAGGCACAGCGAGTCGGTTCCGCCCACCAGCGCGGCATCGATGAGTCCCGCCTCGATCATGCGCCGTGCCGACCCGAACACTTTGGCACTGGATGCGCAAGCCGCGGAAACCGCCACCGCCGGGCCTTCGAGGCGGCAACGCTGCCGCAGGTAATCGGCGACTGAAAACGAGTTGTGGGTGGTGCCGTATTCGAAGCTCGCGGGCAGCGCGCCGGTCACCGCGTCGCGCGCTCTGTAGGCGAGTTCGGTCTGCATAATGCCCGCCGTGCTCGTGCCGATGAACACCCCGACACGCCGGCGGCCCCATCGTGCCGCTGCCGCTTGCACGGCATCGAAGAAGCCGTCCTGCTGAACGGCAAGTTCTGCCAAACGGTTGTTGCGGCAATCGAAAATCTGCAATGCCTTGGGAAGTCGCTGCGCATCGACGCCGGGAACCTCGCCGATGTGGGTATCGATTGTCACTGTCTCGAATTCGCAGCGCCTGAGTCCGCTGCGCTGTTCGACGAGGGTCGCCACCATCGGCGCCACACCCTGGCCGATGCAGCTCGTCGCCGTAAATTCCGCGACCAGCAATGGCTTCATGGTTTTCACGGCAACGCCGAGCGCAGCGTGACGGGAACAAGGCCTGCTGAGTTCAGTGCATCGAGCAGACGCGGCAAGACTTCCAGGATCACCGGTGTGCCGCTGCGGCTGCGTGCCGCATGACCGTCGTGCAACAACAAGATATCGCCCGACTGCAGGGGATTGGTCAGACGCCGGAGCACAATATCGGGATCGGGGGTCACGGTGTCGAACCCGCGGCGTGTCCAACTCGCCAGATGCAGTTTCAGTCGCACGAGGACAGGGTCGAGAAAGGGGTTGCGCAGACCCGCGGGGGCGCGAAAAAATTTCGGCAAGCTTCCGGTCACGCGATGGATGCTCTCTTGTGCGCGTGAAATCTCTGCATTCATCGCGCCCGGTCCCAGCAATGAGAAGTTGTGCCGGTGCCGCTGACTGTGATTTTCGATCACGTGCCCGCACCGGATGATTTCCTGCGCCAGATCCGGGTAGCGCAGCACGCGTTCACCGACGCAAAAAAATGTCGCGCATGCCCGGTACTCCTCCAACTGCGCCAAGACCCGCGGCGTGACATGCGGCTCCGGTCCATCGTCGATGGTAATCGCCACGCCCCTCGTGCTGCCGACGGGCAGGCGTGTCCAATTCGGGCCGAGCAGCTGGCTTCGGGGCCAAAGTCCGGCAGCTGCCAACGCGACGTGGTTTACCGCAAGCGCGGCCAGGGCCCAAGGCCAGGCCCGCGGTCTCGCGAGCACGGCCGCAGCGGCACCGAAGTGCACTGCGCCGGACGCGTACAACAAAGGGGAAGGCATCCAGCGGCCCGGCGCGTCATCTTCTTGGCTCATGTGAAATGCGAATCCAAAAAATTCTCCCACAGTTTCGTCCACGTGCGCCATTCGTGGCCGCCTGCGATGACATCGACCGCGTCCGCCGGAAGCTCTTCTGCCAGCATGCCATGCGCCGCCGCGAAGCGATCTTCTTGCCCGTATCCTAAGTACAGCGATGGCTGGCCGATTCGCGCCTTGAGGTGGCACCATATTCGGCGTTCCACATCGCCGTCCGCAAGTTCCCCCGGTTCCCAGCGCGCGAGACCGCGCGCCGCGGTGATTTCCTTCAACAGCATGCGATTTCCCAAATAGGGCGCCAGCAGGCAAAGTCCGTCCAGTTCTTCGGGATAGGAGCTGGCAAAGTCCAGCGCGATCGACCCGCCCAGCGAGATTCCCGCCAGCCAGACCGATACTCCCGATCCGCGCGCGGGCAACACGATCTCGGCGAGCAACCGATCCAGCGGCTCTCGATCGTCGAGGTGCCGCATTTCCAAATCGACGAATCGCAGATCCAGGGGAATCTGGCGTTCGAGAACCTTCTCCGGAAAGCCTTCGTCCAGAAAATCCCGCGCGGAGTGATAGGCGCCCGGCAACCATACCATCTGCGTCGGGGCCACGCTGCCGGGCTGTGCTGGTTTAAGCAGGCTGCGCATGAGCGTCTGCCGCGGCGGGGGCGCCGATGGCGGCGAACAGCAGTGCGAGAAATGCGCCCGGCGCCACCGTGGTACCGAGTGCGACCAGCACTGGAATTTGCGAAAAGGACAGCAGGCCGAATCCGATTACCGTGCTGGCATTGGCAATGAGCAGCGATGCCAGAGTCAACGCTTCGCTTTCGCCTGCCGCATGGGCTTGACGGTCGAAAAATAACGCGTAGTTCGAGCCGACGGCGACAATGAGCAGCATGCCCACCAGGTGCAGAATGGTTAAGTACACACCGCATACGGCGAGGCCCGCGGCAACGGTGAGCACCGCCATCACCAAGGGCATCAGCACGCGCGTGACTCGCCGCGGTGAGCGCAATGCAATGAGCAGCAGAACCGTCAATGCCAAGAACCCGCCGAGGGAATAGCGAATGGCCTCCGATAGATAATCGGCATACAGCGCGTCCGACTCTTGCTTGAGATCGAGCACCCGTGCCTCGTCCACTTTGCCGTCATTCAGCGCCGCGACTACGCGAGCCATGTCGATATCCTGGCCCGCAGCGGCGCTGCGCAGCGGCAGCAGCGCATTCCATCGATCCCTTTGATGCAGGATCAGCGCATCGAAGCCGGCATTCAGAGAGGTCCCCAACAGGTCCCGCGAAGTCACCAGCGGCGCGTGGCGCGTCACTTCGACGTCCTCGAGAAAGGGCTGCAGGCGATCGGCGCGCAGTGGCAGTCCTTCCAAGGCCTGCCTTAAATTGGCGCGCAGCTCCCGGGTGCTGGGCAGGCTGCTGCGCCGCGTCTCTTGAGTCGCCATGCTCGGCAAATAATTGGCGGGACTCTCGAAGCCGCCGATCACTTTGTCGTCCACCAATCCCTGCAGTGCCTTCGCCGCACGCTCCGCACGGCGCAGTATGGATTCCATGTCAGGGCCGGAAACGATCACCAACTCGCGCACGTCGGCGGCACCCAGATCGGCGCGCAGTTTCGCGTCATAGTTCTGCTCTTCGAGCGAGACAGGGCTGAGCGCCGACAGTTCGCGATTCCACAGCGTTGCTCTGTCGTGGTAGAGCACCGCGATCGCGAGCAGCATCAGGGCAACGCTCCACAGCATCATGGCAGCGCGCCCGATCCGCCGCACGCCCTGCAACAGTTCCGCGACCCGCTGGCCAAAGGGCGCAACGTCGCGAATCGCGAAATGCGGCGGCAGAAGCGCCGGCAATACATGGCGGGTTACCACGGCTGCAGCAATCAACCCGCTGATGGAATAGAGGCCTAGTTGCTTCAGCCCGGGAAATCCAGAGGGGAGCAGTGAGGCGAATCCGCACACGGAAGTCAGCATCCCTAGGCGGATCGTCGGCCACCAGATCTGCTGCCAAGTCCGGCCGGCGGCAACATTTTGGGCGTGGCGCGACTGGATGAAAAAATAGATCGAATAATCGACCGACTCGCCGATCAAGGTAATTCCAAATCCCAGCGTGATTCCATGAACGGCGCCAAAGCCCAACGCCACAGCGGCCACGCCAACCAGTGCGCCGGTGGTTACCGGCAACAGGCCCAAGCCGAGCGCCGGCAGCGATCGATAGACGATGAGCAGCAGGGCCACCACCAGGATGCCGCTGGCAATGGACAAGAGCACGGCAGCGCGCTCAATTTTGGCACGTGCCGCCACGGCGAAAACACCGGGTCCGCTCAGGCGCAATTGCACACCCGAGGCTTGCGGCGAGCCTGAGGCTCGCTGTGAGTCCGCCGCGGCGGCTGCAAACGCCGCCCGAATCGCATCGATGGCTCTGGCCTGAGCGTCGCTGTCGGATCCGCTTGCCGCGGTTTGTGCCACGGCCAAGGCACGAGTCCCGTCCGCGGAGACCCAAACGCCGTCACGGCTTTGCGGTGCCGGTGCGCGCGCCAATTGGTCGATGATGTTGAGCAACTCGCCCGTTGGATCCCGAGGCAGCAGGGACTTGAACAGCAGCCCCGCGGGCGAGGCCAGATTGTCGATCGTTTCGTTGATGGCCGTGTTCAACCCGGCGGCGGAAAAGCGCTCCGCGGTTACCGCCTCGCTCAACAAATAGCGGTGCTGAAACAGGAACTCGCGGTCTCTTTGCCCGGCAACTTCGCCGTTATTGACGCTGGAGAACTCGGAATCCTTGCGCAGCCGATCGACCATCGCGGCAGACACGCGGGCGCGGGCGGCGGCGTCGCCTTGCTCGATCGCAATCAGGATCAGACGCGAGGCCGGTCCATCGCGCAGTTGATCGACCAGCAGTTGTTGCACGGGGGTGGGGTTGGCCGGCAAGAATGCCGATAGATCGGTGATGTACTGCGCACGAGCCACGACGAATGCCGCGAACGCGACGCAGCCGAGCCAAACGATGAGCACTCGTGCACGGCGCACGATCATGGCAACGTGGATGGCCGCAGCGTCATCAGCGAACGGTCGCCATCGGGCTGGCGAATCTCAACTTTCAACAATTGATCGCGCGCGCCGTCAATGCGCACCTGGGAGACCGACTGCTTGACCTTGGATTCCAAGGGCACCAAGGTCAAGGTCCAGCGCGCAACGCTGCCGGTGAAATCCAGATGAAATAACCGCTCGAGAGCGCTTCGATCGCCGGCCAATGTGGCGCGAATACTTTCAACGAAGGGTTGTATCTGCGGATAGGCATGCAAATCCATCACGTGCCGGCTATGCGCTCGTTCCACGGTCAATACCCCGCCGGTGAGCACCAGGGTTTCTGCGCGGGGCTTGAGTGTGCGCTTCTCGAGCCGGTCCGGCGCGTCATAACGCAACTCGCCCGAGGACTCGATCGGATGATTCAAGACGGACAGAAATTGCTGCTCGATGAACTCGACCCGTCCGTGCTGGCGCATCGCGAGCAGGCCCATGATCTCATCCAGATCATTGATCGCCGCGGAGGCCGCGCACGAGGCAGCAGTGCCGCACAGGGCAGCGAACACACTCAACACCATCAAGGGCAGCAGGCGCATCATTCGCTCCGGTTGCCGTCGGGATGGCGCCAGAAATCGAAAAAATTGAACCAGTTGTAGGGATCGCTGCGGCAGTAATGCTCGAGCACCGCCGCGTAGCGCTCGATCGCCGCACGCACCACAAGATGGCGGCTGCCGACGCTCGCGGCCGAGAAATCTGCGACTTGTTCGAATACCACATGGTAGTTGTTCTTGCCGCGATACAGACCGGCCATGAAAAAAACCGGGCAGCGCAGAATGGCCGCCGCACGCATCGGTCCGGTGGGTAGGTAAGCCCGTTCTCCCAGGAACGTGACGGCCTGTGTGGGCTCCTCTCCCAACGTGCGGTCAGCGAGCACGCCGACGCAGCAGCCCTGCTCGAGACGCTCCGCGATACGGAGCATGGCGTCGATTTGGCCGAGCGATACGATGTCCGGCACCCCTTTTGGATTGATGGCGGCAAGGATGCCGCTGATCTTGCGCGCGTTTTCCTCGTACATCGCCATCGAAACACGCAGGCTGCTTTGGCGCCGGCTCAAGGCATGCATCACGGCGAAGCTGCCCATATGCGAGCCCAACAGCAGGGCGCCACGGCCGACCGAGGTCTGAGCCAGCACCGCCGCCTCTCCCTCGACGGAGATCTTGAATTTTTCAAACTGTTCATTCATGAGATAGACGCGATCGTGAATGGTGGTCGCGAAGCTCAAGATCTGCAGGAAGCGATCGCGGGCCGTGGCCTTTCGACCGAGGGCGCGGCTCAGATAGCGTCGCGAGTGGCGCCGCGCGTCGGGCCCGAACACAAAGAAATACGCGGCGATGCCATACAGAATGATGCGGCTCGAGGTGCGGCCCAAACGCAACGAAAGGAATGCCATGATCTTCAGCAGCCAAAGGCTGCCGCGCTCGCGATGCCTGACCCATTCCGCCGCTTTGGTTTGGTCCGCAAGATTCGCTGCCTTAGGATTCATAGAGCGTGCCGCCGGTCACCTTGCGGTTCTCGGCCCGAATCGTGAAATGAATCAATCCTGCCGCAGGTGCGTCGTGCTCCAAGACGAGGCGGTCGCCCGGGCGCACCGCGTCGAGAAATTTCGCGGTGCCGACACGCCAGCGTTTAAGATCGATTCCGCGCGCGAGTTCGATGGCATTGAGCATCTCATCGAGCAGTATGGCACCGGGCAGCACCGGAAATGCCGGGAAGTGGCCCGCAAACGCTGGGTGGTCTGCCGCGATATGGAGCTCACTTTGCATCTTCATGAAGGTTCGTCGGTCCGCAATTGACTGTTGGCAAATCCCTGCAGTGCCTGTTGAGGCAGCTTGCCGGTGGCGTTGCGAGGCAGTTCTTCGACGAGGAGCAACGGTCGCGGCAGGAACACAGGGTCGATCCGCTGTCTTAAGTGTTCGGTGAGCGCCGCCGCGCTCAATCCCGGAGCGACCACCACCGCGCCCAAGCGGGCCACGCCGGTGGAGCCGGTCAATCCCTCTCGCAGGAAAAACGCGCCGTCCACGACGCCCGGAATGGCGTTCAACTGAGTATTCAGGTAGGCGAAGGAGCTGCGCTTGCCGGCGACGTTGACCAAGTCGGCCGTGCGACCATGCAGCAGGAACTCTTCCGCCCCCGTGATCTCGATGACATCGCACATCGGCGTCAATTGCTCGACGTGACCGCCCTGCGCATACACCTGGTCGTTCGCGACGCTCAGGCGAACGCCCGGCCAGAGACGCCATGCCGCCGTCTCGGCAGTCCTGCGAATGGCGATCTGGCCCGTCTCCGTCGATCCGTAAATCTCTAGAAGCGAGGTTTTGTACTTTTCCTCAACTTCCCGCGCCAGCTCTTGGCTCAAGGGAGCCGTTGCCGATACCACCAGATCCACCGGCGGAAATTCCACCTCGGAGGTGAGCAGGGTGCGCAGGTGGATGGGTGTGGTCACCAACGTGCGAGGCCGCGGGACCAGCTTGACGGCCGCCGCAACGTCGGCGGGGTAAAACGGCCGCTCGGCGCTGAAGGCATTGCCGCTGAGCAGCGCAAGCAGCACGGTGGATTCAAACCCATACATATGCTGGCCGGGCACGGTGCCGATGATCGTGTGGCTCCTGCCATCCGACAGTCCCAAGCGCGGCGCGCCGTTCTGAATGCAGCGCGCCAGAAGGCCCCAGGTTTTCTTGTAGGGAACGGGTGTGCCGGTCGTGCCCGAAGTAAACACGATGGCCGCGAGTTGTGTGGTTGGGATGCCCGGGACGCTGAAGGACCTGGCTAGCCCGGCCGGCGCGGACTCATGAAATTGATCGGGAAAATAGACCTGCGGCAATTCAATATCGCAGCGCGGATCGTCGGTCAAACAGAATGCATCCGGCGCAAAGGTGGCGAGCTGCGCAATGACCTGCGGGGTATGCGTCGAAGGCAATAGACTGACGCGCTGCGACATCAGGCAGGCCGCGAGCCCCACCGTGAAGTGATATCGATCGGTGCATACATTCAGCACGTGCCTGGAATCCGGCAGGCGTTGCGCCAAGTAAGTCGCGTCGCCAAGAAATTGTTGGGCGGTGACCGGGACGCCGCCGCGGTAGGCGATGATCGCCGCCGGTGAGGTATGTGACAGTAGCGCGATGGTTTCCATGAGCCTCAAGGCGGATTCGCGAAGTACACGCGCAAGGTTGCGATCAGGCCGCTGGTTTGCACCTGGGGCAGCACGCGGCGCCGAACGGCGTATTCCGCCGCGAACATGAGCAGGATCAATGGAAGTGACAAGAAGTTGACGAAAAGCGACCAGATGCGCAACGGCGCGAAGGCGAACAGCAGACCCGTCACCGCCATGTTCAGCAAAAAGAAAATGACCCAAGCAAAGGTGACACTCCGGGTGTAGCGCAGTTCGACGTCGGACAACGGCCCGTGAATCTTGTCCGCGAGCTGCGTGCACAGCGGCACCCGGCCTTTGAGCAAAGAGCGCCCGAAACCGAAGGCCATGATGACGTAGAAGCCGCACTGCTGGATCAGGTACACCATGGAGAAATTCCGGGTGAATAGCGGCCAGTAATGATGCACCAGGAATGCCGTCGCCGCCGCCGCCAGAACCGCCGGCAGCGCGCCGCTCCAGCGCCAGACCAGAACCAAACCGATTGTCAGCACGGGCGCAAGCGCGAGAGCTGCCCCTAGATCATGCGCCTGCGGGTTCGAATTGCTGTAGTGCGATAGTACGGCGTAAGCGATGAAGACCACGGCGACGGCCGCTAGCTGCCGTCGAGGAGCCAGGCTCCTACGTCCCGAAGCCATGGTTACTTGGTTCTCTGCGCCGCAATGTACTCTGCTAGATGCCTCAAAGAACGGAAGATTTGCTGATTCTCCTGGCTGTCGGCCCGTAAGTGAATGCCGTACTGCTTGGAGACGATCAGCGCCACCTCCAAAATGTCAATGGAATCCAATCCCAACCCTTCGCCGTACAGGGGTGCATCGGGATCGATATCCTGAGGCTGTATTTCGAGGTTCAGTGCTTGCACGAACAGCGTGGCAAGTTCCCGCTGCAGACCGACATCGGTCAGCGGCGCCGGCTGTTGCATGAGCGACGCTTTGTCGGACATAGGCTGGTCTTTCAATTGGAGTTCTAAGTAGCGGCATTATATAGGTGCGGGGCGGTGCGGCAACCCCGCCCTGGGCGCTTCCTAAGGCTTGCGCAGGCGCCGCGCCGCCAACAACGGCAGGCGCAGGATGAATCCGAGGAACAGCCGGAAGTGCATCCAGGTGAGCAGCGCATTGTCGCGCCAATAATTGAAATGCGAAACCCCACCTTCCTCGGGCTTGAAGTAGCGCACCTTCGCCGGTATGTTGATCGGCATCACGCCCCGCCAGCACAAACGCACCACCGCCTCGACGTCGAAATCGAAGCGCCGCATCCAGAGTTGCCGGCGCATGACGCTGATCAACGGAACGATGGGATAGACGCGAAAGCCAAACAGCGAGTCGTCGATCCCAGCCCACAAGGTTTCGAGATTGGCCCACCAGTTCGATATCCTGCGGCCCTTGACCCGCAAACCCGGCGCACTGTCATCGAATATCGGTTTCCCCAAGACCATGGCAGCTGGAGATGAAAAAGAGGTTTGCATGAAGGGCGCGATACTTTCCGCAGGATGCTGTCCATCGGAGTCCATGGTCAGCACGTGAGTAAAGCCCAAGGCTTGTGCCTCACGCATGCCGAACAGCACAGCGGCGCCTTTGCCGCTGTTCACGGGCAATACCGACACGCGAAGGTTGGGCTCCGTGGCCGCCATCTCCGACAGGCGGTGTTCGGAATGATCGGTGCTGCCGTCGATGATCACCCAGACGGGTGCCCAGTGCTCGAGCGCCGCGCGCACGGTGGAATACACCTTTGGGCCCGGGTTATAGCTCGGAATGAGCACCAGGTGAGTGCTCGATGGCGTCATGATTCGCGTTTCAGCCAACGGGTCTGAAGCGCGTTCTCGAGCGACTGCCGGTAGTAGCCGTCGAGTTCCTGGGTAAAGGCGGCAACGTCCGCGGGCGGGTCAAAACGGCGGCCCAGCCGGACGCGGTATGTGATGGGCAAACTGGGCCGCTTGAACAGGGGCCAGCCTTTGCTCAAAAAAGGCGAATCGGTCTCGATGAGCAGCGTTTGCACCGGTACCCTGGCATGCTTCGCAATCAGTCCGACGCTGCCGACCAAGGGGTTGATGGG
>JALYIH010000047.1 GCA_030775865.1 Pseudomonadota bacterium | reverse complement strand
GCTCAGAGGGTGACACTGTGCGGTTCGCCATGCCCCAGCTGACTGCCTTTTCCGCGTTTACCGGTTCACCGAGCACAAACATTTCAAACGCACGGACATGGCCGATGCGCAACGGCATCAGCAGACTCGAGCCTGCTTCGGGAACCAGCGCCAGATTCACGAAAGGAGCTGTGAGCAGCGCGTCATCCGCGACGTAGACCATATCGCAATGAAGCAGCATCGTTACGCCGACACCCACCGCTCGGCCGTTTACCGCCGCCACGATAGGCGTCCGGGCTCGCGCGAGCGCCGGCAGCAGCGGATTGGCGTCTTCGGGTTTCCGCGCCGCGGTGGCGTTGCCGATGGCGGCAAAATCGGCCAGATCGTTTCCCGCGGTAAACATGTCCCCGTTGGCCTTGATCAAAATGCAGCGGATATTCGGATCCGCATCGGCATTTGCGATTTCCGACGCCAGAGTGGCGTACATGGCGCGAGTCAGTGCGTTCTTCTTGTCCGGACGGTTCAGCGTAAGAACCAAGAGTCTTTCGGACTTTTCCACCAAAACATGCTGTGTCACGAGAATTCTCCTTGTCTGTTTAAGGCGCTGTCTTGCGCAACCGCACGACGAGCCAGAAGAAAAACGGCGTTCCAATCAGGCTGGTCAGTACGCCGAGCTTCATTTCAGTGCCGACGTGAATCAAGCGAGTTGCAACATCGGCGAACAGCAGCAGCAGCGCGCCGCTGAATGCGGCTGGCAACAGTATGCGGCTTGGCTGATGCCCCATGAGCGGACGCACCAAGTGCGGCGCGACAAGCCCGATGAAGCCGACAACTCCAGTCACCGCCGTGGATGCTCCGGTGGCCAATGCCGTGCCGAATATCGCCAAAATGTACAGGCCTCGAAGATCCACGCCCAGGCTCTGCGCCTGCGCCTCGCCTAACGCCAACGCATCGATTCCGCGGGCAGTGAACAGCAGCATAGTGCACCCTAACAGAATAAACGGCGTCACCAGAAACACCTGCGCCCAGCTGCGATCTGCCAGCGAACCCATCAACCATGTCATGATTTCGAACGCCGCGTAGGGATTGGGGGCGAGATTGAGTGCCAAGGAGATCCCGGCCGCGGCCAGCGCGCATACCGCAGCGCCCGCCAGCACCAGGGTGATTGTTCCGCCGCCGCGGCCCAGTGCGAATGTCACCACGCTGGCGAGCAGTGCGCCGGTCAAACCGAGAAGCGGTGCGGCGGTCGTGAAATGCGTGGCCAAGCCAAAATACACGGCGATGACGGCGCCGAGTGCGGCGCCGGCGGAAACACCGAGCAACCCGGGTTCTGCCAGGGGATTGCGCGTCACGCCCTGCAGCACCGCGCCCGATAATCCAAGAGCTGCCCCGACCTCGAGGGCGAGAATGGCGCGCGGCAGTCTCAGCTGGGTGATGATTGTCGCCGCCAAATTTGCATCCGGCGACCAGAGTCCCTGCCACGCCTCGCCCAGCGGCAACCATACGCGGCCTGCCAGAAGAGAGATCGCGAACATCAGGACGAGCAGCAGCAAAAGCGCGCCATTGACCATCCAATCTCGCCGTATGGGTGATTTAATTGCCGACGCTGTGATCATGAAGCGCTGTTACGCGTAGCTCCTGCTGACAAACCAAAATACCCCCAGCGCCACGAGAAATGTCGAAGCCACGTCGACGAGGATGGGGCGCGGCAGTGCGAGGTGCAGTTTTCGCAAGGCCACGACCAGCATTGTCGCTCCGATAACCAGCGCCACCTGACCGAATTCAACACCCAGGTTAAAGCCGACGAGCAGCTCAGCCAATCGCTCCGTCGGCAGCTGCAGTTCCAGCAAGTCCGCGGCAAAGCCGAAACCATGAATCAGGCCGAACACTAGCGTAATGAGCACGCGCAATCGACCTGCGTCGCGAATATTGCCGGAAATGAGCAAATAATTTGCCGTGAATAATCCCGAACCGAGCAGCAGCAAGCTCGGTAACCCGCCGAAGCCGAGGAGTTGAAACACAGCCATCAGGCCCAAGCACAAGGCGGCGCCGAGGGCGATCATCCTGGGTTGGCGGGTCTGGACGACGATGTTTTCCGCACCGATGAGCGCGATGGTCAGAGCGACCAGGGCATCGATATATTCAGCGTGCGGCCTGAGCACTCCCGTGACAGCCAATGCGAGCGTCAAGCTGTGGCCGATCGTAAATCCAGTCACGACAAAAACGAGATCTCGCAGACGGCGGGATATCAGCACCAATCCCAAGAGAAATGACATGTGATCGACACCGGTAAAAATATGCATCGTCCCCATGCGAATGAATTCGAGGAAACTCGCATTCTTCAGACGGCTGCCCGCGCCGCCGGTCACGTCTATCGTTTGATGTTCATTGGTCATCAATTGTTCGGTAAATTCCCCTGACGCGGCATTTTGCACTTGCGCGAAATTCGTGTGGCTGGGGACCAGGTCGAAAAAGGCCCCGGAATGTATTTGCAAATTCGCGGCTGAATCGCACTTGAACGTGAAATCGAATTTGCGAAATCCAGCGAGCGCCGATAGCGGCTGCACCGGGGGAATGAGGACGCAGCGTTTCCCGTCCGCAATGGCGTAGGTTTTCCGGGCAAGGTACTCGCGGAGACGTGCCGACGTGACGGGGGCTGCGTCGGTTGCGAGCCGATTGGCTTCGAGTTCGGGAATCGTGACGACGACGTCGACAAATTGACCGTTTATTTCCCATACCGAATGCGACTGGCTGCGCGTATGGGAGTCGGCTGATTGCGGGACGAACACAGCCGCAAAGATCAAGCAGAGGATCGCGGATAGTTTCAACGGAAGTCTTCCGCGACGCGCACGTTGGCGCGTTTGCGAAGGAATGATTCGTCGCCGGCCTTCAATTGTTCAACAGCGTGATTCCGATAGTCGTTCAGCACCTGCGGACGCGCCTTGGCGAATTCGAAGGGCACAGGCCGCCTGTTTCTGACCATGTAGAGAACGTGTATTCCGTCGCTCGTGGAAATAGGTGAGGACACCGCGCCGTCCGACAATTCCCTGGCAGCCGCGAAGAGCTGATCGCCAAGATGAAGCCTGGCGGCAAAATAGAATTCATCGCCCTTGGTCTTGCCTGACTCACGCCCGCGAAACCGCGCCAACGTTTCCGGCGCCGTGAGCGCCGATTTGAGCGTTCCGAGATTGGCTGCCAGGGCGCGAAGATCGCCCACCGGGAATACGAAATCCTGAACATTCATGATTCCCTCGCTGACATAGCGGTCGGGGTGCTGCGTGTAAAATTGACGCAACGCAGCCTCGCTGGGCTGAGCGGTAATGGCATTTTCAGAGACTTCCAGCTCAACCGCGTTTACCAGCGCGCTGCGGACGTCAGGATCGGTCGAAGCCAGGTCCAGCTCCTTACCGCGCTGAACAAATAATTCTTCCCGGATCATGTCGTCCAAGACTTTCTGCCGCTGCTCGCGGGTCGCGTGATTCAAATCGACGCCGTACAGAGTCTGCAGAAGTATGAGGAAATCGCTGCGGGAAATCGGTTGCTGATTCACCAGCGCCACGTCCTCAGCCGGAACCGACAACGTCGATGCGCCGCGCGCCGTGAACAATGAGTATCCGGCGAGAACTAAGCCTACCAGCGCACCCATCGTCATGAGCATGAACGATCGCTGGCTGCTCACTTGCGCCGGATCGCGCCAGGACGCGCTCTTTGCTTGGCTGTCAGTCGACATTGGGCATTTCACCGGGGTGCGATATCGAGTAGACGAAGACAGCCGTTTCACGGATGCCGGCCGCACTCATCTTCTTGATCCAGGCAGGGCATACGCCTTGGCGCCCATAGGCGATCGAAAGAAAAAGCGCCTCGCGGCTACCGTCACCGTATAGCGTGATGCCATCTGCCAAGTTTGGCGCACCAATGGCGGCGTCGCCCTTGGCGTCGAGCGAATGGCAGTCATAGCAGCCCGCATCGCCCCGGTATAGCGCGGCTCCTCGCGACGCTGCCATGGCGTCCGCTGTGCGGCCTTGTTGCCGAAACAAAAACTCGATGAGGTCGCTGATCTCGCCCGGCGTCAGCGGCTGAATGTTCTGATCGGCCGGGTTCGGGTGTGGGCGCGCATAAGCAGGCATGATTGCCAGGCTCCAAGCCTTCGAATTGCGGGAGCGAATCCCGTAGGCGATGATTTGTTCGATGTCCGCCACGCGCCCGCTGCCGTACAGCCAATCGCCATCGGTCAAATTCGGCACGCCCTTGACCCGATCTCCAGCGCCAGAAACGCCGTGGCACGCAGCGCAATGAACTGCGAACAAAGGCCGGCCGCGGCGAATTGCAAATTGCAGCAGCGCCGAATCGGCCGTCAAGATATCGGGATCTGCGCGCAGGAGTCTTCGCTCAGCACAGCCGGTATCGGCGAAAACGGCCGCGCCGATCAAGAACGCCAGAATGACAACGAGAGTGAAGCGCATTCAAATATTGCCATGGCGGTGATAGGCCGTTCAGATGCATCACACCGATGACGCGACTAAGTCGTAAAGCCGATCCAGCGTCCCGTCGCGACAATCACGGTCCAAAGCAGCAGCGAGGTGCCGCCGGCAAATCTGGCGAGCCTAGGCGGCTGCTTTCGGTCCCATGTCTCAAGGTGGCGCGTTCCTAACCAGTGAAACAGCACCATATTGATCCCGGCAAGCACCAAGCAGCACATTTTCAGCCGGAACGGAATATTGCCGTAGTAAATGAGCGCCTTGGATGAAAACATCAACAGACCGGCGCTCGCCGCGAGGGCAAAAGCCGCCCAGGTCCATGGCAGCATTTCGGCCGCCAACTCACTGAATGGACGTTCTCGATTGGTCAACCCCAAGAGGCGCAGGTCAACGGTCATGATCGAACCGACGACCAGCACCAGCGCAAACACATGCACCGTTTCGATGGTCGGAAACAGCCAATCGGATTCGCGAATCTGGGTCGGAAAATTCAATTCTTGCAGCCACGTCAGGGCTTGTTCCACGGCCATGCCTCAAACCTTACACATAGGCTATCCAGCGCCCGGCGGTCACGATGCCTGCGCCGACGATGATGGAGACTATTCCGATGGCGCGAGCGGCGCGACGCCGCACCGGCGACTCGGTCCAATATTGCGGATTCCGGCGCGTGCGCGATTGCACCGTCCACAGAATGGCGGCAAGCGCCAACACCATGAGCATTTTCACGCGAAATACCCAGTTGAGCAGCTCGCGCGCAGGTTCCGTGATGGTCAGGAGGATGCCGCTCGCGAGCAGTACACACAGTGCCGTCCAGATCCACGGTGCCGACTTGGCGGTGAGCACCGCCAGCGGCTGTACCCCTCGGGTAATGCCAATCAGCCGAAAACTGATGACGTAGACGGTGGTCAGCAGAATCGCAATGGCGATAATATGAACCGTTTGCACCAGCGGGACAAACCAATTTGCCGACTGAAACGCCACGCTGACACCCGTCCTCGACAGCCAATCGCAGAATTGCTCAATCACGTACCACCTGATCCCACGTACCACCTGATCCTTTCAGAGAGCGGCTACTTTGAATGGAGCGCATCATCCGGGCAAGGGCTCGCGTGAAGTATAGTCAGCAAATGCAATTCGGACCGCTGAAAACTCGCCGCACGCTGCTGGGGCTTGGAAGTGTGCTGCTGCTGGCATGGTGCGTCGGCATGTTTGCCCGCGGCTACTGGACTCCGGACGAACCGCGCGAAGCCGACATCGCGTGGCGCATGAGCTGGCAGACCGACAAAGCGGTGCCCTTGCTGGCCGGTGAAGCCTTTTGTGAAAAGCCGCCGTTGACCTATTGGCTGGCTGCATTTCCCATAAGATTTCTCGGCGCACAGGCGTGGGTCGCGCGCCTGCCCAATTTGCTCTATGCCTTGATCACGGCGCTGAGCATTGGCTTGCTGGCTTCCCGCTGCGCCGGCCGGCTTGCAGGGCTGGTGGGGGCGGCAGCCATCAGCACGTTCCTGCTGTCATACCAAGTCGCCATTTGGTTGGCGACCGATGCACCTTTGCTCGCCACCGTATCGGTCGCGCTGCTGGGCGCCTACATCGGGTTCTACGCCACGAGCACCCCGGAGCGCTTGCGCGGATATCTCTTGATGCACACGGCCTTGGGGCTGGGGTTCTTGTGCAAGAGCGCAGTCGCCTGGATGGTGCCCACGATGGCCATTCTCACTCTGAGCATTTGGGAGAGGCGCTGGCGCGAACTTCTCCGCTGGGAGCTTTATGTTGGGGTGTTGATTCAGGCAGCGATGATTCTCACGTGGGTGTGGTTTGTGTACCGGGGCAGCGAAGGACCGGAACATTTGAGGATTTTCTTCTGGAACAACCTCATCGGCCGCTTCGCCAGCGTAGAGGCGCCGCCTGATTTGCAATACGCGGCGGCCCACCGCAACACGCCCGGGAAATACCTGATTGAACTTCCCCTGTACTTGTTCCCATGGACCTTGCTGGTGATTGCCGCGGCTCGCCGCGCTTGGCGGCAGCGCCGCGCTTCCCTTCACGACAGTCGTGCCGTCCGCTTTGCGCTCGCCGCATCACTGCCGCCTCTGCTCCTTCTTTCCGTCGCCGCCACGGCGCGCAATATCTACTTGGCGCCGGCGCTTCCTGGATTTGCACTGCTTCTCGCGTGGTGGGCTCGCGAAATCCAGCCGGGTCCGGATGGCTGGGACGTGCGCTCACTTCGCGCCACCGCCGCGATGCTTTTGCTCGGCGTGGCGGTGTTTGCCGCGGTGCTGATAGTGCTCGCCGGCGATTCCTCGAGCAGCCTACGCAGCCCTACCCTCTACATCGCCATCTCGCTCATCGGTCTCAGTGCCGCCGCAATTCTGGCCATCCGCGCGTGGGCGGCGGCGCGCGACCAGCCCGTGCATGCTCAATGGGCACTGTTTCTTGCCTATTGCGCGCTGCTCATAGGGCCTGCATCTCAGGTATATGGGCAGGTCGACCGTTGGCAGGACCTGGCGAAGATCAGTCGTGCCGTTGCACGCGATACGGCGGGAAAACCACTTGTTTTGCTCGCGCCGGATGAAACCACCCGCGCGATCATCGACATGTACGCAAGGACATCCGTTGACAGGGTCGCAGGGCCGTTTGAGGCGGCCGGCATCGAGCGGATCCGCTCATTGGCGGCCGCAGCGCCCGATAGCCTGTTCCTGGTCCAATTGCCCAACCAATCACCGCGACTGCCGTGGCGCGCGCGAGCGCCTGAGGTTGGCGTGCCGCCGGCATGGAAAGCAGCAGGGCTGCGAATGACGGGGAGCTATTCCCTGCCCAATGGCCGGCGCTACGCGCTCCTTCAGGTCACACCGTAGCCAATCGGTGGTATAGCGAATCGTATTCCTTGATCTGTCGAGTCCAGGAAAAATCCTTCGCCATCGCGTTTTGCACGAGCGGCAGCCAGCTGCGCGGGTCCGCATACCAGTCGAGCACCGTGTTGATCGCCCAGCGCGCGGCCGGCGCGTCATAGTCATTGAATACGCAACCTGTCCCACGGCCGGTGCTGGGATCGAAGTGCTGCACTGAGTCCGCGAGTCCGCCGGTGTTGCGCACCACGGGAATGGTTCCGTAACGCAGACTGTACATTTGGTTCAGACCGCAGGGCTCATATCGCGAAGGCATCAGAAAGATATCGCTGCCTGCTTCTATGAGATGCGCGAGCGGCTCATCGAACCCTGTGCGATAGCTCACGCGGTCGGCAAAGCGCCGCGCCAGCTCTTCGAAAAGCGCCGAGTACTTTGCATCGCCGCTGCCTAATACCACCAGGCCAAAGTCGCGCGCCTGCAGCAGAGCCGGCAGGGCATCCATCAAGAGATCGATTCCCTTCTGTTCCGTAAGCCGGGTCACCATGCCGATGAGCGGCTGCGATGTCGAAATCTTCAGCCCCACGGTCGCGGTGAGTATTTCCTTGTTGATGAGCTTGCCGCGCAGGTCCTGGGGACTGAAATGCGCATTCAAGTGCGGGTCGTGTCGAGGGTCCCACTCCTGATAATCGACACCGTTCAATATTCCGGTCACGCGATCCGAGCGCTCGCGTAAAGTCACTTGCAATCCCATGCCGAGCGGCGTCTCGCAGATCTCACGCGCATACGTCGGGCTGACCGTGCTGACACTGTGTGCGTGTTTTATACCGGTTTTCAATGAGTTGACCACGCCCCGGGCGATATCGCCTTGATCGAGCAGCGCCCACGCAGCACCCAGGCCCAGGTCGGGAGCGGCCGCGCTCGACATGACGCCCTGATAGCCTATGTTGTGAATCGTCAAGAGAGATTTGGCTCGCGCCAACAGCGAATCCGAAGCGTATAGAGTCTTCAAATACAGCGGCAGAAATGCCGTGTGCCAGTCATTGCAGTGAAATATATGAGGGGCAAACCCCAACCGCCGGCAGCCCTCGAGGGTGGCGCGGGTAAAGAGCAGGAACCGGCGATGCTCGTCGGGATCGTTGGTATATAAGTCTGCACGGTCAAACAGCGCAGGGCAATCGACGAAATAGACGGGAGCATCGCTGCCGGGGAAACTGGCGGTCAGCAGCGAGAACCAATATTCGGTGTCGCCGATGGATAGCACAGCTCGCTGGGCGCCAAGGACGGGCTGAAGGTCGGGGTGATGACGCCGCACGATGGGGTACAGCGGCATGAACGCGCGAACATCGTGGCCCAAGGCGCTCAAGTTGCGCACCAGCGCGCCGGCAACATCGGCCAGCCCGCCGGTCTTCGCGTACGGTACGATTTCCGAACTCAAAATACACAGCTTCAACGCCGCCATGAGCGCAGTCTAACAAAGGCGTGACCGATGCCGCGAGAAACCTGATGCAGGCATTTGCCGAGTGTGTCAGGCTTCAGCTAATGCGACACGCTGCCCGTAACAACACCGGACGCTACGTCAGCCGTTTGACCAGCGGAACCCTGGCGGTGATCATGGCGGGGGGCCGCGGCGAGCGCCTCAAAGCGCTCACCGAACATCGCTGCAAACCGGCGACGCCTTTCGGCGGGAAATTCCGGATCATCGATTTCGTGCTGTCGAATTGCGTCAATTCCGGGATTCGCCAGATCGCCGTACTGACCCAGTACAAATCCCAATCGCTGATCCAGCACATTCAACGCGGTTGGAGCTATCTGCGCGGCGAGCTTGGCGAGTTTGTCGAGCTGATTCCCGCACAACAGCAGATCGGCACGCATTGGTATCGCGGCACGGCCGATTCCGTGTACCAGAATCTCGAATTCATCCGCTCGCACAATCCGACACATGTGTTGATTTTGGCGGGCGATCATATTTATAAAATGGACTACGGTCCGATGATTGCTTATCACGAGCAATGCGAGGCCGACATTACAGTGGGCGTTGTCGACGTGCCAATCGAGCGCGCCAATGAATTCGGCATCATGACCACCGACGAGACGAATCGCGTACTGAAATTCGCGGAGAAGCCGCAAAAACCCGATCCCATCATCGGCCATGAAAATTTTGCACGCGCCTCGATGGGTATCTACGTGATCACCATGGATCGGCTCGAGAAATTGTTGACCGAAAATGCGGCCAGCGAGACGACGAATCACGACTTCGGCCGCAATATCATTCCTCCGGCCATTGCGCGCCTCAGGGTATTCGCCTACCCGTTCCACGATGTCGAGACGCGCGCACAAAATTATTGGCGCGACGTGGGGAACGTCGACGCTTTGTACGAGGCGAACATGGAGTTGGTATCTCTCGATCCGGAATTGAACATTTACGATCATCAATGGCCCATTTGGACTTATCAAGCGCAACAGCCCCCGGCGAAGTTTGTGCTGGACGATGAAGGCCGGCGCGGCATGGCAGTGAATTCCATGGTGGCGGGCGGCTGCATCATCTCGGGTGCTTACGTCAGACAGTCGCTGCTATCGAACGATGTGCGCATCGAGGAGGCCAGCATCATCGAGAGTTCAGTGCTATTGCCGGGAGTGACCATCGGCCGGCATTGCAAGATCACGCGCTGCATCCTCGATGAGGGTTGCGTGATTCCCGACGGGCTGCAGATTGGGCAAGACCCGGGTGCCGACGCGAAGCGATTTTTTGTGACCAAGCGCGGCGTGGTGCTCGTCACGCAGGACATGCTGCGCGCATCCGCAGTCGGCGCACCGCCGAGCTAGGCGCCTCCCCCGGTATTCCGGGTGGCGCGCAGCTTGAGTCTCGACCACGCGGCAATCACGTTGCGCGTGTCGATACCGAGCATATTGGGCTCTCCGTCCATCTCGCCGCGCAACAGGTGCACCTCGGACCCCGCCGTGCCCCAGGGCCGATACAGCGACGGCAATGCCTTGCCGAACAGCACGACCTGCGGACAGCCGACGCCCGCTGCGGCATGCGCGGGCCCTGAATCGACCGTCAGGAGACCCTCGGCGCGGGCCAATAGCGCTATCAGTCGAGGAATCGGCAGGTCGTCCGCGACGTTATGGAGTCTGTCGATGCCGGCCAGCGACGCGAGCTGCCGGTTGAGTTCGAATTCGGGGCCGGTGCCGAGCAGCAGGATGGCGTGGTGGGGATGATGCTGCCGCAGGAATTGCAAAACTTCCGCCCACCGATCGGGCGGCCAGTACTTGTTGTTGACCGCCATGCGGCGCAAACCTCGACGCATGGTGCGTTTGTTGCCGATCTGCACGAGTATCAGCGGCTGATCGGCAAGATCCCGCGCCTCGAGCCACGTCGCCAATTCAACACGCTGACTCTGCGCAACTTCCAGGTAGCAACCCGGAACAATCGCATCGACGTCGTCGCGGTGCGCACCGACCGGCGCCCGCGGCATAATCTGCGCGAAGCGGCGCCACTGCTCGGTTGCATGCTCACCGGGCAGCAACGCGTGATCCTTCACATCGACGATGTATTCGCCCGGAATCCCCGCCCGGTCGAGGATGGGTCTGGCAGCATCATCGCCGTCACAAAACCACGTGGGACCCGGGGCCCGCGCGCGCAATCGCCGCACCACCCGCCCTTGATCCAAGCTCAGCCAGTAGGGAGTTTTGCGGCTGCGCATGCTGAAGATCTCCCCCACTCCGGGCTGTCCGCGCAGCAGCGGCTCGCTCCACGGACCTGAGGTGACGATATCGACGGGCAGGCGAAATTCCGCGTACAGAACCCGGATCAACGCCGTCAACAGCACCATATCGCCGAAGGCGCCGCAGCGCACCGCCAGCGGCCGCTCACAATATGGCGCGGACAACGATTGCTCCTGGGGCTCCTAACGAATGACGGCGTCGCTGAATCTTTCCATTTCTTCCAGTTGTGGGCTGAATTGCAGCAGCAGCAGATCCACGCCCACCTCTTCGAACTTGCCGATCTGGTCTTGCACCTGCGATGGCGTGCCCACCAATCCTGAGCGCAATCCGCGGTTCGACACAGAATATTCTTGAATGGACATCTTCTGTTCGAGCTGCGTTCCTTGCAGCCATTGCTGGTAGTTCGCGTAGCCTTTGGCATTCTGCTTCACGTCGGTGATGCGCTCGATCTCCTTGGCCACCTCGCCTTCGGAATCACGTGTAAACGCGTAGCCGGCAACGCCGAATTGCATGCGCTCCAGTCCGAACTTTTCACGCCGCGCGCTCATGTCGGCAATTTTGGCCGCCACATGCTCGGGGGAATCGCCATGCATGACGTAGGCGTCGCATTTTTGCGCGATTAGGTTCTTTGCAGCCTCCGATTCGCCGCCGGCGTAGATCGGAGGCCGAGGCGAGCGGACCGGTTTTGGCTCCAGAACGGTATTTTGGGTCTGGTAATACTTTCCCGTGTGGTTGTAGCTCTTCTGCGACCAGGCGCCATTCACCACGTCGAGCCATTCCGAGGTTCGCCCGTAGCGATCATCGTGGCGTTCGAAGTCGACGCCATACATTTTTGCTTCCTGCTCCCACCACGAAGAAACCACATTGAGCGCGAGACGGCCGCCGCTGATATGGTCGATATTCGCGGCCTGCTTGGCGAAAAGCGCCGGCAAATGAAAAGTCGGCCGCACCGCCACCATCAGCTCCAGCGTTTTCGTCACCGCCGCGAGGGCCGCCGAGGTTGACCAGGCATCGAGGCTCGGCGCATCGATGCCCTTGATATCATTCATGTTGAGTTCCGCAATGAGCGAGAGATCAAATCCGATCTCCTCACTGCGCCGTGCGAGCTTGCTCGTGTACTGCCAGCTGGCTTCCATTTGCTCGTCTTCGACGTTGCGCAGCCACCCGCCAAACACCGGCATCCAATACCCGTAGCGAATTCCCTTTTTAACCTGCACGACGCACCTCGTCCTGCAGAAAATCGGCAAGATTTTCGATGGGGTTGAAGCCGATGACTCGAGGCGCATCTGCGACAAAGTTCGAGAGCGCGTTGATGTCGTAGTAGTAGATGTTGCCGTCCCGGTCATCGACGATGTATTCGATGCCGCCGACGTCGATGCCCGCGGACCGCACGATGCGTTCGATGTCCTGGATCACCTTCGTCGGCGCTTCATACCCATCGACCTTGAGCCCCGCCTTCGAGGCCTCGACGACGCAGGCATTTTCCAGGCTTTGGCCGGTCGAGGTCTGACAGATGTCCGCCGGGCACAAATCGAATGTTTCGCCCGTCAAATGCACCTTGATGGCATAGAGATATTTGAAACCTATCGTCTCCACCCGCGTGATGAAGCCGCCGCGCGCGGGAATGAACTCCTGTACGAGCGCGACGCTGTCGTTACCCAGGTCCAGCTGCCCGGCGGCCACCGCGGCGGCAAGCTCCGCCTTGGTGTTGAAACGCGTGATGCCCTTGCCGCTGCCGCCGGTATTGGCTTTCACGATGATGGGGTAGCGCAAACCTTCGGCGGCGGCTGCGGCCTGATGCGGGGAGTGAATGATGCGCGAAGGCAGAAAGCGAAGGCCCAGCGATTTCAACAGCGAGGCTTGACCGGCCTTGGATATCTCGTAGCGAAATGCCTTGGAGCCATTGAGGACGCGCACGCCCTGCAGCTCAAGGTGTTCGAGGTAGGCCAGGGTATGGAAAATTCCGGAACCGTGCTGTCGGCTGTTCGCGGACGGGCTCATACGATTGAACAGTACCTTGAATGCGGGTTTCTGCGCGCCGACATCGTAAAAATGGTCGGGAATGAATATCTTGTCGAAGGGGACTTTGCGCCGTTCCAGCTCCGCGAAGATTTGCGCGAACCACTGCGGGTGTTCGTATAGGAACGCCAGCGGCGCATGATCAACTTGCGCGACTTCGGAAAATGCCACTGCACCACTCGATATCGACATGAACACACTCCTACGTTGAACTTCCGCGCACCGCGAAAAGCCTGCACCCGCCGCTCCGCCAAACAACACGCCAGACGGCGTGCGATTTTGCCGCAATTGACGGCGCCAGGGCGGCAAAACGCGTCCACCAGGCGGGCGTCTAAGCTCATGGCCGGGGGCCCTCGCCGATGCCTGTGCCTGCAAAGCACCTGCGTATAATAAGCCAAACCGGTGCCGGGTCCGTTGCGCAATTCATTTCGCATCGCGGCCGTACTCAACGAGGCGCGCTGGGTTCAAAGAATTTGCTGACGTTCCGCGATACGTGAGATTTCACTATCCGGCACGCCGGCGAGGCGCGCCAAGCGCGGCCATTGGCGAAGCACGTCCGCGATGTGCTCCAAAAGGCGATTTGCGCCGTCAATATCGAATTGCTTCGCCACGATCAACAGATCCGCGCGGGTAATTTGCTGCGCCTTTCCATTCACCAACATCTGATGCTGCCGAGTCCATTTATCGGGACCCGGATTGTGCGAAAAACTCAGGTCATAGGCAGGCGAAAGACTCCATGTTCCCGCTTTATCCATGATGAACGCGAGATTCTTGGTGTGGTCGTCGCAGTTGCGCGCCATGACATTGAACGCGCAACGCAGCCAGGCCTGGCGCATAGCCGCGGCGCCTAGATTCAGCGCTAAAATCGTGCGGAAGTACTGCTCATAGCTGCTCACATACGGGATATTGAAATCAAGATGCTGCAAGCCGCATAGCGTTTGGACGTGCAGCTTTTCGTTGCCCCGGCGGTCGAATCGGCGCGACATGAAGTGGGCTCGTCCGCCTTCTTCCAGCAGGTCGCATTCCGACATGGTAACGCCGCATTCAATCGCCATCAGGTAGTGCGCGTATTCAATGCGGCCGAATCCGCGCGTGATTCCTAAGCGGCCGTCGTCTCCAACACCGTCGAACTTCAGTAGCCAATGCTCAAATCCGGGCGGCAGGTCGAATTGTCCGGACAAGACGCTGCGCGTTTTAGGATCCCAACCGATGACCGCTTTCGCACGAGCGCCACCCGCAGAACTCCCTACGTCGAGAATGTGCCGCGTCACTTTCGATACCTCGCCACGCAACGCGCGGCGCGCATCTTCCACAAGACCGGCTATCTGCAGCGGCACGGCGGCTTCGGCGGTGGCCGAGGTCGCCATGGCAGGTTCGAACTCCAGTGCACCCATGGCTCGCTTGCCGACATAGAGAAGACGCTGCAGTGTCGTGACGTCTTCGGCACCGATGCCGTGTCGAGATAGGTACTCATCGATCAATGTATTGCCGAATCGGTCCGGCAAAGAATCGGCGATGAGTCCAGGCAGGCCGCGATAGGTCTCAAGTGACAGCGCAGGAAAGCTGTAGCGCGTCCCGATCGAGGGCGGCATCTTGATCGGCGAGGGAGAAATGCCGGAACGCACGAAAGCCGGCGCGTATTCGAACTCATAGTAGCCGGGCTTTCCTTGCAAGAGTGCAACGGCGCCCACACGCTCGCCCCAAAGCCGCACCTCAACGGCCAAGATGTCAGCCATGTGTCTGGCTTCTGGTCTTGCGGCGCGGAGCGCGTTGTCGGATGCGTTTTTCCTGCTCGGCCTGAAGAATTTCCATGGGGCTTGGGCTGGCAGGATCCGGTACCAATCCTTCGAGGCGTTCCAGCAGACCCATGGCGCGCATGAGTGCGATGAGATTTCGCAAAGTGATGCCGCCGGTTTTCTCGAAGCGGCGCAGCGGCGTGAGCCCCATGCCGCTGCGTTTAGCCAACTCGCTGGCCGAGAGTGCTGCGCCTTTAGGGTCGATTCGCCACTGCCGCAACCGCTTTGCGATAGAGGCTGCGATTTCCCGATCGGTCAGTTGAGGAGATATTGCCATGATGATGGATAGTTACATGCTGTTATTGATAATAACAGTCTATTTTTAGATAGATAGAGCTTAAGGCGCACAGTAAACACTAATATTAGGTATAAACCTGATAATACTCTAGTTATATATCTAATATTAGGCCTATTTTTGTTTTGGAGACCTTCAATACGGGCCCGAGTGGAATTCGAGAATCTTCCCAGCTAGTTCAGCACAATCCCCGCCATTTCCGCACCGCTCAACCGGACATGCAGAATGTCTGCGAGCGTCGGCGCTATTTGCCGCATGTCGATTTCGCCCAGGGATTTAGCTTTCGCAATGTGCGGGCCCACGATGAAGAAAGACGATCGCATCTCGGCGCGTTCCGGCAGGTAGCCATGCATGCCTAGATTGCTCGGCTTTGCGATCAGCGGCAGTGTCAAGCTGTAGCCCATTTCGTAGCCGCTGCGCAACGAGATCAAGTACGCGGCATTGGGGAAGCCTCGCCCTCGTTGAATTTCCTCTTGCGGGAGAATGCGCTCGATGCCGTTCGCGGGATCGCTCGCAAGCTTGTCGAGCAGCGCTTTCACCCGTGAGCGCACCTGCTCATCGGCCGGATCGGCAAGCATCACCGCGGCGCTGCCGCCTGCCGGCCAGAGCATCGCCTTCCAGTCCGTGACGTTGTTGTCCTTGTCGACATTGAAAAGCCCTGCCTGCAGGAACGCTCCGTAGAGATTGACGTCGTGCTCGACCGCGGCAAACCCATGGTCGGACACGACGCAAATTGTCGCCCGTCCCGGCGCCTCCTTTTCGGCAGCCGCCCGCAGCGAACCGACGACGGCATCGAGGCGTTCAAGCGTTTCGTTGGATTTCGGACTGAAGGGACCCGACAAGTGCTGCTCGGTGTCGAGCCCCGTTAAATACACGGTGAAGAAACGCGGATGCTTTTTCTGCAGCAAGCGTATCGCAAACCGCGCGCGGATCTCATCCTCGGCCACGGCTTCTTCCATGCCCCCCGGGTAGCGGCCCAGATCGGCGGACAGCTCCTGTTCCAACCCCTTGGTGCTCAGCGCGCGCTGCAGCTTCAAATCATCGTCGGTGCCGGTGCGCCAAACTTGCGAAAGATTGTAGGTGATGTTTGCTCCGACACTGACCGGCCAATAGACATTGGCCGTTTCAAGATGCGCGGCTGCGGCCGCATCCCACAGCGTCGGAACCTTGATGTCTTCGGCGTACCAATACCAACCTCGTTGATTTCGCAGCAGCGGATCGAAGGTGGTGTTGTCGTAGATACCGTGCTTGGCCGGCGACGCGCCGGTCAGGAGCGTGGTATGGCTTGGATACGTCAACGTGGGCAGAACGCCGCGAACGCCGTCTGCATAGACACCGTCCGCCATGAACGCCCGAAGATTCGGAACCTTGAGGTGATGGCGCTGTGCATCGAGAATGGCTTCGGGCTTCATGCCATCCACGGAAATGAGCATCACGGTCGGTGCGCTTGACGCGTCGCTCGCCGCGACCACGCGAGAACAAACAAAGGCCAAGAAGACCAGCGGCAGCAGACCGTATTTCATATCAGCACCTTAGCTGAAGGCTCTGGAATAGTCGCAGAAATTCCTCGGCCGCTTTGTGCACATTGCGCTGCCAATCATCGGCCGCCGAGGTGTCAGCACCGTCGGTTATGTATTTTACGCAGGCAAACCTTGCATTTTCGTGCCGGCACACTTTTGCCAAAGCGTACGCCTCCATATCAACCACGGCGCAATCCACCTCGACCTCCGCAGTTGCGAACGAATCCCCGCTGCCGCAAATGGCCGCAGGCAAGTGGGACACCGGATCGAACGTCAGGCAGGTGGGCGCCTCATCATAAGGGGTGACGCCCATCGCAAAGCCCAATCCTCTGACATCCATATCGCGCTGGACAAATTCATGACAGCTCACGAGCGTCCCAGACGCATGGCAACGGCTTCCCGCAGAACCGAAATTCACGACCAAGGGCATGTCCTGGCCGCGATGCGCGTATCGCGACAGTTCCTTGGTGAGGGCAATGGCGGCGTTGACCTTGCCCACGCCGCAGTAAAGTACCGGCACGCCGGCCGCCTCGAACACTCCCGAGGACTCGAGCCGCAGTGCCATGACCACGATGATGCGGGGCAAGTCATCCATGGGCACTCGTAGGTTCCTAGTACTCGATGGAGGAGCGTAGCCGCAGTTTCCGCCATGAATAGTTCGGGACAATCCTCAGGTCAATCAGCGCAACCAGCGCCTTCAGCTGGTAGCCCGCACGTTCGCACAGATCAGCGGCCGCGGTCATCGTTCCGCCGGTCGCCAGCACATCGTCGACGAGCACGACGCGGCCATTGCCCCTTTGCATCTCCAAGACTCCCGACCCGTATTCAAGATCGTAGGCCACGTCGACGACCGGCGGGGGCAACTTGCCCTGTTTGCGTACCAGCACAAATCCCTTGCGTCGACGAATCGCCATTGCAGCCCCCAGGATAAAGCCCCGCGACTCCACTCCTGCCAACGCGTCCACCTCATCCCATTCCTCGTCGCTCAGCAGCGCATCCAGCGCCTGCAGGGTATCGTCAAAGCGATCC
This sequence comes from Pseudomonadota bacterium, assembly GCA_030775865.1. GTDB lineage: Bacteria > Pseudomonadota > Gammaproteobacteria > Steroidobacterales > Steroidobacteraceae > Bog-1198. The sequence continues at coordinate 47,146 of JALYIH010000047.1, read as the reverse complement.
CGCAGCAGGGGCGCAATATCACGGAACAAAATCCCCGGGCGCGGAAAATCCGGTACATCTCGAATGGCATTCTTTAAGTCAGACATAAGCGGCTCGCTGGCTGGCATTCCATTCACAGTTTAACGGCTAAACCGCTAAGATTCCCGGTTACGATGCTATCCTTGCGCGCCTAGCCACGTGCTCGACGACATTAGGGCAATGAATTACTCATGATTTTGGTTATCGATGTCGGCAACACGCGCCTCAAATGGGCTTGGCTCACGAGCACCGGACTATCCGATCAGCAGGCCGTCGTACATCGCGAAGCCAAGCCGGGCATTTGGACTACTGCCCTGTTCGAATCGGGTCAAAAACCGAGCAGGGTGTTGGTCTCGAATGTCGCGGGACCCGTCATGGAGAAAACGCTCACGCGCCTCACGAAAAAGAAATTTCACGTGAACGTCGAATTCGTCACCGCGACCCGCGAGTATCACGGTCTCACCAGCGGTTATCTTGATCCCACACTTTTGGGAGCCGATCGCTGGTTGGCGCTCATTGGTGCATGGACCCGGGCACGAACGGCGCTTTGCGTGGTGGACGCGGGAACGGCCGTGAAAGTCGATAGCGTGGACTCCCATGGCCAGCATCTCGGTGGCCTGATCGCCCCCGGCATTCACATGATGCGCGAGGCCTTGATGAGCAACACCAGCGACATTGCCAAGGCCGCTTTCAACAGCACTCCCTCCCTGGCCGGCATTCTCGCCAATAACACCATTGCCGCAGTGTCTCGCGGTGCGGTGTTCGCGCTGGCCGGCATGGCCGATCGCGCGGCCGAGGTCATCGAACAAGGCACCGGCGCGGCGCCCAAATTGTTCATTACCGGCGGCGACGCCAACATGATTGCCGGAACGATGCGCGCGCGCGGCGAGATCGTGCCGGACCTGGTGTTGCAGGGGCTTGCGGTCATTGCGGCACAGCCGCGCTAGGCGGGGCAATGATGTTTCGCCCGGGACCGAAGAATCTCATCACCGATGTCGCGGGGCTCAAAGTCGGGCACGCAACGAATGAGCACGTGCGGTCCGGTGCGACGACGCTGCTCTGCGGTGCGGGCTGGGCGGCAGCCGTGGATGTGCGCGGCGGTGGACCGGGAACGCGCGAAACCGATGCGCTTGCTCCGGAGAATTTAGTCGGCCGCGCGCATGCCGTGGTGCTGGCGGGCGGCTCGGTCTTTGGTCTGGCCGCCGCGGATGGCGTCGCCGCCTTGTTGTCCACGCAAGGGGTCGGTTTGCAATTGCGCTCAGGCTCGCCTGCAATTCCCATCGTCCCTTGCGCGGTTTTGTACGATCTCGGCAATGGCGGCGATAAGAATTGGGGACTGTCTCCGCCCTACCGCGATTTAGGTTTGCGCGCCGCCGGCGATGCGGGAACGGAATTTGCCTTAGGATCAGTGGGCGCCGGGCGAGGCGCCATGGCGGGCCTGATCAAAGGCGGCATCGGATCCGCGTCTCTGGATCTGCATGGCGGCTTGATGGTCGGTGCGCTGGTAGCTCTCAACTCGGTCGGCTCGGCGCTCATGCCCGACGGCAAGACCTACTGGGCTTGGAATTTCGAACTTGGGGACGAGTTCGGCGGTCGCGGACCGCCGAGAGAAGCCATGGACTCGAGCGATCCGGCGCCCGACGAATCGCGTCTTTTGGCGATCGGCCGCTTGGCGCGAGGTGCCAATACGACGCTGGGCGTGATCGCCTGCAACGCTGACCTCAACACCGTGGAGTGCAAACGGGTTGCCATGATGGCGCAGGATGGCATTGCGCGTGCGGTGCGCCCGGCTCACACTCCCTTCGATGGCGACGCCATTTTCGCCTTGGCAAGCGGCGAGTTGCCGCTGGAAGAGAATTCATTGCGGGCCGCGCAGGTCGGGCGCATCGGGTCCGCAGCGGCGGATTGCCTTGCGCGCGCCATTGCCCGTGCGGTGCATTTCAGCTAGAACAATTCAGTAAATCCAATGGCAGCGCAAACTGCAGCAATCGGCTTCTCCGCTCACTCGGGGTGGGCAGCCATGATTGTGCTCGGCAGCGCCCCCGCTAACCTGCGCGTCCTTGCACGATCGCGTGTCGAGTTGATCGATGCTCACGACCGCGAATCCAAGCAGCCGTACCACGCCGTCGAATTTTTATGTGTCGAGGAAGCGGCCGGGCGCTTGAGAGGATACCTGGAAGTGGCCACGGCCATGGCCTACGCGGCCATCGAAACCCACTGCGCGGCCGTGACGGAACGCGGGTATCAGGTGACCTCCGTCGGCATTCTCGAGTCGGCGGGCCGCAAGCCAAGCTCACTGCCCTCGATACTCGCGTCGCATGCATTGATCCATGCGGCGGACGGAGATCACTACCGGAATACATTGTCCGCGGCAGCGGAGCGGCACGGTCTTCGCGTCCGTCGAATTCAAGCCCGGGTATTGGAAGATAACGCCGTGAGTCAATTGCGCCTGCCTCTCAAAGCTGTGCTCGACACCGTGAGCAGTTTGGGTCGGCAGGTCGGGCCTCCGTGGGGTGCGGACCAGAAGAAGGCTGCGCTCTTGGCGTGGACTCTTCTCACGGCAAGTGCGGCTTAGGAGCCTAAGTCTCGCCAATCGCCTCCGTGAGTGCCGCTTCGAAGTCGGCACCGTTTGCTCGCAATCGCTGCAACTCGTTCTTCGGCCATTCATGCTTGAGCCTGCCTTCGATCAAGACCGCTGCGTGGTCTGCGTAGTGCTCGACGATGTCCAAAGAATGCGTGGCCAAGAGCAGCGCACCGCCGCGCCGCTCGATGCGCGCTCGCAGGTGGCGCTTGAGCACCAACGCGCTCGCTGGATCCAGCCCGTTGAAGGCCTCATCAAGGACGATCAGCAACGGGTCTCCCACCAGCGCCAACAGCACCGCCAGTTTCTGGCGCGTGCCAAGCGATAGCGTATCGACGAACGATTCCAGATAGGGCGTGAACCGCAACCCCTCCGCGAGTTCCAAAAGATCATCGCCGATCGCGGCCAGTCCCTTGGCGCCGGCATGCACTTCCAAGCATTGACGTGACGTCAGCAGGGGCGGCAACGCATCGGGCGCGCAGCCATATCCGAGCTGAAGTTTGGCTTCGTAGGGATTCTTTACCAGCGAATGTCCGGCAATGCAGATCTCGCCCCCTGAAGGCTTCAGGCGGCTGACGACGCAATCGAGCAACGTGCTCTTGCCGCAGCCATTGGGACCCAAGAGAACAAACCAATCTCCGGCACCGAGCGTGATGGAAATATTCTCCAATACGGTGCGCCGCCCATAGCCTGCGCGCAGTCCGCGGATTTCCAGAATGGCACCGCTCACGGCATCCGCCTCGGCCAAACGCCCCAAAGTTGCACGCCGCCTAAGGTTGCAAGGCAACCGACAACAGCCGTAACGATGCCTGCGGCGGCGGACATTCGATAGGACACTCCAAGGGCGAGCAAGAGGGCGGCCTCAATTGCGCTCGCCACGACCATGACCGCAAATGTGGGAAGCAAAAAAGCACGCCTCAGGGCGGCGGCGCGTACCGGCAGTGGGGCCATCCACCTGCGAACCCAGCGGCTCGCTGCGAGTGCCGCCATCCACAGGAGAATGAGCGCGCCGGCGATCCCAGACACGGCAATCACGACCATGGCCGCATCAGCCGTCGTTCCCAATGGCATCATGACGAGAATCAGGATCGACGCGCGGGCCACCATCTTCGGCTGTGCCCAAGCGAACATCTGGCGTACCGGCCATGCGCCCAAGGCTGCGAGGGAGGGGCGGATCTCAGCGGTTCGATGCGCTCTCGTGTGCGGGACATATCGGGACCCCGGTGGCAGATCAACCGGCTTTGGCGCCGTTATCGCGTAGCTGACAAGAGCGCCGATCGCGATTCCAGCGCTTGCGGCAGCCCATACTGCGAAGAGCGAGCCGCTGCGCCCGCCGTGCGCAAATGCCAGCACCAGGCCGCAACCTAAGCCAAGGATGGTGATCGCGGCAAGGGCCGCCGTTGCGGGAAGCGTCTCAATGATCAGCGCCTCCCAGCGCGCGGTGGAGGAGCGGATCGGCACAGCCGCTAACCAGGATTCGGCAAATTCCGCCCGCTTCAGCGCGCGACGCCGTGCGACCTGAATGGCGCTCGCCACGGCTGCAAGGCCGCCCAATAAAAACCCATGCAATCGCAGCCAATCAATTGCCTGCGCGACGCTGGCGCGCTGCGCCCACAGTATCGCAATGATCGCGACAAACGCCGCCGCCGCGACGATTCGCCGGCGCGCCTTGGCGCGCGTGTTTCCATTGCGTCGAATCAGCCGTGCGGCCATGAGGCGAGGGGCGAACATTTAATTCGCCCGCAGCCTGGGGGCGGCGGCCATCAGCGCCTGGGTGTAGGCGTGGCGCGGCGAGGAAAACACGGCTTCTGTCGGCCCTTCCTCCACGATCCGTCCCTTTTGCATGACATAGACGCGGTCGGCGAGGGCTCTGATCACGTGCAGATCGTGCGACACGAACAAGTACGCGACGTTGAGGCGTTCCGCCAGTTCCGCGAGGAGCTTCAGGATTTGCTCGCGCAATAATACATCGAGCGCGGATACCGCTTCGTCGAATGCAATGACGGCAGGCTCTGTGATCAGCGCGCGTGCAATCGCAATTCGTTGGCGCTCGCCGCCCGAGAATTCCTGCGGCAGACGTTGCGCGTCGGCTGCCGACATGCCAACCTGTTCCAGCACCACGGCCACCTTGCGGCGGCGCTCGGCTGCCAAAGGCGGCGAGCTCAGCAGAAAGAATGGCTCGCCGATCAACCGCTCAACCGTCCACTTTGGATCAAAGCTACCGTACGGATCTTGGAATACGGCCTGGACGGCGCGGCGCAGGCGCTGCAAATTTGCGCCCTTCGCGCTCGAAAACTCTTCATCCAGCAGGCGCACCTCACCGGACTGCGCCCGTTCAAGCGCCAGGATCACTTTCAGCAGGCTCGACTTGCCCGAGCCTGACTCCCCGACCAACCCCACAGTCTCGCCGGCGTGGACGGATAAGGAAACGCCGTCGACCGCACGCAAGGGCGGTGCGGCGTGCCACAACGTCCTTCTTCTGCGCGGATATTCGCGCGTGATGCCGTACGCCTGCAAGACCAGAATGCCGGTCAGCAAGAAGCTCGCGCACAGCGCAAGACGCCTCAGCGCCAAGCTCATCAGCACATACTCGTCCGGTGTCGCACGCGCGTGAATGCGGCGCGGCTGCGCGCCTGGTCCGCCAAAGCGGCCAAGCCAAGTTCACCGTACACCTCGGCAAGCGCGTCATTCACCGGCACGCCATAGGGATCGGCGCTGCGCCGCAGATCCAGCATGTGTTGCGCGACGTTCAATCGCCCGCTCTTGCGCGCGGCGTCGAGCAAGATCTGCCCGAATAAATCGCGCTGTGCGTGGCTTCCGCCGGCCTCCGCCATGCGCGGCACGGCCGCGCCAAGGCAATGCCAAGCCCGCTCATGGTCCTCGTGCGCGTAGGCATACAGGCCCTCGCAGCCGGGCAGCACCACTTCTCGCCACACCGCACGGCTGAACTCAGGGGCCCGTTGGGCGTGCTCACGAACCGCTTCCAACAGAGTCTCGGCTTGCGGGCGACCGGCCCGCGCCAAACCATAGAGGTATTGCAATGTCAGGAATGGCTGAACGGTATCGTTGGCGCGCTTCCTAAGGTGATCGGCCACCTCCTGCCAACGCGCTCCCACATCGAGGCCGGCGATCTCGAATCTAGCCAACAGCGAGATGGCGCCTATTTGATCCTGTGAATAGTCTTTTGCAATACCCCAGCAATGCCGGTCATAGACGGCGAGAGCCTCGGCATCGCGACCCTGGCTCAAGTAGAAGAGCGCCAAATGCCACCAGATGTGCGTCAGCATGAAGGAGTTCAGTCCGGACCAGGTATCCGCGACGTCCTCCAGAAACAGCGCGCCCTCGTCCATGCGTCCGCGCGTCAATAGCACGTGCGCCAGCGCATGCTGCGCCCAAGGTTCCTTGCGCCGCATCGCCAGCGCGGTGCGCGCCGCGGACTCCGCCTCATCGAGGAGGTGGCATTGTTCGTAGCCGAACGCCGTCATCCCGTGCACATACGGCACGTCCATGTTGGTCGCACCGACCTTGAGCGCGACGCGCAGCATTTCCGGCGCATTGCCGCGATTGAACTCAAAGTACTGATGCGTCTTGACGATGGCGAGATCGCGAGGAAATTCGTCCGAGATCTGATCGCAGAGGCGAATGGTGCGGCCCAGATCATCATCGACCCAGGCGCGCAACATGGCGACATTGAGCTGCTCGCGCCGAGTCGCGAGCGGCGCCGCGAGTTCCGCGGCCGTCAGATACTTCGCCGCTCGTGAGGCTGCCGACGGGGCTTCGAGCAGCATCCACAGCATTCCCGCGTAGACGTTGGCCATGCAGGAATCCGGATCCGCATCCGCGGCCGCCAAAATGTGCTCGGCGCGCGTCTCATACGCCAGATATCCTTCGATGAAATCATCGATGGTGCGCAATGTGGTGTCGTGCTGTCCGGTGACCGCGTTGCCCAGGTAGTCTCGCCGCATGCGCGGATGATACCGGATAGGAACCGCGACGCCGCGGCCGCACGGACGCCGATGAGCTTGGCGAGGGCGGGATTGAGCGCCCAGCCGGTCGCGTATCGGGAGCTATCAGCGCCGGTATGGCCCGGCGGTCCGCTGCCCGGTGTAAAGGGCTTCAGGAGGTAAAGACCTTGCTCATCGGACCGGCATCGTTGGGCGACCCAGAAGGCCGGGGCGCAGCCAGGCTGCCGGAATTGATGAAAATGGCGCCCGCGCCTGCGGCGGCAGCCATTAACCTTCTGAACATCCCCCTTCTCCTGTGGAAATTACACTTGCGGGCGCGCACGATTTCCTCTCGTGCCATCAATGCGTAAACTAGCCCCCTCACCGGGTTCTCAAGGCTCATGATGCTGCGGAATTTCTTCATGCTCGCTGCGTGCGCATTGCCCATGGCAATCGACAGCGCGCGGGCCGATACATCGCCCATTCCCGCGGCCGATTATACGGTGTCAAAATCATGGAAGCTGGGCGGTACCGCGGGGTGGGATTACCTTGCATTGGAAGCCAGTGGAGCACGCCTGTTCGTCACCCGCGAGGAACGTGTCGACGTGATCGAAACCGTCAGCGGGAAACTGGCGGGGAGCATTCCGCATACGGCGGGCATTCATGGCGTTGCGTTCGCCCCCGCCCTGAAGCGCGGCTTCACCAGCAACGGCCGGTCCAACACCGTCTCGGTGTTCGAACTCGACACCCTGCACGTGATTCAAGAGGTGCCGGTGTCCGGAACCTCGCCGGATGCGATTCTGTACGAGCCGCAACAGAATCATATCTTCACGGCCAACCGTGAAAGCTCAAATCTCTCGGTGATCGATGCGGGCACTTTGCAAGTCGTGGCGACCGTGCCGCTGCCGGGACCCCCGGAATTCATGGCGACCGACGACGCCGGGCATGTTTACGTGAACATCGACAGCGCCCCGGGCCGCCTTGTCCTCATTGATGCCAAATCACTCGCGGTGAAGGCCAAGTGGCCGCTGAAGGAATGCGCGAATCCCACAGGACTCGCTTTTGATGTGGCCAATCATCGATTGTTCTCCGTCTGCGCAAACCAAGTCATGGCCGTGACGGATTCGGTGTCGGGCAAATCCATCGCCCAGGTGATCATCGGCAGGGGCTCTGACGGCGCTGCATACGATCCCGAACTCGGCTTGGCATTCAGTTCCAACGGCATTGACGGCACCCTCACGGTGATTCATCAAGATTCCCCGGATGAATATCGGGTGATAGCGACCGTCACCACACAAGTGAGCGCCCGCACCATGACGCTCGATCCGGTCACGCACAAGATTTATCTGGCGGCCGCGCAATTCGGGCCGCCGCCCGCGGTAACCGAGGAGCAGCCGAGGCCGCGCGCCACGGTGGTACCCGACAGCTTTTTGATTTTGATCGCTCAGCCTAAATAGGCGGCCTATGAGTGAGCGCACTCAGGTGGTTTGCGGGCACTGCGATTCGATCGTGGGTCTACCGGGCGATCGGCTCAAAGACGCGCCGCGCTGTCCGAAGTGCCACTTTCCGTTGTTCGAGGGAAAGCCGGTGGAGCTCACCGCAGCCAATTTCGACAAGCACATCAATCGCAGCGAGCTGCCTGTGGTCGTGGATTTCTGGGCACCGTGGTGCGGCCCCTGTATCGCCATGGCGCCCTTCTATGAGGCCACAGCCCGTCGGATGGAACCCAAGTTGCGCTTTGCCAAATTGAATACCCAAGATGAACCCGAGCCGGCGGCCCGCTTCAATATCCGGGCTATCCCCACGATGATCGTGTTTCGTGCGGGCAAGGAGATCGCCCGCCAGTCAGGCGCCATGGATTCTGCCGCCATGTCGCGCTGGCTGGGGAGCCTGTCTTAGCCGTTAGAATTGGCGCGCGACGCTCAGGTCTTGCGAAACACCAAAACGAAGCGATCCGTCTTGCCGAGCGCAGGGCCTTTGTAGCTGATCAATTCCCGCGCATCATCCGGTCTTCTCAGCAAATCACTCTTCGCGACGACGGTGAACCCGTGCGAGGTGAAATCCTTGACGGCAAAGGCCTCCTCAATGCGATGCAATTCGCCCGCATCGGCTTTTCCGTGTCCGGCCTTGGCCGAATGATCGATCAGCAATAAGACGCCGCCCGGCTTGAGCGCCCGCGACAATTGCTCGAGCACGGCGCTGACGTCAATTTTCGGCCAGGGGCTCTTGGGATTGGCATCGACCCAGTACAGGTCGTGATACACCTTGACCAACAAAACCGCGTCCAAGCTCGCCGCCGGCAATTTCATGTCGTTAAGATCAACCGTTTCACGCGTCACATTGGCCAATCGGTCGCCGGCCAGACGAGACTTCAATGCCGGCTGGCTCCAATTATCGAACGCGAGATTGTTGATCAGCCAAACGCGGCCGCTGGGGCCCACAATGTAGCTCAGCAATTCGCTGTAGTAGCCGTCGCCGGCGAGCACATCGGCGACTTTCATGCCGGGCTTGATGCCGGCGAGACGCAGCATCTCGGTGGGCTGATCCAGCACATCGCGCGCCGAATCCGCCGGCGGGCGGCCCGCATGCTTGACCGCGGCGTCGTATTCATCGGCGGCGTTTGCAGGCGCGCTGACCAGCAGGAACACGCCGCACAGCAACGAGACGGCAATGCTGAATTTGTGTCGAATCATTTCTTCTCACCCCGGATGAATAGGAGAGCAATGAGCGTCATGAGACCGGCCGTCGACAAATAATACCCGACAAACGCCAGTCCGTAGTGCGATGCCAGCCAGGTCGCAATCGGCGCCGCAATCGAGGCGCCTAGAATGCCGGCGAAATTAAAAGTCAGCGAAGTGCCGGTGTAGCGCACCGGCGTCGGGAACAGGGTCGCCAGCGCGCTCCCGAGCGGGCCGTAGGAAAGTCCGCTCAGGCCAAAGCCGCAAGCCAAAAATGCGAACACCGCAGCCGCCTCATGCGCGCCGAACAGGGGCTGAAAGGCAAACCCGAAGGCAATGATCAACAAGGTGGCCGCAATCAGCATCTCGCGCCCGCCGATGCGATCGGCCATGGATCCTGCCAGCGGTATGGTCAAGCCGAAAAAAACCGCCGCCAACATTTGCATGATCAAAAATTGTTGGCGTGGGAAGCCCAGCGAGTTCGTGCCCCAGCCTAAGGCAAAGATGTTGACCAGATAGAACACGACGAAGGTGGTCGTGGAACCTAAGGTGCCCAAGCATAGTTGCACGGGGTATTTCGCGAATACCACCGCGAAGGGCACACGCACCCGCTCGCCCTGCTCAATGCTGCGCTTGAACGCCGGGGTTTCGACCAACTGCAGGCGTATGTACAGACCCACTGCCACGAGGACGGTACTGGCCAAAAACGGGACACGCCATCCCCAACTGAACAATTGCGCCTCGGACAGGCTATTGCTGATCAGAAGGAAGGCGGCAATGGAAAAGACCAGCCCCAGAGGTGCGCCGAGCTGCGGGAACATCCCATACCAGCCGTGCTTGCCCGGCGGCGCATTCTCGGTCGCGAGCAGGACGGCACCACCCCATTCCCCGCCCAAACCAATCCCCTGCCCCACTCGGCAGAGCGCCAAAAGTACGGCCGCATACACGCCGATGGACGCATAGGTCGGCAGCAATCCGATGCAAATGGTCGAAATTCCCATGGTCATGAGTGCCGTGACCAGGGTGGTTTTGCGTCCTACGCGATCCCCGAAGTGTCCGAAAATGGCGGACCCGATGGGCCGCGCGACGAATGCCAGGGCGAAAGTTGCCAGTGACTGTAAGGCGGCGATGGCAGGATCACCCTTCGGAAAGAACAGCCTCGGAAATACCAGCACCGCCGCCGTGGCGTAAATGTAGAAATCGTAGAACTCGATGGTCGTGCCGATCATGCTGGCCAGCAGAATGCGGCGCGAGTGCCGCGTATCGGGCAATGGGAGCGAGTCGAGCAAAGGGCTACCCCGGCAATTTGTTATGAATTTTGCCGATAGTACACGAGCGCCTTCGAAATTCAGTGCCCTCGAGACCGTCCCGGAATAGAGGGTGCCGAGCGTCCACGCGGCGCAGGGCGGTAAGCCGGCGCGTGCCCGCCACGCCCGCCATCATCGTGGCGATCATCGTGTCGGTCATCTATTGAGCGCAGGCAATTCGAATTCGGCGGCGCGCGCAAGCGATACGCCGGCGACGCAAAACAGCACCGAAAAAGCGATCTGGGACGAGCGGTACCGCTCTATCTTGGATTTGGAGAGCCACCTTGATCGCAATGGCACGAAGATCATCAAGCTTTTTCTGCACCTCTCGAAGGAGGAACAACGCAAGCGCTTCCTCGACAGGATCGATACACCCCGGAAGAATTGGAAATTTTCCGCCGCGGATGTCGAGGAGCGAAAATATTGGAGGCAATATATGAAGGTCTACGAGAAATGCCTGAGCGCTACGAGCACTCACCACGCGCCCTGGTACATCGTTCCCGCCGACGACAAACTCAATACGCGACTGATTGTGTCGCGAATTCTGCTCGACACCGTTGAGGCGCTGAAGCTGAGTTCTCCCAAAACCAGCGCGGCGCGGCGGCGCGAACTGCGGGCACTGCGCAAACAGCTGGAAGAGGAGGGTTAGGCTCTTAGCTCAGCAGTGCCGAGTAGGAGCGACGATCGGCGGCATAGCATCCGCAAGCGGCGGCCTCGAGACCGCGGCGACTCAGCACGACCAGCGCGCCGCGCCGATATTCAATGAGACCGCCACGCTGCAAGGAACCCGCAGCAGCCGTAATGCCCACTCTGCGCACGCCGAGCATGTATGCGAGGAACTCGTGAGTCACATGGAAGTGATCGGAATGGGCTCGATCCTGCATCATCAACAGCCAGCGGGCGAGTCTCGGACCGATGAGGTGAAACCTCAGGCATGCGGCCGAAGCGCCGAACTGCGCCATGAGCACGTAGAGATAGCGATTCAGACAGAGCCGCAGTGCGGGACTCGCCGTCAATTGGCGGCGAAATGCCCGACTGGGGATGCGCCAAGCTGATCCGGCACCTTGCACCACGGTGTGTAAGGGTGCCGTCAGCACCCCCAAGACCAGCTCTGCGCCCACCATCCCTTCGCGGCCAACCATGCCGACCTCCAGTACCGGCTTACCATCGATCGCAGTGACCAGGGAAATGGTTGAATTGATCGGAAAGTACGCATAGCGCGTAGCCTCTGCGCTTTCACATAGCCTGTCGGACAACACCAGATCAACAGGCTCGCAAAGCGCCAGCAATGTGCGCCGGTCTGCGCGAGGCAGCAATTCGATCAGGTGATTTTGGACGCCCGCCATGGCGCGAGTATCCGCGGAATTCCGCGCTGCAACTGTCTGGCAGCGTACATAGTGAACGGTCTGCTAGGCGGCCTGCGTGTGCGGCAACAGCCGGTCGTACTCCTTCTTGACCACCGCATAGCATTCACAGGTGCGCTTCTCCAACCCCGCACGATCCAGCACGGTGATTCGGCCGCGCGCATAGCGGATCAGGCCGTCTTGCTGCAGTTTCAGCGCGCCCTCGGTCACGCCTTCGCGCCGCACACCCAGCATGTTGGCGATCAGCTCCTGCGTCATCACCAGCTCGTTGTCCTCCAGCCGATCCAGGCTCAACAACAGCCAGCGGCATAACTGTTGATCCAGCGAGTGGTGCCGATTGCATACCGCCGTTTGCGCCATTTGCGTGATGAGAGCTTGGGTGTACCGCAGCAACAAGTGAAGCACCGGGCCCGCTCGATTGAATTCATCCTTCATCATTTGAGCGCGCAGCCGGAAACCTTCCCCGGCGCTTTGCACCACAGCACGGCTGGGCGTGGACTCGCCGCCCATGAAGAGCGAAATTCCCACGATGCCTTCGTTCCCCACGACGGCGATTTCCGCCGACGCGCCGTTTGCCATGACGTACAACAGCGAAACGATGGAGTTCGTGGGAAAGTAGACATGACCCAACGTCGCACCGGGCTCGTACAGCACCTGGCCCAACGGCATGGTGACCTGTTCCAGGTGCGGCTGCCAGCGCAGCCATTCGCTGTCCGGCAGTGCAGCCAAGAGTTGGTTCGTTCGAGGATCGGCGGGTGTCGCTAACACAAAACTCCGGGGAGATATTCATTTCGCCCCAGACCGCCCTGGTCGTCACGCCTCCGTTACCGCCACTATACGCGCAGTGATCGACGCCGTGTGTTCGCAATCGCACATTGCGCCGCACACACCCGCCCCGGGGACTACGGCTTGCGTGCGCCCACCACGATGAGGATCACGCCGCCCAAGATTCCGGCACCGCCAATCCACGGCGGAATCGCGTGCTCCTGGGAAACCTTGGCTTCTACATCCCCTATCTTGAGCAAGCTCTTTTCGCTCGAATACGATGGCGATTTGAGGAGCACGAACAGTCCGCCCAAAATCAAAATGGCACCCAGGATTTGTAGGACACGCATGTCAAGACCTCGCGGGATGTGAATCTGGCGCAAGTGTAGCGCGGTTCACGCATTCTTCTCGGTGCAGGCCCCCATCACAGGTCTTTGGACAAGATCAGTTTGAGAACCCAATGATCCGTGGCGCCCGTCAAGCCCCGACCGACGCCGGCCTCGACGCCAATCCATTTGGTGTTCACGTCGATCACGCCAAACAATTGATGCGACTGTTTCGACGCGGGTAAGAAATGGCTGACTCGGCCGAAGTCGTCATATTCTTCCAGCGCGAGCTTATATTTCTCCGTAACGGCCATCGCTACGCGAGTCTCCGGTACGAATTCAAGGTTCGCGAAGCCATTCCAAGAATTATCGACGATGGGATTGAAGATGAAATCGAAACGACCCACGTGGGTACCGATGATCGGGCGGATTTCGGATGTATACGTTCGTTCATCCCAGTGCGCCGTGTTGAAACTGAATTCGAAATTGATGCCGTAGAAGAACTCCTGTTTGGCTGCATCCGGCGTGACGAACAAGGTTCTGAGCTTGAAGCCGTTGTAGACGACGCCATGGTTGCGGGTGATTGAATAGAGCGGCAGATACAGTCCCGCTTCGAACCACGGCGCCACACCGCAAGCCCATTCCGCGACACCGTTGAGCGATTTGTCCGCAACGATGGCGCCCGGAAAGGCGGGGACATTGCTTCCGCCCGACGTGAAATTGTTGTGCAGGGTCAAATTAAAGGCGCCCGGCGGCGCGATCGCAGCATCATAAACTTGAATTTCATCCGTTTGAGCCCGCGCTTGCACAACACCCAACAATACAATCGCGACGCCGATGAAGCGCGGAATGATTCTCATTAATTTTCCTCGACATCCTTGCTCGAGAGAATGGCTGTGTCGTCCTGCGTTTGGCAATGCGGCTCGCAAAAATATCGCACACAGTCACGAACAATTCTTATTTATACCGGACGCCTGCAGCGCGGACGCGCGCCGCACTTTGCATTGCAAAGTAAATCTCCTTATAGTAGCCGGACATCGGCAAGTCGCATGATCCCATGAGTCCTTCGCGCTCCAACCTGTGCCTGTTGCTGCTCTTGCTGGTCGGAAGCGCCGCGCACGCAGGGTTCGATCATGAACTCGCGCTCGATCAAAGCGGCATTTGGGGACGCAGCTATCAGCACGGCCTTCAAAACGGAGTGATCGCCCTCGAGTTGGCGGGCAGCCTGTGGTTTGGAAACGATGACGAGTTAGGCCACACTTTTTGGCAGACGATCGACGCATCGGTGATCTCGGGCGTCGGCGCAACTGCGCTCAAATATGCCTTCAGCAGGGCGCGCCCTTACCAGGGCAACAATCCCAATCTATGGTTCCAGGGGAGCGGCCATCAAAGTTTCCCCAGCGGCGAGGTCACCCTGCAGGCGAGCTTCGTGACACCGTTCATCGCAAATTACGGACGGCAGGACCCATGGGTATGGGCGCTGGAAATTCTGCCGGTGTACGACGCCTTCGCGCGGTTGAAGAGTCAGGCACATTGGCAAACGGACGTCATCGCCGGTTGGGCGTTGGGGACGGCGGTGGGCTATTGGAGTTCGACTCGCGCTACGCCGCTGTCGGTGCAGGTACTGCCGCGAGGCCTGTCGGTGGGGTTCTCCAAACGCTTCTAGGGCGCTTTTCTCTCCATCATGACGACGCCGCTCAGGCTCAGTATTTTTTGACTCATCTCCTTTGGCAGCGCGCGCAAAAGGAGGCCGTACGGCAAATCCCAGGGATAAGGCCTGCCGATTCGTTTGGCTTCGTCGGCAGTGGTAATGGCCTTACGAGGTTTCCATCCATATTTTTCGAAGAACCCAAACCAGTCCTTCACTTCAAAGAGGAACGGTGCAGCTCTGAGCTTTTTCTCCCAACCAGTCGGCAGCCTGCGCTTGCCCGCATTATCGAAATCCTGAATCCACAGGCGAATTGATGGAATTGCAGCCAGATCGCCGGCGAGATTGGAGATCTCGTAGTTTGAAAAATACGCTATGAGCCCTTCGGTGATCACGAGCAAGTTCTTCGACGCCGCCCCATAGCGAGCAAAGATTTCGTTGCGGGACGAGCGGTCCAATAGATCCATACCGATGCGCTCGAGCCGACAAATGGGTTTGTGTTCGAGCAGCTTGGTGTTCTTCAGTTCGACAAGATTTGGAAAATCAATCTCAACCCACTGAAGATCGGCCGGCAGATTCATTCGGTAAGGCCGCGTATCGAGGCCTGCGCCGAGGTTCAATACGGTATCGACGCCGGATTGCAAAGCCTCATGTATCAGCAGATCAATGGCGGAGGTGCGCACGACCGTACCCCACTCCACCATGGCCGCGCGCGGAATGGAGCGGGCAATTTTACGGCCGCGATTGCCGCACAACACCGAGGCAAGCGAGTCGTTAAACACCGGCGCCGCGCGTTGCGATTCCTTCGCCCTGAAATAGGCTATCCAAAACGCCGTATCGGTCACATGAGTGACGGAGGAATCATCGATCATAGGTGTTCGTTACTCGTGTGTTGCCCGGCGAAGTAGGACCAAGGATACTCGGCGCAGAGCGGCGGCGGGAGATGGTGGTCGGCATGGATATACATTTTAATTGCACGCAATGCGGTAAATGCTGCCGGGATACAAAAATTCCGTTGACTGCCGCGGAAGCGATCAGCTGGCTCAACCGCGGCCACCAAGTGCAACTGGTTTGCGAAGCGTCGCCCTGGCCGGAGGGTCTGGCCGATGAGGATCCGAGAGCCGCGCATTTCAAACGGCGTTCATTCGCGGTCATGAGCGGAACCATGCCAACCCGCGTTGTCGTCATGCTGGTGGCGAATAACGCTGGAGCGTGTCCGAACCTCTTGGCCGACATGCGTTGTGGAATATATGAGGATCGCCCTCTCGTGTGCCGCATCTATCCGGCGGAAATCAATCCATGGGTCGCCTTGAACCCGGCAAAAAAGGCGTGCCCCACGGAGGCGTGGACTGCCAATCTACCGATCCTGCAGCGTAATGGCACCGTGATGAGCGATCTTGTTCGGCGGGATATCCAGTCATGGCGGGACGCCGATGCGATCGATGTGGGGATAAAGAGTCGCTTGTGCGTCGCTTTGAACATGATTGACGCAGGCTTGGTTCACGAAGCCGTGCTGATTTATTCGCCGCCGATCGACACCTTGCGGTCCGCCCTGACTCATGCCATGGCAGCGGATGACGGCCGGAATATTCCTGCCCAATGGCGCTTCGTGTCGGATCGAGCCGGCACATTAAAAGATGTCGCGGCGCATGGAGGCGTTGGACTTCATATACACGATGCAGAGACTGCGTCTTATCAACACTTCAATTTTGAGCGCGAGGCGCTTTTCGGTCCCTACGCTCGTCGAGGGCTTGATCTTTAGCGTCGCCGCAGCTGCGAATCCTCAGCGTTGTTGTAGCCGATCTCTGCAGTAAATGAACAGACTATTGCCGACGATGCTCACGGCGAACAAGGCCAGAGACGCCGGAATGACTTCGAATACCTTGTGCATCCCCAGCCATGTCGCCGGCGACTCCCACCAGTGCAAAAAGCTTGCGAGTCTGCCGCCACCGCCATCCTTGACGCAGCAATGCACCAAGCCGATTCTAATGCCATCGCCCATGCCGATATGGGTCCATGCTCCTTCGCGAAACCAACGGTAGGTCTGCATGCCGATGAGATAGAGAAAAGCGAGAAGACTTCCGTAGCCGATGCCGGCGCCAATGCCCGCCGCCAACCGCAGGCCTGCGCGTCGGGCGCTCATGACTGGCCGCCCGCTGACGGGCATCCCTTGACTTCGAGGCGAACGATACGGCCGGATTCGCCCTGCAGGTCGGAGGGATTCAGCAGACTGTCGGTGGGCTTCAAATCGATGTCAATCCAATAAACATTGCCGTTGCGCTTGCGGTCGGCGATGCCGGGATTGAATCCCAAGCCTTGAGCTTGGGCGACCCGTGCCTGCGCCCGTTTGGGTTCGCTGTAAAGACCCAGGGAAATCACCGGCCCCTCGCCGGGACCCGGCATTTCCAGCGCATCGTCGATACCGCCGGCCTTGAGCTTGGCGAGCGTCTGCTCGGCCGCGGGACGCGCCGCCGGCAGGGGCAGATACACCCAAACGCCCGCCCAGACCTCGCCGTCCGCGACGCGCTGGCGCGGATCGTAGCCGCCGCTGCGCAAGGTCGACGCGGCGTGCGCGGCTTCCGACACGTCTCGAAAAGGTCCCACACTGATGCAGCGCTTCACATTGGTGAGAAGCCCGGAATTGCCGCCGGAGCGTGCGGCATCCTCAGCGGCGGGTGCCGCGGGAGCGCCGGCGCTGCCCCCGGCAAGCGGGCGAGCGGCATTGCCACCGCTTTCGCTGCGTGACGCTTCGGGGCTTTCAGAGGCAAGCTTCAGCGTCCCGGACGCGGGGGCTGCCACCACGCTGTCGGGCGACTTGGCGATACCGCGCTCCCACAAGAAGTAGCACACGTTGGCGAGCACCAAGCACACGACAAGAGTCTTCAATAGCGTCACGCGTCACCCACACCTAAGCGCAAACTGGCCTCGCCGGAAACAAATCGCTGCACGCGTTCCTTGGTTTCGAGCAACAGCGCGCCATCCGAATCCACGCCGCGGGCAACTCCCAGGATCGCCGTCCCTCCCACCACCACCTGAGCAGGGCGGTCCTTCAGGCCATCCAGCGCGGACCACTCGTCCCGAAACGCAGAAAACCCAAAGCGCTCATACTGCACCAGCATACTCAAAAGTTCGTCCAAGATGGCTCCAGCCACCAAATTGCGAGATGGGGCCGTCGTGCACGCGTCCGCCGCCGCCGCCGCAGCCGCGCCGCTTGCCTCAATTTCCCGGCGCGCCTCCTCAGACAATGACACGTTTAGCCCCACGCCAATGACCACATGGGCGGGACCCCCCGACTCGGCTCGCAGCTCGATCAGGACGCCCCCCAACTTACGGTCGCGGAACCAAATATCGTTGGGCCACTTCAGCGAAATCCCCTCGGCACCGGCACGCGCCAATGCTCGCGACACCGCAACACCCACGCCCAGACTCAAGGCAGGCAAGGTGCGTACCACATCGCTGCATGTCCAGCCGAGCGACATCGCGATGCCGCCGCCGAAAGGCGCAATCCACCGGCGACCGAGTCGCCCGCGCCCGGCGTGCTGTAACTCGCACACACAGACATCGGCTGTGCTCGGCGGCGGCGGCGGGGCTGCGAGTAAGCGGCTGTTGGTCGAATCGATTTCGAACAGCAACTCCAGATTGCGCAAGTGCGCCCGGCACTCCTCCGTGAGTTGGGCGCGGATGCGCTGCGCATCCAGCAATTCCACGGGATTCGCAAGGCGGTAGCCGCGGCGTGCCAATGCCTTGACCTCGATGCCGGCGGCACGCAGGCGCTCGACGCCTTTCCAGACTGCGGCGCGAGTTTGGCCCAGTTCACCTGCCAGCCCTTCGCCGGAGTGCAGCTCGCCGTCCGCCAGCAGCACCAGCAGCGGCGGGTGTTCTATACCGTTCGGGGCCGAAACAACCATAGCCGCCGTACACGATTCTCTTTGCCGGCGCGCATGCGCGCGATGTTGCTGCGATGGGTGAAGATGACGAACACGGCAACCACCGCGCAGAAGCTGCAGAGCGGGACGTTGCTCGGCTGCAGCACGATGACCGCAATCGCCAGCACGACCGTCGACAGCATGGTTGCGAGACCGACATAGCCCGACAACAGCAACACGATGAACCAGCTCAAGAGCAGCGGCAGCAGCAGGCGCAAATCCATCGCCGCAAACACCCCGATCACCGTCGCGGCTCCCTTACCGCCGCGGAATTCGAACCACACGGGATAGACATGCCCCACAATCACGGCGAAACCGCAGGCCGCCGTCAGCCATTCGCGCGAAACCCCAAAATCGATGCCGACGCCCGGCAACACCGCCAACGGCAACCACCATACCGCGACCATGCCCTTCGCAATATCGATGGCCAGCACCAGAAATCCGAATAGCTTGCCTTGCGTGCGCAGGGCATTGGTCGCCCCGGCATTGCCGCTTCCCATGCTGCGGATATCCACGCCGCGCAGGCGGCCCAAAATCAAGCTGCCGAGCAGGGTGCCGAGCAGGTACGCGATAAGCAGTTTGACGCCGAGTTCCAGCATGGAAGCAATTATGACTTAACTACGGCCCGCTTCGGGAGGTGGATCTCCGCGAGCATGCAGCGCACGCCGCCGCCGCCGACGCGTTCGATGGTGGGGATCGACACCGGCACCAATACGGCGTGCGACTCCAAAATGCCACGCTGCATCCGATTCAGGCTGTCCAAGGCGGTCATCGATAGCGCCACGAGCTTGGCTGCAGGGGATGCCAATTCCAGCACATTGGCCGCGAATTGCCCCATTTGTTCCTGGGTGATGTCGACAATATCGTGCCCGGTCGAGCGCAGCTTGGACAGCACGGCTGCGCGGTGCGCGGCATTGGGTATGGAGTCCCCGCAGATCACCGCAAAGCCGGTGCCGATCGCCATCAATACATTGGTGTGATAGATCGCGCGTCCGCCGTTGTCCGCCGCGTCGAATGTCATCAAATCGTAGTCCAGCAGCTGTGCGAATTCGCCGAGGACATCAAGATCGGTACGCGGCGAAGAACAGGCATAGGCCACCCGGTGCACGCGGTCGAGTACGACGCTGCCGGTGCCTTCGAGAAACTTCTCTTCAGCTTCCCGGTGGGTCAGATCGACCGTGCGCGATACCCGAAACGCGCCCTTGCGGATGACGTGCTCCAGGATCTCCTCACGCCGTTCCCAACGACGGTTGGGCGCCAACATAGGATAAAGCGCCACCGTGCCGTCTTGATGAAAGCTCACCCAATTATTGGGAAATATGGCATCGGGCTTGGCGGGCTCATCGCTGTCGGGCGCGATCAGCACTTCCACGCCGGCGCGCTCCAGGGCAATGGCCAGTTCATCGAACTCCCGGAGCGCCGCAGTCTGCAGGTCATTGCCGCCAAGGGGCGTAGGACGTTGCTGAAAAGCATTGCTGGCTTCGGTCTGCGGATTGCAGGCGAATCTTGCCGGCCGCACCATGAGGACGGACCCTGCGCTTTGCGGCTCCCGGCCAGGATGATCTGCGAGGGACATAGAGCAGGCACTATACTAGCTATTTTTTGGGGTACGCCTTGTCGGGATCGATTGCCAAATCAATTGGGGTACTGGCGCTCGCCGTGATCGCCTTGCAGACACAGGCCGCCAGTGCGCCTGCGCCCGCCAAACCTGAGGCCAAGCCGCCCGCCAAGAGCTACCCGTTCACCTTCGACACGTTGCTGGAAGAGGCCAAGCGCCGGGCAGCGGCACCGTACGCGCCGCAACGCAATGCCTTGCCGGCAGCGCTCGACAAACTGAGTCCGGAGCAGTATCGCAGCATCCATTTCAATCCGGACGCCGGCATTTGGCGTGAGGAAAAACTGCCCTTTCGCCTCGAGTTGCTGCGGGCGGCCTACAACATGCCCACGGCAGTCACGGTCTCGACAGTGGAGGACGGTGTTGCCACGGATTTGGTTGCGACCCCGGCGATGTTTCAAATGTCCGGTGCGATGCCTGCCCAGCTTGGCAATGTGTCGCTGCCGCTGTCGGGCTTCAGGATGCGCTTCCGCATCAACTCGAACAAAGTCTGGGATGAATTTTTGGTGTTCCAGGGCGCAAGCTACTTTCGGGCGGTCGCCAAGAATCTGCTGTACGGGCTATCGGCCCGAGGCCTGGCCATCAACACCGGCGACCCCGCCGGCGAAGAATTTCCCGCATTCACGCATTTTTGGATCGAGCGCCCGGGTCCGCGTGCGACTGCCATCATCATCTATGCCTTGCTGGAGAGCCAGTCCACCGCCGGCGCATACAAGTTTACCGTGCAGCCGGGCGCGGAGACTCAAACCGAGGTCGAACTCACGCTGTTTCCGCGCGCCGAAATGCGTGTCGTCGGTATAGCGCCGTTGACGTCCATGTTTCTCTTCGATGAAACCAACCGTGGGCATCTGGATGACTATCGGCCGGAGGTGCACGATTCCGACGGACTACAGATCACCACCAAGAACGGGGAACATTTGTTTCGACCGCTGGCGAATCCGCTCAAGCTCCAGGTCTCGGCCTTTACCAGAGAGATGCCGCAAGGATTTGGCCTGGTGCAACGATCACGGCAGCAAAGCGATTTTCAGGATTTCGACGCGCAGTATGAACGGCGGCCCAGCGCCTGGGTCACCCCCCGCCGCGATTGGGGCCCCGGCGCGGTCGAGCTGGTCGAAATTCCCTCGGGGCGCGAAACCAACGACAACGTCGTCGCTTTCTGGCGTCCGGCACAGACGCTGACGCCGGGACATCCGGTGCAATTCGCCTACAACATTACTTGGAATGACGAACCTCCGTTGCCCAAGGGCCTGGGCAAGGTACTGGCATCTCGCTCCGGTGCCAGCATCGACCGCAAGCGGCGCGTGTTTCTGCTGGACATCGTGGGAGCGGGCGAAAAACTCGATGGCTTGCGTCTCGATCTGGGCGCCTCCGCGGGCGCGATTTCAAATGCCAGCTTGGTCTCGAACGTCGAGTTGCACGGCCTGCGGGCCAGCTTTGAAATCGATCCGAAGGACGCGGACTTGATCGAGCTGCGCCTGCGCGTGATGCGCGGCGATACCCCCGTTACTGAAACCTGGCTGTACCGATGGACCTCCAGCTAGCCTCCGCCGTCGCGTACGACAGCACTGTCCCGCCGGGCGGGATGCCGCCGGAGGCACCCTTGGGTATGCCGCCGCAAGATTTGCATTTCAAGCCTTGGCGAAACGAGCGCCGCCTGATTTCGGATGCCGTTCTGTATGCGCGATTCATCCTCATCGCGGTCACGGTCGGGGTGACCACGTACGGCGTCTATCAAATGCTGCAAGTCGTGCGCTTCGCAAGCATGACGTTCCTGCAAGGCACGATGATTTTTTTCTTCGCGGTCTCGCTGGGCTGGATTGCGTTCGCGGCGGGCTCGGTATTGGCAGGCGCCTCGAAGCGCCGCGATCCCATTCCATCGGAACGGGCGGCGGCGGATGCTTCACTCACCGCGCTGGTGATGCCGATCTATAACGAGGATCCCACGCGCACTGCGGCGGCTCTGCAGGCGATGGGCGAAGCCCTGCTTGGTATTGGCGCCCAACGCGGCTTTGAGATCGTGATTCTCTCCGATTCCACCAACGCCGATGCGTGGATAAGCGAGACGATGAGCGTGGCTAAATTGCGTGCATCGCTGCGCGCGATCATGCCGGTTTGGTATCGGCGCCGCTGGCTCAATATCGCCCGTAAATCCGGCAATATCGAAGATTTCGTCACGCGCTGGGGCGGCCGATACGATCACATGATCGTGCTCGACGCGGACAGCTTGATCGACGCACCAACCTTGAAGCGGTTGGTTGAAGCCATGCAGGCCGATTCGAGGTTGGGGATTTTGCAAACCGCGCCGCAACTCATCGGCGCGAGAACTTTTTTTGCCCGCTTGCAGCAATTCGCGGCCTGCGTTTACGGCCCCGTGATCACCCGCGGGCTATCGGCCTGGTCGGGCGACAGCGGCAACTACTGGGGCCACAACGCCATCATCCGCGTGCCGGCATTCGCGCAATACTGCGGGCTGCCCAAACTCGAAGGCCGAAAGCCCTTCGGTGGTTTCGTGCTCTCCCACGATTTCGTCGAAGCCGCCCTCATGCGCCGCGGCGGCTGGAAGGTCCGCATGGCCACCGATTGCGGTGGCTCGTGGGAAGAATCTCCGCCCACGCTGATCGACATCGCCATTCGCGACCGCCGCTGGGCCCAGGGGAATTTACAGCACATGAAGGTCGTCGGTGCGGCGGGATTGAGACTCATCAGCCGCATGCATCTGGGTGTGGGCATCATGAGCTATTTGTCCTCGCCCTTGTGGCTGGTGATGATCGGCCTCGGCTTTGCGCTGGCGATTCAATCGCGGCTGATACGTCCTGAGTATTTCAGCCACGATTTTCAGCTATTCCCCACCTGGCCGCGGTTCGACGTCGCGCTCATGATGGCGTTGTTCTGGTTCAGCATGCTGGTGCTGTTGATTCCCAAGATGCTGGGGCTCATTCGCGCGCTGCTGTCGAAGCGCATACGGCGCGGCGCCGGCGGCGTCATCGGCGTGACGGCGAGCTTCCTGCTCGAAGTCATTCTGTCGGCGTTGTACGCGCCCATACTCATGGTCGTCCAGTGCCGACATGTGTTCGAAGTGTTCCTGGGACGGGATTCCGGGTGGAAACCGCAGCGCCGCGATTCCGGCGGCACGACATGGACGGACGCCTGGCGCTTTCATCGGCGGCATATGCTGTTGAGCTGTGTCACTGCCGTGATCGTGTACTTCATCTCTCCGCCGTTGCTGGCCTGGGTATCGCCCGCGCTTCTCGGCCTTTTTCTCGCCGTACCGCTTTCAAGGCTCAGCGGCAGCGAAAGTCTGGGTAGATTCTTGTCGCGCTTGGCGCTGCTGCGAACGCCGGAAGAAGTCGAAACGCCGGCATTGGTCCGCCGTCGCGAGGAATTGGTTCGCAACAGCGCAGCATTGCCCGCCGACGGATTACGCTACCTGGCCCGTCATCGCGAGGCGCGCCTCGCGCATACCGAAGGCAACCTGCCGCGACCCGCGGATCCACGCGGCGAGCCGGATCCGCATCTTTTTACTGCACAACAGAAACTGATGGATGCAAGAACCTTGGATGAGGCCTTACAGTGGCTGACGCCGATCGAGCGCGTCGAGGTCGCCGGCACGGCGCATCTCCTCAATCAACTTGCCCTCCTTCCCGACTCTATCCACCCAACGGTCTCGATCTAGGATTCCAACTCATGGTTCGTCGACGCGAAATATTGAAAACTGCGATCGTACTGGCCGCCGGCCAACTGTCCTACGCTGAACTGGCCGAGGCGGCAGCGTCCGAGGCTGTGCCCGCGACTCCTGCGGCACCGGTACCCACAACCGCGGGACCGAGCACTACGACCGCGGCGGGGACCGGACCTGCGAAGGCTTTTGATTACGCCTGGCTCAAGGGTCAGGCGCGCTCTCTCGCGAGCGGCGCCTTTCAGGCATCGAAGGACATTTTGCCGGCGTCAATGACGACCCTGAGCTACGATCAGTACCAGTCATTGAGATTTCGCACCGACCACTCTCTTTGGGGCGATGCGGGTTTGTCGTTTCGCCTGCAATTCTTCCATGTGGGCCGTGGCTTCGCCCAGGCCGTGCATCTGTTCGAAGTCAACGATGGCCAGGCCCGCGAAATCCTCTACGACCCGTCGATGTTCGAGTTCGACAAGGCCGGCATCGATCCTGCCGTGATGCGCGATCACGCGGGATTTGCAGGTTTTCGTGTGCAGTTCGTGACGGACTGGAAGGCCGATATCGCCGCATTCCTGGGCGCCGCATACTTCCGCGCGGTGGGCGGCGACACCCGCCAATATGGCTTGTCTGCGCGCGCGCTGGCGGTGGACACCGCATTTCCCCGGCCCGAGGAATTCCCCCGCTTCACATCCTTTTGGTTCGAGCGGCCGGCGAAGGGACAAGGATCGATGACGCTGTATGCGCTGATGGACTCGCCCAGCATCGCCGGTGCGCTGCGCTTTCAAATCGCGCCGGGCGGCACGCTGATCATGGACATAGACTCGGCGCTGTACCCTCGCAAGCCCATCGAGCGATTGGGGGTCGCGCCCCTCACCAGCATGTTTTTCTACGCCAAGAACGATCGACGAGCTGCGAATGATTGGCGGCCCGAGATACACGATTCCGATGGCCTTTCGATGTGGACCGGCGCGGGCGAGTGGATCTGGCGGCCGTTGACCAATCCTGCGCAAAATCATCTGAATTCGTTTTTCGATGAAAACCCGCGCGGCTTCGGATTGCTGCAGCGGGACCGCACCTGGGATCACTACCAGGATGACGGCGTGTACTACGATCGGCGGCCGAGCTTATGGGTCGAACCTAAACCGGGCGGGCACGGCGGCTGGGGCAAGGGCGCAGTGCAGCTATTCGAAATCCCGACGGGCGATGAAACCTCGGACAATATCGTGGCGTTCTGGAATCCCGCCGAGAAAACCAAAGCCGGGCAAGAGTTGCTGTTCAGTTATCGCCTGTATTGGGGCACTCACATGCCATACGCATCTCCGCTGGCGCAAACGATTGCCACGCGCACGGGCATTGGCGGCACCGTGGGCCAGAAACGCCAATATTATTCCTGGCATTTTGCGGTGGATTTTTCCGGCGGCGAACTCGGTGCACTGGCGAAGGACGCCGCCGTCGAGGCGGTGATCAGCACCTCGAGAGGCACCACCGAGCACGTCACGGCGCACTATGTCGAGGAGATCAAGGGCTACCGGGCGCTGTTTGATATCCGACCGCCCGAGGACAGCAACGACGTCATCGACTTGCGCATGTACTTGCGCATCGACACCCGGCCGCTGACGGAAACGTGGATCTATCAATGGCTGCCGCCGTCGATCAAGGACCGCAAGGCGGCGTTAACCTAGCTGAACCTAGCTTATCGCGCCCAGCGCCACGACGTGCTCGCGGCCGGAGACCACGACGCCGCCGGGCTTCTCGACGGTGACGGCAAAGGCCGCGGGCTTGCGTACCATGAGCGCCGCGCGAATCGGAATCACGACCTCTGCGGCGTTCGCCGGCACATCGAACACGCCGCCGTCAACCGGGTAGCGCTTGTCGCGTCCCGCGTCGAAAATCCATATTTGAAACTGATGTTGCGCCGGGTCGTTGGCAGCCAAGCCGGTAAAGTGCAGGAAGCCGCGTTGTGTGGCCGGATCCCATACCACATCGCCCGTCATACCGGCCGCTGCGGGATCCTTGGTTGCGCTCAGTGGAATCTTGAGTGTGTCGGATTTCGCCAGCAGCGCCGCACGTTCTTCGGCGGGCGTCGGCGGCGCGGGCTTCTCGGGGGGCGGAGTGATCACCGGAGGCGGTGTCACTTGGGCGACCGGCACGACCGGCGGCGAGGGCGATCGCTGCCAGGCGAATATCGCCAGTACCAAGCATGCCGCAGCCGCCAGCCAACCGTAGGCGCCATATCGATTGGCGCGCGGCGCGGGACGCTCCGATGACGCCGATGTGCGCGCCGCATCGGCCGCGGCGGCTCGCGCCACGCTCAAGTCGCCGATTTTGGAGGGCGACGCGAAGTGCGCCGCGGCCTGTTGCGCCACTCGCTCCGCCAGCGCGGAAGGCAACGCCTGCTGCGTCGAGCTGCCGGCCAGCACGACCGCTGCCGCCGCGCGCTCAAGGTCCCGCGAGTACGCGCTCGCCACTTCGCTGTCCAACACGTCGAGCGCTCGCTGCTCAGCCGGCGACAAGCCTTCGGTAACTTGCTTGATGAGCAAGTCCAACATGGCTTCGTCAGGCTGATCTTGAGGACGTGTGTCCGACATCACCGCTCGCTTAAGACGCCTTCGGCATCTACGTTCATGTATTCACGCACCTTGATGAGGCCCCTGCGCATAAATGACTTTACCGTGCCCAGGGGCATACTGAGCCGAGCCGCGATTTCCGACTGGCTGAGGCCCTGCAGCAATCCCAGCTCCAACACTTGCCGCTGCTCGGGCCGCAATTCCGCCAATGCCTTGGCGGCTTGCCCAGCCTCGATCGAGGTTTCCGACGCGGTACCGGGGTCCGCCCACGCGACAGTCTCCAGCGCCTCGACAGGATCCATCGGCGGTTCGGCGCTGGTCTTGCGCAGCCTGTCGATCAAGCGGCGGCGCGCAATCATCGCGATGAATACCTTGTCGGACCCCTGCGATGCGTCAAAGCGGCCGGCGCTGCGCCAGATATCCAGAAAAATTTCCTGCGTCGCGTCCTCGGCATCCGCGGGCGTGCGCGATAGGCGCCGCGCAATGCTCCACACCAGCGGTCCGTATTGGTCTATGCATTCCCGCACGGCGGCGGAATCGCCGCTTGCAATGCGTTGGAGCATGGACAGACTCATCAGTTGCCTTGTTGGCTTATTCGGAGCAAGGGCGCGGACGGATTCAACGATGTTGTAGGAGAGGCAGTGGCGCATGATAATGGTAAATCGCCACGTAGGGGAGATCTCATGGACCGGGAACCAATCGATCAAAAGTGGTGGTTCAGAGGCACCGTAGGCGTACTGACGCTGCTCGGCGGAATTGGGCTGTTCGCCGCCGCCGGCCTGGGGATACATACGTGGGTATCGGCGCTGATCGCCTTTTTGTGCTTGATGGGTCTGGAGCGATTGTTTTCCGGCTTGCTGGGAATTCTCGTCGCGTTGATTCGCTCGCGCCGGCCGAAAAACGCGTAACCGGCGACTTCGGCGCGAACCCTGAACCCGATTAAAACTTGAGCAGCCGCAGCTTCTGAGTGTCGCCGGTCGCCCGGCGCAGCTCGCTCTCGCGCTGCAAGTGCGGTAATGACTGCTTCGGATTCAGGATCACCCACCGCCATTCGTTGAGTTGCTGCTTGAGCAGCGGCAGCAGTGCCGGTTCGGACTCGGGTTGCCCGTTTTTTTGGGGGATCAACGTCGAGCAGAACAGTTCGAAATATTCGGCGAACAAAGTTTCGTACTGCTGCATCGGATCCAGGAACGCGGGATCCTGCACCAGCCCGGTGCCGAGATGACTGGTGCATAAGTAGCTGCACGCCTTGCGGACATAGATCGTGTGTTCGGCGACCACCGCATGTTCGTAGAGCAGCGTGCGATGAAAATGCCAGAGCAACTTGGCCCGCGCGCTGCCGCGCACGTTGTGCTTTCTCAAGTACTCGAACAGCGCTTTGCCGTGAATCAGCCGCAGCGCAGCATGTCTGAGCGCACCTGCTTGATTGCGCAGCGCCACAAAATCAGCCACCTGGCGCATTAGCCCCGAGTGCTCGAGTTCCCACGCGCTCCAGGACCCCGGCGTCGCCAGAATGCGCCGCGCTACCAGGTGTTCTTCTGTGTCGTCGCCGCGCAAGGCGCGTTCGACGCACTCGGTTGATTCGCGCATGAGTCGTGCATGACTGAACGCGCTGCGTTGCACCAGTGACTCCCTCGTCACGCTCGCAGGAGCGAAGTGAATATGTCGAATGCGGAGCTTAGGCGCAAATGCGCGCAATGATAAGAGTCGCCAACGCGCGACGTCGGACAAGTCGCTTCAGGCGAGTATCGGCGGCGCCAAATGGATCTGATTTCGCCCCGAGCGCTTTGCGACGTACACAGCCGCATCGGCCTGCGCGAGCAACGGCTCGCCCCAGATTCCGAGGGTATCGCTGGTGGCGACGCCGATGCTGCACGTCACGCTGATCGGATTGCCGAAGCCGGCGACGCGAACATCGGCCACCCGTTCGAGAATGCGCTGCGCAATCGGCGTCGCCGCTGCCGCATCGGCGCTGCTCAAGATCACGACGAACTCTTCGCCGCCGTAGCGGCCGATCACATCCGATTGGCGCAGCTCCGCGTGAATGGGATCGATGATGGCGCGCAGGCACGCGTCTCCCGCCTGATGCCCGAAGGTGTCGTTGATCTGCTTGAAGTGATCAAGATCGATAAACAGCAGCGCGATGGGCAAACCGCGCGCCTTGGCGCGCACGCACGCCGCTTCCAGCCGCTCAATCAAAGAGCGTCGATTCAATACACCGGTCAGCGGGTCGGTCTGAGCACGGCGCTCCGCGTCGGAGAGCGCGGCGCGCTGCGCGCGCAAACGATCGGCGACGCCGAGCGCAACCAAAATGGAAGCTGCCACCATCGACAGCGGCAGCCCGTAGTAATACAACGCGTCGGAATCCACTGTCGATGTCGAGAGAAATCGCAGCGCTGCGGCTATCGTGAACCCCTCGAGCAAGCACCAGGCGATCAAGAACCATCCCGCCGCACGGTTGCCGCGTCGCCAGGCGAGAAAGCACACGATAACGGTGAAAACGGCAGCGATGACGAACATGACGTTGCCGATGTCGTTCACCACCCCCTCGAAGCCCACGAACTTGGCGACGTTGGCCGCAGTGATGACGACGAAGGCGACGGCGAACGAACCGAAAACCCGATAGACGCGCGGCGAGAAGTACTTCAGGTCGGCGATCTCACGAGTAAAAAGGCATGCGACGGCTCCGCTCAAGGCCACCGGCACGTTCCACGCGAAGGAGTCGATCGGTACGGCGTAGGACAGCATCGGCCAATCGAAGCCCTGCCCCGACAGGTAGGCCACATACAGCGCCTGCAGGGAGAACATCGATGCATACAAAATGAACAACGGGTCCTTGAGCACGAACCAAATGAGCAGTGCCGCGATCGACACCGCCATGAGTGCGCCAAAGGACAATGTAATCATGCGAGCCCGCTCGGTGCCCCGCGCCAGCGTGTCTTCCAGCGCGGACACCGAAAAGCTCAAGAATTGTTGTCGGCTGCTGCTGGACGTGACATGGGCGTACAAGGGCTGCGCGGCGGGAACGCCTTCGGGCAGGGTGAAAACGAGATCGCGGGCGCCGAGAAATCCCGAGAGCTTGGTCACCAACGGCAACGCGACCACCTTGCCTTCACGGTAAGCGATGAGGTCCGCGTGCAGTCCGCGCGTCACATTCATGATCACGACGGGTATGCCGTCTACGCTGGGCGGGTCTTGAGGACTGACGCGAAGCCAATAATCCCGCCAGTAAGTGTGTCCTGGTGCCTTGGAGAATGGCTGGAATTGATCATCGAGCGCGCCGCTTGCGATCGCTTCCGGTGCCGGATGAGAATCGCTAGGCGGAAGCGCCCGAAGTTTGACCACCGTCGCTGCGGCAAAGCTTTGTGCCGGCACCATACTCCCGAGCCAGATTAAAAAGCCGGCTGCGAATATGGCGCGCACGAATCTCCGCGATCAGTACTGTCGCGACAGGAGCCAGTGGGCGAGAGAGCGAAGCGATTCCGCACGCTCGCCGAACGGCAAGAGCGCGTGAATGGCTTGATTGTGCAACAGCCGGACCCGCTGCTGCGATGCGGATATGCCGATCACCGCGGGATGCGTGGGCTTCACTCGCGAGGCGTCGGCGCCCGTGGCTTTGCCCAGCATCGCTGCATCGCCCGTGACATCGAGCAGATCGTCTTGGATCTGGAATGCGAGACCCACGGCGTTCGCAAACCGCGACAGCGCGCCATAGAGGCTCGGATCCAGCGCCGGTGCGCACTCAGCGGCCATCAGCACACTGGCGCGAATGACGGCGCCGGTCTTGCGTGCGTGCATGTCTTCCACCTGACCGATGTCGAGCCGCAGGCCCTGCACAGCCAAATCGATCGCCTGACCTCCGGCCATTCCCAGCGTCCCGATGGCTTGCGCCAGCATGTCGATCAGGCGAAGCCGTACCGCGGGGGACGCCGGCAACTTTGGATCTCTCGCCAACAACTGGAAAGCCAGGGGCTGCAGCGCATCGCCCACCAGCAGAGCCGTGGCCTCATCGTAAGCCTTGTGGCACGTCGGCCGGCCGCGGCGCAAATCGTCATTGTCCATGGCCGGCAAGTCGTCATGCACCAACGAATACACGTGCACCAACTCAATGGCGCAGGCCGCGGCCTCGACGTCGTCCTCGGACAGCCCCACGGCACGCGCAGTGGCGAACACCAGAGCCGGCCGAATCCGCTTGCCGCCGCCTAAAACGCTGTAGCGCATCGCCTCATGCAAGCGGGCGGGCACCACATCGGCCTCGGGCAGTCGTGCCGCCAAGGCACTTTCCATGCGAAGGCGCCAGGTTTCAAGCTGAGTACCGAAATCGTCTACTTCGTCCCTCAGGATGCGCCGATCGGCGGATTCGCTCACGACCCTCGGCTCACGCGCTTGATGTCGCCGATCGGAATCGCGGTGACGGCAGCGAAGCGCGCACCACCATCGGTGTATTCGAAGGGCAACTCGGGAGCCATCGGACCCGCAACGCGCGGCCCCCGCAGCGAGGTCAGCAGCGCCTTGATGGGATTGCTGAACGCATCATTGACCGCGGTTCCCTCAAACCCGCAGTGCGCCATGCAGTTGTCGCAGCGCGGGTTCTTGCCGACGCCATACTTTTCCCACTCGGTATCCTCGATGAGGGCCTTGTAGGTTGGGGCATAGCCCTCGTCGGACAATAGGTAGCAGGGTTTCTGCCAACCGAAAATGTTGTAGGTCGGATTGCTCCAGGGCGTGCACTGGTAGGTTTGATTGCCGGCCAGGAAGTCCAAAAACAAGGCCGAGTGATTGAATGACCACGCCGGCTTTCCCGAAGGACGGCGGCGGCGGCTAAAAATATTGCGAAACAACTGTTTGCTGGCGTTACGGCCCAGGAACACGTCCTGCCGCGGCGCATGGTGATAGCTGTACCCGGGCGATACGGTGATCCCTTCGACACCCAGCTCCATGGCGGTATCGAAAAACTCGGCCACATCGTCCGGATCTTCGCCGTTGAACAGGGTGCAATTCACCGTCACCCGAAAGCCCTTGTCACGCGCCAGCTTGATCGCGGCGACCGCCTTCTCGAACACCCCCTCCTGGCAGACGGACTCATCATGACGTTCCTTGTTGCCGTCCAGATGGATCGAAAACGTCAGATAGGTCGAGGGTTGGTATTCGTCGATATGCTTGGAGAGCAGGATGGCGTTGGTGCACAGGTAGACGAATTTCTGCCGCGCGACGATGCCGGCGACAATCTGCGGCATTTCCTTGTGGATCAAGGGCTCGCCGCCGGGAATGGATACGATGGGAGCGCCGCATTCATCGACCGCGCGCAAGGCATCTTCCACCCCGACACGCTTCTGCAGCGTTTCCTTAGGGTAGTCGATTTTGCCGCAGCCGGCGCAGGCCAGATTGCACTGAAACAGGGGTTCCAGCATCAGAACCAGTGGGTAGCGCTTGTCGCCGCGAAGCTTACGCCCGGCAATATAGCGCGCAACCTTGTACATCTGCAGGAGTGGGATAGCCATACGCTATATTACCAGCAGCGCCGATCGGTGGTCGCGCCAGATTCGGGCCCATTCCAGCATGAACCACGGGGTAAAAGTTCGCCCCCCCTCCTCAACGAGTTCCCTGTTCAGGGCGTCAGGGCTGATCCAGCGCCAGCCGTGAATCTCGGCGGGATTCGCCCGGACAGCGCCCCGGCATCGTCCTACAAACACCGAGCAAAGCTCATGTTCCGCGCCTGTCGCGTCGAATTGGGCCTGATATTGAAATTTGAACAAGAAATGCAGCGGACACTCAATGCCGAGCTCTTCGTACAGGCGCCGCCGCGTGGCTGCCTCCAAAGTCTCCTCGCCGCGGGGGTGACTGCAGCAGCTGTTGGACCAGTACATCGGCCACAGGCGCTTGGACGCGGCGCGTTGCTGAATCAGCAATTCGCCGCTCTCATTAAAAATCAGCAATGAAAATGCACGATGCAGCACCCCGCGGCCCTCGTGACATAAGGCTTTACTGAGGAAGCCGAGGCTGCGATCAGCCTCGTCGACCAGAATCAGCGCATCCGGATCAGCGGCAACATTACTCATGCCGGGAATGATAGCGGCTCGCGAAAGCGCCGTGTCGTTCTCGATATGCGCAGCGGTGCGGTCCGTGGTTGCGCACTTTGGTGCGCTCTAATCCAGCGAACCGTTTTCGCGGTACCACCGGATTGCATCCGCGAAGGCTTCGACGGGAGGGCGAAATTGATACCCCAGTTCTCGCATCGCTTTCGCACTCGAAAAAAACATGCGCTTGCGCGACATGCGCACGCCTTCCAATGTGATTCGGCCGCTGCGGCCGGAAAGCTTGGCGTAACCTTCCGCGAGATATGCAATGGGGAGAACCACGCCATAGGGGAGCCGCACGCGAGGCGGCTTGCGTCCCACCAGCGTGCAGATAACCCCCAGAATTTCGCGCAGCGTCATGTCCTGTCCGCCCAATATATAGCGCTCACCCGGACTGCCGCGCTCATACGCCAACAGATGCCCGGCGGCGACGTCATCGACGTGCACAATATTCAATCCGGTATCGACGTAAGCGGGCATGCGGCCGGCCGCTGCGTCGAGCACAAGTTGTCCCGTGGGCGTGGGTTTCACGTCCCCCGGGCCCACCGGCGTGGAGGGACTGACGATGACGACCGATATTCCATCGCGCGCCGCTTCCCTGGCGACTTCCTCGGCCAGGTACTTCGATCGCTTGTAGTGGCCTATCATATTCTCGAGTGAGTTCGGAGTTCCTTCGTCGCCCGGTGTGCCGTCGGCTGGGATTCCGATGGTCGCGACACTGCTGGTGTAGACGATGCGCTGCACCCCTGCGCGGCGTGCGGCATTCAAGACATTGCGGGTTCCGTCGACATTGGCTCGATACAACTGCGAGGGGTCCGGCGCTCCGAGCCGATAATCGGCGGCAACGTGGAACAGCCCCACGCACCCTTCAGCTGCGCGCTCAAGCGAATTTACGTCGGTGAGGTCGCCTTCCTCCACTTCAACGGCGAGGCCTTTCAAGTTGCGCCGCTCCGAGCCTTTGCGCGCCAGCACGCGCACTTGCCACTGCGCGGCCAACAGCGCTCGGGCAACCGCTGCGCCCACGAATCCCGTCGCACCGGTCACCAGCGCCTTCATGCGAGGTGAGGACCTATCGCGCGCAAGGAACGGATGGCGATTCGATACCGCTGTGCGAGGCGAATGAGCGCGGCGATCTCGCCGGGCGCCACCACGAGACCGGCCACCAGGCGGCCGATGTGCACCCTTCCGGCCCGGCTGGCATTGACCACGGCGTGCGGCAGCTTATCGGCAGCCGTATCGACGATGACGCGCACCGCAATAAAAGGCAGATTGTGCTTATCGGCAATTTGCGCGACAGCCGCACTCTCCATGTCGACCGCGGCGGCTCCGGTCTCGCGAAACGCCGCGGTTTTGTCGGTGGGCGTGTCAATCGCTCGAGCGCTGGTGAGCAGATTGCCCTCGGTCACCGCGCGCAAGGGACTGACCGCGGCGGCGACGCGTTCGCGCCAGGATCGGAATGTGACGAACCGCGTTCCTCCTTCGGAAATCAATTCGCAGGGCAGCACGACGCTCCCCGCCTTGAGCGCAGGATCCAGGCCGCCGGCCATGCCAAACGTCATGAGCGCAGTGACGCCGGCTTCGACCAGGGCGCGGGCTGCTGCTTCGGCCGCCACGAGACCGATACCACTGACGGCCAATAACGCTCCGTCACCCAACACCGCCAACTCGCCCAAGGGTGGTGCTCCGCCTCGCCGCATCGAGGGTCCAAGTGCCCGTGCCTCGGCGCTAAGCGCCGCGACGACGCCCACTTGGCTCAATGAGCGATTCCGCGACGCGTGAGATTCCGGTAGGCGGCCAGTGCCCACAGGGGAAAGTAGGCCGAATAGCCGTGATAGCGCAAATAAAACACCCGCGGGAATCCCGGCGCCGTATAACTGGGATGGCTCCACAAACCATCCGCCTGGCGGCTATGCAACAGGAACTCAGCACCGCGGTGCACCGTTTCCGACCCAGCCTCCCCGGCCGACATGAGGGCCAGGACCGCCCAAGCCGTTTGGTACGGCGTGCTCCCAAAGTCTTCCGCGGGCCGCGATTGCAGCGCATAACTATCGTTGCTCTCGCCCCAGCCGCCGTCCGCATTTTGCTGATTCTTGAGCCACGCCACTGCCCGCTTCACCATCGGATCATTCGGCCCAATATGTGCCTGCGCGAGCGACATGAGCACCGACCACGTGCCGTAGACGTAGTTGGTACCCCAACGGCCGAACCATGACCCGTCCGCTTCCTGATGCTTGCGCAGGTACACGATTGCACGATCCAGCGCGGGCTTATCCTGTGGCCGGCCGATGCGCGCGAGCACGGTAACCACCCGCGCGGTGACATCGCTGGTGGGAGGATCCAGCAGCGCGCCATGATCGGCGAAGGGAATCTTGTTCAAGTAGTAACAGGTATTGTCGGCGTCGAATGCGGCAAAGCCGCCGTCGCGACTTTGCATTCCTACCAGCCAATCCAGTGCACGCCGAACGCTCTCGGCGTAGCGTGCCGAATCGCGCGCCTGATGCATGGCCCAGGCGACCACGGCGGTATCGTCCAGGTCCGGATAGAAATCATTCGCGAATTGAAATGCCCAACCGCCGCCGGGTAGATTGGGCCGTCGCACGCGCCAATCGCCGGGCTCGTCCAGCAGCTGCTTTGTTTTCAACCAGTCGAGCGCGCGCGACGAGGCATGGCGTGCGGCGTCGTCGCCCGCTTCCTGCATCGCGAGACAAGCGAGCGCGGTATCCCAAATCGGTGAAACGCAGGGTTGGCAGTAGGCGCTGGAAGGACCCACCACCAGCAGTTTCTGCAGGGCGCGCTTGGCGGTGACGCGCTGCGGATGGTCTTGCGGGTAGCCTAAAATCACCATGGCTTCCAACGCGTTGACCATGGCTGGGAAAATCGCGCCCAGTCCATCCTCGCCATTCAGCCGCGTAAGCACCCAAGCCTCCGCCCGTTGCGTCGCAAGGTCGCGCATCCGGGCTGGAATCAAGGGATCAATCATGCGGCCGACATGATCGAAAAGCAGGAATGCCTTGGCGAGCATCCCGCTGCGCTGAAAATAGTGCCGCTCTTTCTCGGGCGGCGTCGTGAAAAGTTCGCGGATGCCGACCTTGCGTGGATTCTTGGCCTTCGGCTTGCGCGTGCACAAAATGAACAGGGGCACCATCACGGTGCGCGACCAGTACGAAACCTTGTCGATGTGGAAAGGAAACCACTTGGGCAGCAGCATGATTTCCACGGGAATGTAGGGTACGCCGCGCCAGGGTAGTTCGCCGAACAGCGCCAGGGCGATTCGCGTGAACACATTGGCTTTGGCGGCGCCGCCTCGCGCCAAGATCGCGGCGCGAGCCTTCACCATATGCGGTGCTTGGCACTCGTCGCCGGCGAGCTTCAGGGCGTAGTAAGCCTTGATGGTGCAGCTCAAATCCAACTCGCCGTTGTGATACAGCGGCCACCCGCCGTGCTCCGCTTGGCGCGCACGCAGGTGATTGGCGATCTTGATCTCCAGCGCCGCATCGATCTCGTCCAAGAAGTGCATCATCATGATGTACTCAGCCGGAATCGTGCAGTCCGCCTCGAGTTCGTAGAGCCAGTAACCCTTCTCGTTCTGTTTCGCGATGAGCGCGTCGCGCGCCTCGGCAATGGCGCGGTCCAAGGGCGAGGAATCCGCTATGCGCTTCAGCGAGTGCGAGACGATGTCGCTGCGCGCGTCCGGC
Organism: Pseudomonadota bacterium; assembly: GCA_030775865.1. Classification (GTDB taxonomy): domain Bacteria; phylum Pseudomonadota; class Gammaproteobacteria; order Steroidobacterales; family Steroidobacteraceae; genus Bog-1198. Next base: position 10,962 of record JALYIH010000047.1, on the reverse strand, counting down.
AGCTCCGCAGGAAACGGAGTGGGTTTCGGCGCGGTTCGATTCACGACCCTGAACTCCCGTACCGGCGCAGCGGATGCTCTGCGCTTTCGGCATCGTTGCCTGGCATGACGGGCGTCGGTCGCGACCGCCGTACCTCAGACAGCCGGGCGAGCGGCACGCCGCGTCCCGCCGCCGCAAACAGGCGACGCAGCAGCCAATCATTGCCGATGAAGGTGTTCGTCATGAGCATGGTCAGGCGCACGGCGGTTCTCGACACCTTGGCCTGTGCGCCGGCCGTGAAGCCGGGGTTGTGCGCGATCTTGCGCAGGGTAAGGATGGCAAGACCTATGGCCCACAGGCAGAAGCGGCGAATGCCCTTCTCCTTGGACGGGATCAATAGTGTGTAATCCAGCGCGTTGCGCAAATGCGCATGAGCTACGGCCACGAGATCCATCATCCCCGCGCTGAACCGCGGATCGCTGGACTCGTTGGACACCCGGGCAAGATCGATGCCGTGTCGAGTAAACACGTCCTGCGGCAGCCAACAGACGCCGCGGCTGCGATCCTCCCAGACATCTTTGAGAATATTCGTCATCTGCAACCCTTGGGCGAAAGACGCGGCAAGCGCGCAGAGGGCGGGACGTCGGCGCGCGATCTCCGCCGAATAGTCGCAGAAAAGGTCGGTGAGCATCTCGCCCACGACCCCTGCGACGTAGTAGCAATAGTCATCCAAATCGCCGGACCTGGCGAGGCCCTCGACGCTGGCATTGAACTGGAAGTGCGGCATGCCGTAGCACATGAGCTGCACGCACCTCTTGATGGCATCATGCTGGCCTTTGCTGAGCTTCGAGGTCACCCGGACGATGCGGTCCATGTTGCTGACCAGATCGCGCTCCGTCTGCAAGGTCCGGTCCGACAGACGGTGCTCGACATCGCGGGCCAGGGCGGCAGCGTCGCCGGTGCCGGCCACCACGTCACTGAAACGCTGCAGGAAAGCCAGCGTCTCCGGCGCCGAAAGTGCCGGTTCGTCCTCGATGGTATCGGCGATTCTGCACAGCAGGTAGGCGCTTGTGACGGAAATGCTTAAGGCAGGCGGCAGTTGCGGTATGGTCAACGCAAAGGTGCGCGAGACATGCGGCAGAATCTGATCCTGGTAGACCTCATCTGAACTAACGGAATCCATGCGGGCAGTATCTCGGAAACCTGTAAAAATAGCATCATGTAAGCCGGTCAAACCTGGTGCAAATCCGCAACAGGGTTTGTAGTCCATTGCCACTACAAGGGCGCGGCAGTATAAACTGGTGCGATATGGACTTTCCGCCTGTAACCTATCCGCTGCTCGAAACCATCGCCTCTCCGGCAGACTTGCGCCGCCTGCCCGCGGCAAAATTGACCGAATTGGCGCAGGAATTGCGGCAATTTCTGATTCATAGCGTCGCGACCCGCGGCGGCCACTTTGCCGCCGGATTGGGCACCGTAGAACTCACAATTGCCCTGCATTACGTATTCAACACCCCAAATGACCGCCTGGTCTGGGATGTAGGCCATCAGGCCTATCCGCACAAGGTGCTGACCGGCCGGCGAGACCAGCTACATACCATCAAACAGGACGGGGGGCTCGCGCCCTTTCCGGCGCGCAGCGAGAGCGAATACGACACTTTCGGCGTCGGCCACTCCAGCACCTCGATCAGCGCGGCGCTCGGCATGGCCGTCGCGGCTGCGCAACGCGGCGAAAATCGTCGGGTCGTGGCCATTATCGGCGATGGCGCGCTGACGGCGGGGATGGCGTTCGAAGCGCTGAATCACGCCGGGTCGCTCCCTGCCGATCTTCTGATCGTGCTCAACGACAACGATATGTCGATTTCGGAAAACGTCGGCGCGCTCTCCAATTATCTGGCGCGCGCGCTCTCCGGCAAGATGTATTCCCACCTGCGCGAGAGCGGCAAAAAGGTCTTGCGGCAAATGCCCACGGTGTGGGAGCTGGCGCGCCGCTCCGAAGAACATTTGAAAGGCATGGTGCTCCCGGGCACATTGTTCGAGGAAATGGGCTTCAATTACATCGGACCCATCGATGGTCACGATGTGAAAGCGCTGGTCAACACGCTGCGCAATCTAACCAAGTTGCGCGGCCCACAGTTCCTGCACGTCGTGACCCGCAAGGGCAAAGGCTACGCGCCCGCAGAAGCGGATCCGATCAAATGGCATGGGCCGGGGCCTTTCGATCCGGCCAGCGGCATGATTTTCAAGGAAGCGAGCACGGGACCTACCTATTCACAGGTTTTCGGCAAATGGCTGTGCGACATGGCGGACCGCGACTCAAGTATCGTCGGCATCACGCCCGCGATGCGCGAAGGCTCAGGCCTGGTCGAGTACTCGAAGCGGTTTCCCGCACGCTATTTCGACGTTGCGATCGCGGAGCAGCATGCCGTGACGCTGGCCGCCGGTATGGCGGTCGAGGGTTTGAAACCGGTCGTGGCGATCTACTCCACTTTCTTGCAGCGCGCCTACGATCAGCTCATCCACGATGTCGCACTGCAAAAGCTCCCCGTGGTTTTTGCCGTCGACCGCGCCGGCTTGGTCGGCAGCGATGGCGCCACCCATCAGGGCAGCTACGACCTGTCATTCCTGCGATGCATCCCCAACATGGTCATCATGGCGCCGGCGGACGAGAATGAATGCCGCCAGATGCTGTACACCGGCACCACATTGAGTTCGCCTTCGGTGATCCGCTATCCGCGTGGCGCCGGGCCCGGAGTTCCCGTCGCGGCGGAAATGACGGCGCTTCCGGTGGGCTTTGCGCAGCTACGCCGCGAAGGCCGCAGCGGGCTGGCGATATTGGCGTTCGGCGCGCTGGTCGACTCGGCCCAGAGGATTGCGGAGCGATTGGACGCGACGATCGTCAACATGCGCTTCGTAAAGCCGCTCGATGAAAAACTGGTCGTGTCGATTGCAGCACGTCATCGCGCCATTATTACCATTGAGGAAAACGCCGTCAGCGGCGGCGCAGGTTCAGGCGTGGGTGAATTGCTCGCGGCTGCCGGGCTGCAGGTGCCCATGCTGCACATTGGTATTCCCGATCGCTTCATCGAACACGGCACGCGCGACACCTGCCTCTTAAGGGCGGGACTCGATCTTGCTGGACTCACGGCTCAAGTCGAGCAGTGGTGGGCGCTGCAGAGTCAAACGCGCATCCGCTCCGTCAGCAGCGCCTAGCGCGCTGCGGCCCGGCGAGTCGAAGGGTTTAGCGGGCTCCCGCCCGTTCCAGCGTGGCTGCAATCTCGCTCAGTCGTGCCTGCTTCGCCTGTCGAAGCGGCGTGCGTCCGCTGCTGTCGGCAAGGTTCGGATCGGCTCCGCGATTGAGGAGCAACCGCACAACGTCCAGCCGAGCCTGCAAGACAGCCAGCATGAGTGGAGTGCGGCCAAGATCGTCGCGCGCATCAAGCGCCGCGCCCTGATCCAGCAGCAACGTTGTTTGTGCCACATCCCCCGACGCCGCGGCCGACAGTAATGCCGTCGGCGCGGGTGCGAGCTCCGCACGAGCAGCGCGCTCAGCATTCAAGGATGAGGCCCGGGACGCGCGCGGGGCAGAGGCACGCGAGGAGTCAGCGGCGGCCGGCGGCGGCGCGGCCCGAGCGTAATTCTGCGCATAGGATTGTTCAGCGGGCGCAGCCGATGGGACGATTTCCTCGGATTGCTGACGCTCCGGCGGCATCGGCACATTCCTTCTTGGCTGAACCGCAGTCGCTCTCGGTGAGCTCTTGTCGGCGCGCGGCGCTTGCGCTGGCGGCGATTCGGGCTCCTGGGGCGCTGCGGCGGCGGGCACGCCGCTTGAAGTAGCGGGGGCAACCGGCCCGCTTTCCCACAAGCGCGGTGCAAAAAGCAGGGCCGCCACCAGCACGGTGCCCGCGGTTCCAAAAGCCGTGATTTTCCAGCGCGAATCGTTGGCGGCAGGGCGGGATACATCGAATGCCGGGCGGCGCGGCGTCTCAGTTGCACGCTGTTCGGCAACGCGGCGAGCCTCGGCGAGAATGGCCGCCCGCACCGCTTCGCTGGGCGCCGCGTCCAGCGTATCGCTGGCGTGCTTGTAGCGCTCCAGCAATTCTTGATCATGTGCGTTCTCTTCCGGCGTCATGCATATTCCCACAATAGCTGACGGAGTTTCGCCCGGGCGTAGCGCAGCCGGCTCTTGACCGTCTCGAAGCTGGACCTGGTGGCGGCAGCAATCTCCTCGACACTGAGTTCGCCTTCTGCTTGCAGCAGAAACACAGAGCGCTGCTCGGGCGGCAGCTGAGCTACGGCATTCAACAGGGCCGCGGCCTCATGTTGCGATTGGACCTCAGCCGGCGGCTCGAGTTTCGGATCCGCCGCGAGGCTGTCCAATAAACTCGAGCCGTCCACCGCCGCGGTATCGCCTGCATCCAAGCTTTGCAGCCGGCTGGTCGCGCGAATCATGTCGACCATGCGGTTATGGGCGATCGTGAACAGCCATGTGGTGAATTTCGCAGTCGGTTGATAACTCACGGCGTTGCGCACCACTGCGAACCAAACATCCTGCATCAAGTCATTGGCACCGGCCTCATTTCGCAAATTGCGGTGCAGATAACGAAACACCCGCAACTCGTGCCGCCGATACAGGTTTTCAAATGCCGCGGCATCGCCACGCGCAAAGCGCACCATCAGATCCTCATCACTCTCCTGCGACAGGCTCATTCACCGCATTATCAGCCTCCCGGCGGATCCGGTACATACTTCTGCGGGGTCGAACCGGGAAACGGACTCGGCGCAGGCTGCCATGCGGGCCGCGCGGGTACCACCCCCATCGCCACCAAGTTCTCGAAGCTGTCGTAACGAATCCTGATGATTTCGTTCGGTGTATTCGACAAGCGGTCAAACTGCGTATTCTGGACGTACGATGCCTCGCGCGCGCCGTGACCCGTGCCGAGTTTCTCCGCCGGCCCCATGTTCGACTGCGATTGGATTCCGGCTAATTTCGGCGGCGATGTCGATGGTGCCGCCGGACTCTGCTGTGCTTCGCGCGCGGCGCCGTCGCTTCGGGCACTGGAGGACTCTTCGGACTTCTGATCGTAGGGCACATACATCGGCGGTCGCACGGGACGTTCGAGAAACAAGGCAACGCCTATGACGCCGATGTTGGCGGGGCGCCCCGTGCGTTCGGCGTAGGATCGGCCGGCAGACGTGAAATTAAAGGCAGCGATTTCTGCATCGCTCTTGCGCCACCCGGCGATTTCGTAACTATCGCCCGCGCCGAGCACGTAGCCGCTCTGGCCCCACGCGCCGGTTTCGCCGCTGATCACGTTGATCCCGTCAACCGCGGTTACCGCGAGCAAGCGCTGCCCGCGGTGATTCTGAATCATGATCGAGTAGCGCGCGCCGGGCCTGCCGGGCACCCAATACTCTCCGCGGTATCGATACGTGGGCAACGCGCTCCCCGTATCACGGTCGATGATTTGAATATCCGCGAGGCTGCCGAGCGCCTGCGAATCGATTGCGATACCCATGAGTAAAATTCCCAGCCATGCGTGTTTCATAAAGACCTCCGGTGTTGCCTGTCCCACCTGAATCGATCCTTGCGGCAAAAAGGGGTTAAGATTCGCGCGAATAATCGCTCGGAGTGCGAATGCCGGTCAGTTTTACCTCTCACAACATCAGATTGGACGATGGCTCATTTACCAAACCGGACGCCGGTTATTCGATGGACATGCATCCTTGGTTTCTCGCCGCGAAGCGCATCCTGGATGCGACATTTCCCGGCGAAAAGCGGCAATTGCGCATCGCCGATTTGGGCTGCCTCGAGGGGGGCTACACCGTCGAGTTTGCGCGGCTTGGCTTGAAAGCGCTGGGGCTCGATGTGCGCGAATTGAATATCGAAGCCTGTCGGTACGTCCAATCGAAGGTCAATTTGCCGAACTTGGAATTCGTGCGCGACGATGTTTGGAATATTGCGGCCCACGGCACATTCGATGCCGTATTTTGCTGCGGACTTTTTTACCACTTGGACAAGCCGCGCGAATTTCTCAATTTGCTTTCGCAAGTGACCAAGCGGCTGTTGATTCTGCAAACGCACTTTTCCGAGGCCAAGGATTCGCCGAGCTTTATTCAGCCGCGGCGATTCAGGCGAGCACTGGCGCGGATATTTCCTCTCAAAAACACGGGCACCACCACCCACAAGCTCTCCTTCTTGAGCGAGAACGAGGGCTTGCCGGGCCGTTGGCTGCCGGAATTTCGCAGCAAACGGGCCTTCTCGGATCGCGAAAATCGCCGTTGGGCATCCTGGAACAACAAGCAGTCGTTTTGGATCCAGCGCGAATATCTTCTTCAGGCGATGCGCGATGCCGGCTTCGACTTGGTGCTGGAGCAATTCGACGGCCTTGGCCCCCACATCGCATTCGAGATGACCCAGGGAAGCTATCGGACGTCGGGGCGCAGCACCTTTATCGGCATCAAGACTGCGCATGCCGCGGATACCTCAACGCCGGCGGTATCGCCGGGATTGCGCCAGGCTTAACATAGGAACGCATATGAGTCTTAGACAGATCCCCGCCCACGTTGCCGTGCTCACCGCTGCGGCCTTTGTGCTCATTGGCGGATCAACAGTCCTCGCCGACCCGGTGCCGGCGCCGCCTTCGGGCGGGGACATTCCCGCGGACTTCAAGATTGCCGCCGACGCAAATGATTATGTCAAACGTGACGTGATGATCCCGATGCGTGACGGCGTCAAGCTGCACACGGTCATCATCCTCCCGAAAGGAGCGGCTCGTGCGCCGATGATCCTCGACCGCACCCCATACAGCGCCAACAAATTCACGACGAGCACCGACAGTCCTCGGCGCGCACTGGTCCTGCCCTTGAGCTACGGCGAACTGGCCGAAGCTGGGTACATCATCGTCGCGCAGGATGTTCGCGGGAAATACAAATCCGAGGGCGACTATGTAATGAACCGGCCCCTGTCGGGCGATCTGAACCACACGCCCGTGGATCATTCCACCGACGCCTGGGACACCATCGATTGGCTGGTGAAAAACGTGCCGGAATCCAACGGCAAGGTCGGGACCATGGGCACGAGCTACGACGGCTTCACGGTGCTCATGAGTCTGATCAATCCGCATCCGGCATTGAAGGCCGCTGCTCCGTTCAATCCGATGGTCGATACGTGGATGGGTGATGATTGGTTTCACAACGGCGCGCTTCGCCAAACCTATGCCGATTATATTTTCGAGCAGACGGCGGACAAGTCCTCGGACAACAAATGGATCGCACCTCGCTACGACGCCTATGGCACATGGCTCGACATCGGCTCGGCAGGCACATTGGGCAAGGCTCTCGGCATGGATCAGCTGCCATTCTGGCAACGGCTCGCCGCGCACCCGGCTTACGATGAGTACTGGCGCGAGCAGGCCGTGGACAAGATCCTCGCCGCACGGCCTTTGACCGTGCCGACGCTGTATGTGCATAGCCAGTGGGATCAGGAAGATATCTACGGCGCGACGGCGGCGTTCGCCGCGACACGGGCTCAGTCCGGCGCGGGCCACGATAACTCTTTTCTGGTGATCGGACCGTGGCGCCATGGAGGAGGCAACGGCGACGGATCGTCCTTGGGCGCCATCAAGTTCGATGGCGATACCGGGCACTGGTTTCGCCTCAACGTCTTGCGGCCATTCTTCGATTCTCATCTGAAGGACGGCGCCTCGAAGGCGGATATCGCGACGGTGACCGCGTTTGAGACAGGCGCCAATGTCTGGCGGCGTTACGATCAGTGGCCTCAATCCTGCGCAAGCGGTTGCCCCTTCAAGTCAGCGCCGCTGTATCTTTCTGCCGGCGCGAAACTCTCCTTCGACAAGCAGGGGGCAACCTCGGCTGCGTTTGATGAATATGTCTCGGATCCGGCCAAACCGGTGACCTATCGGTCGCGGCCGATCCGGCCGACCTACGCGGCGGACTCGACCTGGCGACGGTGGCTGGTGGATGACCAGCGCTTCGCGTCGGACCGCACCGACGTACTGACCTATACGTCTGACGTGTTGACAGCGCCGCTGCGCATCGCGGGACAACCGGTGGCGCATCTGTTTGCCTCAACCAGCGGCACGGATGGCGACTGGGTGGTCAAGCTCATCGATGTGTATCCGGACGAGGTCCCCGGCAATGTGGAAATGGGAAGCTATCAATTGCCGGTGGCGATGGACATCCTGCGCGGCCGCTACCGCAATGATCCTGCCAACCCGTCGGCGATTCCGGCGGGCAAGGTCGTCAGCTATACGCTGAAGCTACCGAATGCCGACCATGTATTCCTGCCTGGCCACCGGATCATGGTGCAGGTCCAGTCGAGTTGGTTCCCTCTCTACGACCGCAACCCTCAGACCTTCGTGCCCAATATCTTCTTCGCCAAGCCCGCCGACTATGTGAAAGCCACGCAGCGCGTGTTTCACAAACCCGACGCCGCGAGCTATATCGATCTGCCGGTTGCAAGGTGAAGATCCGCGGGGCAGCGCTGACAAAACTTCACACCGGGAACTCATTGCAATAGATTTTGGTTTGATAAATACTCGGTATGCCAAATATTAGATATATGTAGCTGTAATAAAAACTGGCACCACGCAGTTCACACCCGACCGCATCGAAGTCCGCCAGGGTGAGACCATCCGCTTCGTGCTCCATAACGAGGGACACTTGCGCCATGAAATGGTTTTGGGCGAACCGGAGGCGCTGCGCCAGCACGCTGCCATGATGAAGATGATGCCCGACATGCAGCATACCGGTCCCAATATGGCGAGCCTGGCGCCGGGCGAGCGCGGCCAATTGGTGTGGAAATTCACGCGCGCCGGAATCGTGACTTTTGCCTGTCTGCAAAGCGGACACTTGGAGGCCGGCATGCGCGGCGCGGTTGCGGTTCAATAAAGGCCTGCAGCGGGCGCGTTAATCGGTAAGTATAGTGGCGCCATCAGGGATTGCGCCGAGAACCGCATCAGTAAAACTGCAGCGCTTGGTTTGCCCGCTCGACATGTATTTGCCGTCGCTCTCGGCAATGCGATCGAGTTCTATGACTTCGTCACGTACGCGTTTTTTGCGGCTCAAATCGGCCGCACGTTCTTTCCCTCAGATACTCCCGCAACCAGCCTGCTGGCATCGCTCGCCACCTTCGGAGCCGGATTCCTGACGCGGCCTCTCGGCGCAATCGTCTTGGGCCGACTCGGCGATCGCATCGGCAGAAAGCCGGCCATGCTCGCCTCTTTCGCCCTGATTGGCATCGGCGTAGTTGGTTTGCCGCTGGTACCGTCTTACGCTTCCATCGGCATTCTCGCGCCCATTCTCGCGGTCGGATTCCGCTTGGTGCAAGGATTCGCACTCGGCGGAGAGGTGGGCCCGAGCACCGCCTTCCTGATGGAGGCGGCACCACCGTTGCGCCGCGGCTTGTACATCTCGCTGCAAGGCATGAGTGCGGATCTGGCGGTGATGGTGGCCGGATTGGTTGGTATCGGATTGGCGAGCACATTGAGTGCCGCGCAGCTGGACAGTTGGGGATGGCGCGTCGCGCTGCTGGCAGGTGCAGTGATCATTCCGGTGGGGTTGGTGCTGCGCCGGACCCTGGTCGAAACTTTGCTGCCGCTTGAGGCTGCGAGCGCGGCGCCGACGTTACGCAGTTACGGGCGGATCGCGGCTGCGGGTCTGGCGCTGCTGGCCGCGGCCACCACCACCAACTACTTGCTCAACTACATGACGACCTACGCCGGTTCGACTCTGGGCATGCCCGCAAAGATCGCCTTCGGCGCGACGGCCATCGTTGGCTTGTGCGGTGTGGTATGCGATCCGTTGGGCGGTTGGCTCTCCGATCGATTCGGACGCAAACCCGTCATGATCATTCCGTGGCTGTGCCTGGCAGTCGCTGTATTTCCGTGTTTCGCACTGCTCGAGCGTGAAAGAACCGGCGTCGCGCTCTATGTCGCATGCGGGATACTGGCGAGCGCCTCGACACTCTCCACCTCCACCTCATTGGTGGCGGTCACCGAGTCGCTTCCGCACCGTGTGCGCTCCGGCGCACTCGCCATCATCTATGCGCTGTCGATTTCCATTTTCGGCGGGTCCACGCAGTTTATCGTGGCGTGGCTGACGCGCCTGACCGGCAATCCGCTCGCGCCGGCGTGGTACATGATCGGGGGTGTCATTGTCGGCCTGTTGGCGCTATGCGTCATGCCGGAGTCAGCGCCGATCAAAGTGGGTTGCGCCCGCGGCAGTGCCGCGCATTAAGCTTCAGAACTTCGCCGTAAACGCGACGAACAGCTGACGTCCGAACATGTCGTGAATGCTGTAAGTATTCGCCGCGCCGCCGGAGACGATATCGGTATTGATCACCGGCGGGTCCTTGTCGAGGATGTTGTTGGCGCCGTAGGTCGATGCCTGCTCCGGCTTCAGTGCCGTATTGCCGCTCGTTTCCTCCGACAACTGCGCAGCGGTGCCCTGCGGGATCGAGCCGCTGTTGTATTGAGCGGCCGTCACACCCGTGCGCTCACACTGCAGCAGCGTGAAGCTGATCGGCGGGGCGCACGGATCCGGGGCGACCGTGGTGGTGGCGACGATCGGTGGGGTGAACAGCTCGGCGCGCGAATTGCGCGGTTGCGGCGGCCGATCCGCACCTGGACGGTCGATGACCCCGGATTTGCCGTATCCGCCGCCACTTGCGCCGGAGCGCAGAGGATTCCCCGCTCCTGCACGCTCAACAAGGGATTGCTGCAATTGACGTAGTAGTCCCCCGCGCCGGTCGGATCAAGCGGATTGCTGTCCTTGAATAGCGCAACATGGGTAGCGGCGAGCCGTGAACGAAAAAACCCTCACCAGCTTTCACTGGTGAGGGTTTCGTTTTCATCAAATTAAGAGCCTGGCAGTGACCTACTTTCACATCGACAAAGTCGACACTAGCATCGGCGCAGAGCGTTTTCACTTCCGAGTTCGAAAAGGGATCGGGTGGTTCCC
>JALYIH010000046.1 GCA_030775865.1 Pseudomonadota bacterium | reverse complement strand
CCCTTGACGCCCTTCAGACAGGCTTCATCCAAGCGCGGGAAACCAGAACTGGTTTGTATCTGGGCGTCAAGAATATTGCCGTTCGCGGCCACATGCGCCAGCACGATGCAACGCCCTTCTTCACCGGCGCGCTTGGAGGCGTCGGGGTAGTACTCTTCGCCGATTTTGAACGGATGCTTCGGATCCATCTTCGCCCCGATGATCGTATGCTGCACGGGCGCCGCCACGACAGGTGCCGGCGGAGGCGTTTTTTCCTGCGTCACGACAGAAATCGCAGTGGTCTCAGGCGGAGCCGCCTGGATGTCGACGAATTCCGGCGGTGGAACGTAGGGTTTAATCTCTTCGAGCTTCGGCGGTGGCGGCGGCGGTTTGTCGACGTCTTTGGGTTTTTCGATCTGCGCGATTTCAACGGGGGGAATGATCTTCTGTACGAGCTGGCCGGCCAGGCCGGAATAAAATCCCCATACGATGACCACATGCAACAGGATGACGGCGATGAGGGCCGCGCCCCTTTTGCCCGAGAATAACGACGGCTGTTCGTATCTATACATAAGTCTGTGCGACCCTACCCCTAAATCTTGATCTTGCGCATTGCGCACGCCTCGAACTTGCGGCTAGTTTCCCCAGCAGCGTCCCATCAAGTTCCCTTCGGCGAGTAAAGAAGACTGACACATATCCCGCCCGAACTGCAAGCACGATGTAAGACAAGAATGACTCATATTCACGTCAGACATCATCCCGTCTTGCCCGCATTCCATGTCCTTCACTCGAGATCCGTCACTGCGCCCAACGAGGCACTGCTCACCTGGCGAGAATATTTGACCAAGGCGCCGCGGCGTGCGTAGGGTTTTGGCGCCACCCAAGATTTTCGGCGGAGCTTGAGTTCCTGCGCAGCGACATGCAGCGTGATTTCGCGGCGCCGCGCATCAATTGTAATGTCATCGCCGGTCCTCACCAGCGCCAGCGGACCGCCGAGAGCCGCCTCCGGCGACAAATGGCCCACCACGAAGCCATGGCTGCCGCCGGAAAACCGCCCGTCGGTGATGAGTGCCACCTCGCCACCCAGACCTTTTCCCATGAGGGCGCTCGTGGGACTTAACATCTCGCGCATGCCGGGCCCACCCTTCGGACCTTCGTAGCGGATCACCACCACGTCGCCCGCCTTCACCTTGCCGCTCAAAATGCCCTGCAAGGAATCTTCTTCGGAGTTAAATACGCGCGCTTTGCCTTTGAAACTCAAGCCCTCTTTTCCTGTAATTTTTGCAACCGCACCGTCCGGCGCGAGATTGCCGTACAAGACCACCAAGTGGCTGTCCTTTTTAATGGGATCTCCCAATGGCCGCACGATCGACTGGCCATCCGGGTACGCAGCCACGTTCCGAAGGTTCTCGCCCAGCGTGGCGCCCGTTACCGTCAGGCAATCGCCGTGCAGCAATCCTGCGTCCAACAGAGTCTTCATCAAGGGCTGAATACCGCCGATGGCCACGAGCTCGGACATGGAATATCGCCCGCTGGGCCGCAAATCGGCCAGTACCGGAACGCGTTTGCCGATACGCGTGAAGTCATCGAGCTTCAATTTGATATTGGCGGAGGAGGCAATCGCCAAAAGGTGCAACACAGCATTGGTCGAACCGCCGAGTGCAATGACGACTGTGATCGCGTTTTCCAAGGATTGACGCGTCAGGATCCGGCTCGGCGTGATGCCTTGACTGATCAAGTTGACCACGGCGGCCCCGGCACGCTCGCAATCCTCGCGCTTCTGTCCGGAGACAGCATCTTGCGCCGAGCTGTTGGGCAAGCTCATTCCCATCGCTTCAATGGCAGAGGCCATGGTGTTGGCCGTGTACATCCCCGCACAGGCGCCGGGTCCGGGAATCGCCGTGCGCTCCACGAATTTTAACTGCTGCTCCGACACCGTCCCCTGCGCGTGGCCGCCGACGGCCTCGAAGACCGAGACGATATCGCTCTTGTCGGTTCCCGGACGGATGGTGCCCCCGTAGACGAATACTGCGGGGCGGTCGAGTCGGGCCAGCGCCATCAGGCACCCGGGCATGTTCTTGTCGCAGCCGCCGATGGCCACCACGCCATCGAAGCCCTGCGCGCCGACCACCGTCTCGATGGAATCGGCGATGACTTCCCGTGACACCAAGGAATAGCGCATTCCCGGTGTACCCATCGAAATACCGTCGGACACCGTGATGGTATTGAACGTGATCGCTTTGGCGCCGGCTCGATCAGCGCCGACGGCGACCAAGCGCGCCAGCTCGTCGATATGCATATTGCACGGCGTCAAGTTGCTCCACGTCGAGGCAACACCGACCTGAGGTTTCTCGAAGTCGCCATCGACAAACCCCACGGCGCGCAGCATCGATCGGCTGGGCGTCTGCTTTACCCCATCGACCACCAAGCGCGAATAGCGGCGCATATCGATGGCGGGGGATTTCTTCGGCATGCTCAAGCTTACGCAATCCCGTAGCGTTCGACCAAGTAGCGGTACGTGCCGCGCAGCGCCTGAGCCTCGGCGCCGACGCCGCGGCCAGGACGGTCTTTGGAATTCCAAGCGTACAGATCGATATGCACCCAGGGCGATTCGCTCACGAAGCGCTTCAAGAACAGCGCGCCGAAAATCGCGCCGGCAAAGCCCGAAGACGCGACATTGTTCAAATCGGCGATCTTGCTGGCGAGCTCATCCTCGTAACCGGCCCACAGAGGCATCGGCCAGAGCGGGTCGTGCTCGGCCGCGGCAACCCGCGCCAGTTCATGTACCACACGTTCGTCGTTGCCGAACAGAGCGGGAAGCTCCGGACCGAGTGCGACCCTCGCTGCACCGGTCAGGGTCGCAAAGTCGATGATCAAATCAGGACGCTCGGCATCGGCATAAGCCAAGGCATCGCACAACACCAGCCGGCCTTCGGCATCGGTGTTGCCGACTTCGACCGTGAGACCCTTGCGCGTGGCGAGCACATCGCCGGGGCGGTAGGCGTTGCCGCTGATCGCATTCTCAACCGCCGGCACCAGCACCCGCAGGCGCGCGCGAATCTTGGCGCTCATGAGCAAGTGCGCCAACGCCAGTGCGACGGCAGAGCCCCCCATGTCTTTTTTCATGAGTGCCATCCCGGCGCCCGGTTTGATGTCCAAGCCGCCGCTGTCGAAACAAACTCCTTTACCGACCAGCGTGACGGTCGGGTGGGCTGCGCCGCCCGGCGGCGTCCACCGCAACTCGACCAGGCGCGGGGCCTCACTGCTGGCGCGTCCCACCGCGTGAATCGCCGGAAAGTTCGCCGCGAGCAATTCCTCGCCGACCCACTCATTGAAGTCCGCCTTGTGACGTTCGGCAAGCTGACCCGCCGCAGCAGCGAGCTGCGCCGGACCGAAATCGCCGGCCGGTGTATTGATCCAGTCGCGCGCCATGCGCAGCGCCTCGGCGGCATGCTCGACGTAGGCCATGTCAGCGTTGGACGGCGGATCGAGGCTCGCCGCCTCGTACTTCGATGAGCGGTAACGGTCAAAGCGATACGCACCGTAAGAAAACCCCAATGCCACCTGGGTGGCATCCGATGCACGGAATTCCTGCGCAAGACGGAAGCGGCGCGCGGGCAACCGCTCCGACAATCCCGCCGCATGCCACAGCGACAATTCTCCGAGCCGCTTGCCCAGGCCGGCGACGGCCGCCGCGAGTGCGCCGCTCGAATCCGGCACCAGCACCACGCGATGTTTCTCCGCTCTGAAGTTCTGCTCCATGAGCCACTGCCGCGTCTGCGGCGGCTGCGCAGCGCACCACGCTTCGATTTGGTCCTCGTATAACAACCATAACGGGACAGAAACATTGCTGCCGAGATTCATGAAAACACGTCCTCACGCGGCTTACCCAAGCCTGGAACTCCTTGCATCATAAGAGATTCTGTGGTGTTTTATAGGATCAAGATTGAATCAGGAGAATTGAATGCGTTTGTATTCGCAAAAGGACGTTGACAGGAAAGCGCTGCGCGGCGCGCGCATCGCTGTGCTGGGCTACGGCAGTCAAGGACGCGCGCATGCGCTCAACTTGCGCGATAGCGGGTACGACGTGGTGGTCGGCGTACGAAAAGGCGACAGCTGGACCAAGGCGAAAAAAGACGGGCTGCAAGTGATGGAACCGCGAGCGGCGGTCAAGGGCGCGCAATTGGTGGCCATGTTGGTGCCCGATCTTACCCAGAAGCCTCTGTATGCCGAGCTGAAGACGATGCTCGAGAAAGGTGCCACGCTGCTATTCGCACATGGCTTCAACATCCATTTCAAGCAGATCAAACCGCGCAAGGATCTCGATGTCGTGTTGATCGCGCCCAAAGGACCCGGCGATCTGGTCAGACGTCAGTACCAGCAAGGCCGAGGCGTGCCTTGCCTGATTGCGGTGGCGCAAAACCCATCCAAGCAGGCGAAGGCGAAGGCCCTCGCCTACGCCGACGGCATCGGCGGTACGCGGGGCGGCGTGCTGGAGACCACCTTCGGCGAGGAAACAGAAACGGATT
>JALYIH010000045.1 GCA_030775865.1 Pseudomonadota bacterium | reverse complement strand
CCGCAGCACGACGCCGGCAGTTCGCCAACAACTTCAATTTCTTCGGTGCTCCCGCCGCGATGTTCTTCTTCGTAGACCGCTCCATGGGGTCGCCGCAATGGTCCGATATCGGCATGTTTGTTCAAAGCGTCATGCTGCTGGCGCGCGAGCGCGGATTGGAGACCTGCGCGCAGGAATCATGGGCGATTTGGTACAAAGAGGTCGGTGAATTCTTCAGCGCCGAGCCGGCATTGATGTTGTTCTGCGGTTTGGCGATTGGTTATGGGGATTACTCTGCGCCCATCAACCGCCTGCGTACCGAGCGGGCGGCGGTCGATGAGTTTGCGGTATTCCACGATTGAACAGCGTGCAAGGATTGAACAGCGTGCAAGACAGGGAGTAAGCGATGTCAGTACTCGATGTACCACCGCCGGCATTCATGCTGGAACCCGAAATCCAAATGTTTGCCGATTCGGCGCAGCGCTTCTTCGAACGCGCCGCGCCCGCCGAGCGCGTCGCCGGTTGGCGCGCAGACGGCCAGGTTGAGCGCAAATTTTGGCGGGAGACCGGTAGAGCGGGCTTTCTGGGCGTGACGGTGCCCGAACAGTACGGCGGCCCCGGTGCGGATTTTCGCCATGACCTGGTATTGCTGGACGTCGTAGCCCGCCAAAATCTCGAGGGCTTCGCCCTCAGCCTGCACAATGTCATTGTCACGCCCTATGTGGTGCTGCATGGCACGGAGGAACAAAAGCAGCGCTGGCTCCCGAAGCTCGTTTCCGGCGAACGGGTTTGCGCCATCGCGATGAGCGAACCGGGTGCGGGTTCGGATTTGCAAGCCATTCGCACCACGGCGCGCCGCGACGGTGACGGTTATCGAATCAGCGGCTCGAAGACCTTCATCTCCAATGGACAGATTGCCGATTTCATCGTCGTCGTCGTCAAGACCGACCCGAGTCTGGGGGCGCGCGGCGTGTCCTTGCTCGTCGTGGAAACCGATCATGTCCAAGGATTTCGGCGCGGCAAGAAACTTGACAAGATCGGGCTGGATGCGCAGGACACGTCCGAGCTCTTTTTCGATGATGTCTGGGTGCCGGCTGAGAATCTGTTGGGCATGCAGGAAGGCAAAGGCTTCTCGCAGCTGATGGCGGAGTTGCCGCGCGAACGCCTGCTCATCGCCATCGGCGCGGTCATCACCATGGAAAAGGCATTGGAGACGACCATCGAATACGTGCAGAATCGCAAGGCCTTCGGCCAGCGTGTGATGGACTTTCAGAATACGCAGTTCAAATTGGCGGAAGCCAAAGCCAAGGCCACGGTCGCGAAGGTTTTTGTCAACGATTGCATCGCGCGAGTACTGGCGGGCTCGCTGGATGCAACCACCGCGGCGATCGCCAAGATGTGGACCACCGAAACCGAGTGGCAGATCGTGGATGACTGCCTGCAATTGCATGGCGGCTACGGCTACATCAACGACCACCCGATCGCACGCATCTTTCGCGACTCGCGCATCGCGCGCATTTATGGCGGCTCGACCGAAATCATGAAGGTCATCATCGCGCGTTCACTCTAAAGGCGATGGATCGAGGAGATACCCAGTGAGTGCATTCAAAGATCAGTTGTTGAGGGGCAAAGTGGCGTTCATCGCCGGCGGTACCAGCGGCATCAACCTCGGTATTGCGCGGCGTTTCGCCGAGCTTGGCGCGCGCGTGGCTGTCGCCGGACGAAATCCGGAAAAGGCCGCCGATGCCGCGGCGTCGATTGGCGGCGGAGCCCTGGGGTTCAGTTGTGATGTGCGCGACTATGCCGCCACGCGAGCGGCTCTTGAAGGCACGGCGAAACAATTCGGTCCCTTGGATATCGTCATTTCCGGGGCGGCCGGAAATTTTGTGGCGCCCGTGGTGGGCCTGTCCGCCAATGGCTTTCGCACGGTGGTGGATATCGATCTTAACGGCACGTTCAACGTGTTCCGCGGCGCCCATGAGCTGCTTCGTACACCTGGGGCGTCGTTGATCGCGATCAGCGCCGGTCAAGCAGTAAGGCCCATGATGCGTCAGGCGCATGTCTGTGCGGCAAAGGCCGG
This sequence comes from Pseudomonadota bacterium, assembly GCA_030775865.1. GTDB lineage: Bacteria > Pseudomonadota > Gammaproteobacteria > Steroidobacterales > Steroidobacteraceae > Bog-1198. The sequence goes on along the minus strand of JALYIH010000045.1, from coordinate 22,165 downwards.
GGTGAATCAATTGATTCGAGTGCTGGCCATGGAGTGGGGGCCCATGGGAGTGCGCGTCAACGGCATTTCGCCGGGGCCCATCGCGGGGACCGAAGGCATGGCGCGCCTCGCGCCGACGCCGGAAGCGGAACAGGCGATTACCTCACGCATCGCTTTACGCCGCTACGGCGCCATTTCGGAAATTGCGGAAAGCGCGGTGTTCCTGTGCAGCGATTCTGCGGCTTACATCACGGGAACCATTCTCGATTGCGACGGCGGCTCGCAACTGGGCGATGCGCGCTGATACGCCCTCGCGAGCCTATGGTGCGGCGCGCGGGCTTTCGCGCGCCGACTTGAGCATTTGCAGGGCAGCGTAGACCACCACGATCAGCACCAGCCAGCGCAGCCAAACCAAGGGCATGGATTTGACCAGATACGCCGCGACCAGCACGCCGGGTATACCGCCGAGCGCCAGTCCCAATGCGGCGCTGAGGTTGTAACGCCCGCTGCGCACGAATCGGGCGCCGCCGATGGGCATGAGCAGACCGCACGAGCCCATCATGATGGGGAAGGCGGCCAGCGGACTCATGCCGAGCAAGCTCAATAGGATCAGGCACGGCGCATACAGCCCGACGCCCAACATCATCAAGGCGCCCAGTACCACGTTGACGCAAACCGCGAGACCCAGGCGCGCGCCCTGCAAGCCCAACGCATCGCCGCTCCCGGGCATCCAGTGGGCATTGTTTGCCAAGTAAAGGAGTGCCGCACACATCAGCGCCCCGCCCATGCCCAGTTGGATCGCGCGTCGTGACAGCCGCGAAACGAGTGCCACACCCAGCCAGGCGCCAAGCACCGCGGCGAGGATCATGCTCACCAGCGTAGTCAGATCCACGCTCACGGTGGCAATGAAAATCAGCGCCTGCGTGACGGTGGGGAGCGCCTGGCCCGCGTTTAGCGTGCCGGGGATTTCATCATCGGGTATTCGCGCGCGAAGCTTAAAGTAAGCCGTCGTGGGGGCAAACGATCCAATGCCCAGCGTGTCGAAGAAATTCGTGACGAATCCAACCAGCGCGTCGGCGACGCGCGGCATTCGCGCGACGGCGATACCCGCGACGGCGATACCCGCGACGCGCGAACGTTCCAGCCACCACCAGCGCCCGATGTACGCCAGGGCAACCAGCGCGAGCGCGGAGAGCAGGCCGACTTTGCCGATGTTCAAGTGTCGGACCGTTATTCCAACTCGGGATACGGCCCCGTCCCGCCCTCGGCGATGAAACGATCGATGCGCGTCTGCAGCACCGGGATCGGCACTGACCCTAGTTCCAGCACCGTGTCGTGGAAGGCGCGCAGATTGAATTTAGCTCCAAGCGCTTTTTCCGCCTTGGACCGGGATTTGATGATTGCGTCCTCGCCCAAGTAGTAAGACAAGGCCTGCGCCGGCCACGCAATGTAGCGATCGACTTCCGTTTCAATTTCATGCAGTGGAAGCGCCGTGTAGTCACGGAAGTAGGCGATTGCCCGGTCCCGGCTCCAGCCTTGGGAATGAATCCCGGTATCGATGACCAGACGGGCCGCGCGCCATATTTGGTAATTCAGCATGCCGAAACGGTCATAGGGCGTGTCATACATACCCATCTCCAGGCCCAGAAGCTCGCAGTACAGCGCCCAGCCTTCGCCGTAGGCGGACAGATACGTGTGCTGGCGGAAATCCGGTTGCTGCTTGTGCTCGAGCGCGAGGGGCATCTGGAAAGCGTGACCGGGCGCGGACTCGTGCAGGGTCAGTGCCGTCAGGTTGTATAGAGGCCGGCTCGGCAAGTTGTAGGTGTTGAGCAAGTAGACACCGGGTCCTCCGCGCCCAGCCGTGTAGAACGGCGCGAGGTCGTCCGGCACCGGACGGATGGCGAAGCGCGCTCGCGGCAGCTGCCCAAAAAACTGGGAGGCCTTGCCGTCAAATCGTTTGGCAATCCATGCCGCGCGCATCAGAAGTTCCTCGGGCGTTTTCGCTTGGAATTGCGGGTCCTTGCGCAAAAACGCCAGGAACGCTGGAAAATCGCCCGTAAATCCCGTCTCCTTCATGGCGCCAAGCATTTGCTCATGCAGCCGGGCGACTTCCGATTCGCCAAACGCATGAATGGCCGCCGGATCCTGATCGACTGTGGTGAATTGGCGAATCCTCGCCCGATAGTAGGCTTGTCCGTCCGGCAGATCGTAAGCGGCAAGTGTGGTGCGAGTGCCGGGAACGTATTCCGCGCGAAAGAACGTCAATAGCTCGCGGTAAGCCGGCTGCACGGTATCGCGAATGGTACTGATCGCCTCATCGCGAAGACTCTTCTTGTCGGCTTCCGGTATGCCGGGCATGTCCTTGAACGGCGTATAGAACAGGCTCGCTTCCGGTGTCGCGTCGGTCACCGCGGTGATCGAGGCGTCCCGCCCTTCGAGCGTAACCCGGGGCGGCGTGAATCCGCGCTTGAGTCCTGCGCGCATCTCGTCCATCTGCTCATGAAAGTAGCGCGGCAAATCCTTCATTTGACCGATCCAATTGCGGTAGTCCTGCACCCTGCGGTATTGCCGCCGCGCGGTGTAGCCGATGTCCGTCCAGAAGGTCGTGTCCGAATTGGCAGGCATTTCAAATTCGCGGAATTGCTGATCGGCAATCAGGGCCTGGATCTGCGGACGATAGATGTCGAAATTAATCTGCTCGGCCGCGGACAGTTCGGCCCGCGGAATGGCGTCCAGCCGCTGCAACACATCTTGCCACTTCTGCAGCCGCATCGCCTGGCTGGCCGGATCCACCTTCGGTAGGTGATCCTGAATCGGCTTCTGCGCATCTTCGTTGTCCGGGACCTGCTCCTCGCGCCACTTCCACTCATCGGTGTAAAGAGCCTGCAGGCGGCTGTCTGCGCTTGGCGTGCGAGTGCAAGCAGACGCTGCCAGAGTCATCGCGCACGCCGCGGCGAGCGCCCAGGGAGAAAGTAAGTGCATAAAAGATTCCGTTGTGCTTGATCGATAGCTAAAAGCGTTGCAAATCATAAGCCGCGACCGGAATTCGCGGTGCACGCAGCGCGACGATGTCCGCGATCAATTCGGCCGTGATGGGCGCGAGCGTGAGACCGATGTGCTGATGTCCAACTGCATAGAACAGCTTTGCCGCTCCCGGCGCTCGACCGATCCCCGGCAAGTAATCCGGCAGCACGGGACGGGAACCCATCCAGCTCGAGCCTTCGAGTTCGCAGGCATAACCGAGCGCGCGCACCGTGTGGCGCAGGCGGGCGGGTTTGCGCGCATCCGCCGGCGCATCGGCATCGGCAAATTCCATGTAGCTGGTGGCGCGCAAGCGTCCGCTCATGGGCGTGACGATCACCCGTTCGTCGGTGTAAACCACGGGCGCATCGAAGAACGCCGCACCCCCGGGGATTTCGATATGGTAACCCCGCACCGCCTGAAGAGGCGCGTGCAATCCGAACGGTGCCAGCAACGGCGCCGAGCGCACGCCGGCACACACCAGCGCGCTGTCGACCACCAGGGTGGCTTGGTCGCTCGAGATCTCGACTCTGTCGCCGCGCGGGCGCAGGGCCTTCACATCCAATCGTCGAAATGTCGAGCCGCATTGCAGCGCCGCTGCCGCGAATGCCCGCACTGCTTCCGACGGGTCGATGACATTCGCCGAATCCTCGAACCACAGGCCGGCGGCCATCGCGGCGTTCGCTCCGCGTTGCAGGGACAGGAGCTGCTCGGCCGTGAGCGGGCGAGTCCTGACGCCGACCTGCGCCATTTCGCGCGCGTGCGCGCGCATGCGCGCGTCGCTTCGCTTCCCTAAGGCGATCTCATAGTGCCCACGCCGATTCAGCAGCTCGGGCCGGCGGATCGCCGCGAGCAAACGCGCCCACGCCTCCACGGCAGGGCGCACCAGCGGCGCCAAATGCTGTGTGTTTTCGCGGCGCCGAAATGCTGCTGCCGCAAACCTGCGTATCCAAGCGGACATGCGCAGCGCCTGGCGCGGCGAGAGGTCCAGTGTTCCGCCGAAGCGAAACAGGTCGCGATAAAATCCGAACAGCAGCCCGGGAGAAGGCAGCGGCTGCACCGATTCTTGGGCGATGTGGCCCGCATTGCCGAAGCTCGCGCCGGCCAAGCCGGGTTCGTCGCGATCGAGCAATAGCACCTTGCGGCCTTCGCGTGCCAGGGCGAAGGCGGCGGCGGTGCCGATCGCGCCGGCGCCGATCACGGCGATGGTCTCTTGCTCGCTCATGCCAACACCGTATACGATCTACGATCCTCGAGGCAACCACTATTGGGCGTGATCCATGTCTAAGTCCCTGTCATGCTCCTGGTCAGGTGTGTTTCCCGCCGCCACCACGCAATTCGATGCGGCCCTGCAAGTCGACCTGACGGCGACACAGCGCGTGCAAGCTGCCTTATTGCAAGACGGCGTCCACGGCCTGGTATTGATGGGGACCGTGGGCGAGGGCAATTCCTTGAGCGCCGAGGAGAAACACGGGGTGCTCAAGGCCGCTGTCGAAGTGAGCGAGGGCAAAGCGCCCGTCATCGTCGGCGTCTCGGAATTCACCACTGCCGCCGCGGCGAACTTCGCGCGCGATGCCGAGCGCCTGGGCGCAGACGGATTGATGGTGCTGCCGGCCATGGTGTATGTGCCGACGCCGGCGGAGCTGGAGTATCACTTCCGGGCCGTGGCGGCGGCCACCGGGTTGCCCATCATGCTGTACAACAACCCGCCTTCCTACCGGGTGAACATCGACATCGCGACGTTGAGACGTCTGGCGGATGTCCCGAATATTGTCGCGCTCAAGGAGTCGGCTCCCGACTCGCGGCGCTTCACTGACTTGATCAATGAGTTTGGCGAGCGCTTCGTCCTGTTCGCCGGGCTCGATGATGTGGCCTTCGAGGGCCTGGTGCTGGGCGCCAAGGGTTGGGTGTCCGGACTGACCAATGCGTTCCCGGCGGAATCGTTGTGGTTGTACGAGGCGCTGCGCAAGGGTGATCTACAGCGCGCACGCACGTTGTACCGCTGGTTCATGCCGCTATTGCACTTGGATGCAGAGCACGATCTGGTGCAATCCATCAAACTTGCCGAGCAGGTCATGGGCCGCGGTTCCGAACGAGTGCGCCCCCCGCGGCTGCCGCTGTCGGGCGAGCGGCGCGCAGCGGTGATTGCGATGATCGAGCGCGCGCGCGATTCGCGCCCATGAAGATGCCCTCGATCCGGGTCATTGATTCTCATACCGGCGGGGAGCCCACGCGCCTCGTGCTCGATGGCGGCCCTGACCTGGGCGATGGCCCGATCGCAGATCGTGTGAAGCGTTTCAAGGAGCGCTTTGACGACTATCGCTGTGCAATCGTGAACGAGCCGCGAGGCGGGGATCCGTGGGTCGGTGCGCTGCTGGTCGAACCCCACCGCGCCGACTGTGAGCTTGGCGTCATCTACTTCAACAATGTCGGTTATTTGGGAATGTGCGGCCACGGCACGATGGGCTTGATCGCGTCGCTCAAGTTTGCGGGCCGGCTCGCCCCGGGCGCAATCAACATTGATACGCCCGTGGGTGCGGTCGAGGTGGAATTGCGACCCGATGGCCGGATCAGTGTAGCCAACGTGGTGAGTTACCGCTCGCACAGCCGCGTCGCGCTAGACGTCCCCACCATCGGCCGTGTGACCGGCGATGTTGCCTGGGGAGGCAACTGGTTCTTTTTGATATCGGAGCATGATCAAATCATCGATCTGCAACACGTCGAATCGCTGACGGATTTTTCCTGGCGGGTCCGGGAGGCGATTAACGTCCAAGGGTACCCGCTGATCGATCACGTCGAGTTGTTCGGAGCCTCGAAACTGCCGGGTGCCCACAGTCGAAATTTTGTCCTGTGCCCCGGCAAGGCCTATGACCGTTCTCCCTGCGGCACGGGAACGAGCGCGAAGCTTGCCTGTCTGGCCGCGGACGGCAAGCTGCTCGAGGGGGATGTGTGGGTCCAGGAAAGCTTGATCGGCAGCACCTTTGAGGCGAGCTTCCGCTGGCACGATCGCGGCAAGGGGCAGATTGTTCCCATCATTACCGGCACCGCGCACGTCACCGGCGAGAGCCTGCTGCGGCTCGATCCCGACGATCCGTTTTGCTGGGGCATTCGTGCATGACGGAACCGCTCGTGCAATCGATGACCAGCCAGCTGATCGTCCGCTTTCGCGACCGCATCTTGTCGGGCATCTACGCCCCCGGTTCTGCGCTTCGCCAAGACAGCCTCGCGGCGGAATTTGGCACGAGCAAGATCCCGGTGCGCGAGGCCCTGGTGCAGCTCCAATCCGAGGGCTTGGTCGATATCTTTCCGAATCGCGGCTTCCAGGTGCGTCCGTTGGCAAGTGCCGAACTCGACGAGGTATTTAGGCTGCGTCTGCAGATCGAGCCTGTCGCGGTAGCGCTGGGTGCAAGACTGGCGGGCGCTGCGGATCACGGCGCTGCGCGAAACGCGCTGGAGCAGTTGAACGCGGCAACGGCGGCGGGAGAATTCGCCGCCTCGGGCCGGCTCAATCGCGCCTTTCACCTGCTGCTCATCGTGCCGCGCTTGCAGCCGGTCGCGGCCGAGATCTTGAGCCGGTTGCATACCCTGGCTCAGCGCTACGTGCAAGCTCATCTGCGCCCCGAAGGGCGCGCCAAGCGCGCGACGCGCGAGCACGCGGCGCTGCTGAAGGCTTGGAGCATGGGGAGATCGAAGGAGGCGCGAGCGCTGATACACTCGCACATCAAGTCGACGAGCGAGGATCTGAAAGGTCGTCTGCGCTAGGAGGGTACCCGGTGTACACTGTCGCCGCAGCTCGTCAATGCACGACAAGGCATCGAAAATGCCCATGAAGCTATGAGTTTATTGTTTCGAATGAATGCGGCGCTCGGCGCCGTGTTCTTGACCGCCGCGCTGCTCGCAGGATACGTCTGCAAGACCATGCTGGAAGCCAATGCGCAGCGTGAGGTGCTCGCCGAGGCCGGCCTGATGATGGATAGTGCCGCAGCGGTGCGCACTTACACGGCGAAGGAGATTCTGCCGCTGATTTCTGCGGGGATGAAGGAGCAATTTCCTCCGCAGAGCGTGCCTTCCTACGCCGCAACCCAGAATTTCCTCAGCTTTCATGAGCATCATCCGGATTACTCCTACAAGGAAGCGACACTCAATCCGACCAATCCACGTGATCGCGCTACTGACTGGGAAAGCGATATCATTCAGCGATTCCGCAATGATGCACAGACCCAACAAGTGATTGGTGAACGCGACACGCCGATGGGCAAATCCCTATACCTGGCGCGGCCCATCCGCGCCAAGGCCGAATGCCTGGTATGCCACAGCACGCCCGCCGCGGCGCCGCAGAGTTTGACAGCCCGCTACGGCGGCAATAATGGCTTTGGCTGGCAGGCCAACGAAATCATTGCGGCTCAAATCGTCTCCGTGCCCTTCGCCAGCGCCGCCGCCAATGCCAACAGGGAGTTTCGCGCCTTCATGATTTTGTTGATCGGGGTATTTTTCGCAGCGTTTCTGGTTGTGAACGTTCTCCTCTATCGGCTGGTGGTGCGGCCGGTCCGGCAGATCGCCCAGGTCGCGGACAGGGTCAGCCACGGCGATATGTCGGCGGAGAGTTTTCCGCAACGAGGAGCCACGGAAATAGTGTCGGTGACGCGGTCTTTTGATCGCATGCGCAAAAGCCTCGAGAAGGCGCTGCGCATGCTCGGGACCTGAATCATGGTGCGCGATGTATTTGTCAGCTACTCGCAGCCGGACTATGGCTGCGCCATGGAGCTGGTGAATCGGGTTGAATTGGAAGGCATCAACTGCTGGATCGCGCCGCGCGATATCGCGCCCTCGGCCGATTGGGCGGCAGAAATCATCGATGCCATCGCAAATTCACGCACGATGATTTTGGTTTTCTCTGCAAGCAGCAATGAATCTCCGCAGGTACGGCGTGAAGTGGAGAGAGCTGTGCACAAGCAGGTGAGCATCCTGCCGTTTCGCATCGAAAATGTGCTCCCATCGAAGAGTCTCGAATATTTTCTCAGCGCTCAGCACTGGATGGATGCGTTTCCGCCGCCGCGAGATCCGCACTATGCGCGTCTCTGTGCCTATTTGAAGGCGCAACGGGGTGAGGCGGCTCCCGACATCGCGAGAACACAGCCGGCGCCGATCTTGAGTGCTGCGCCCCCATTGGATCCGGCTGAAGTGCTGCGCATCGAGCGGCTGCTGGCCGGGTACATTGGCCCGATCGCCAAGCACTTGGTCAAAACAGCCGCCACGCGCGCTGCCAGTATCCAGGAACTCGTCAGCAGCGTCGCGACGGAGCTGGAAACCGAGACCGATCGACACGAATTTACGAAGCGCTGGCGAACGGGCGCACCGCAAAGCCGATAATCGTGCGATCCAACACCCCGCGTTGTTAACTCCGTCGCGGACCCGCGAAGGGTAGGGCGCCTATATTCTCGGACCGCAATCCGGCCCGGATGGTCCTACATGTCGCTGAGCGAAGAACAAGCCAAGTCCTACATGATCAAGCTGCTCACGGCGATGACGCGTGCCGGCGGGTCGGATCTGTTCATCTCGAAGGATTTTCCTCCGAGCATGAAAATCCTGGGGAGGATGCAGCCGCTTGCCACACAGAAACTCAGCGCGGAGGTCACGCGCCAATTGGCTCACGCGATGATGAGCGAACGTCAGCGCGCCGAGTTCGCCAAAGAACTCGAATGCAACTTCGCCCACGCGATACCGGATGTCGCACGCTTTCGAGTCAATGTGTTCGTGCAGCAACTCAATGTCGGCATGGTCATTAGAACGATCCCCAACGCGATGCCGACCTTCGAGCAGCTGGGCCTTCCCGAAACGTTCAAGGATGTGGTGATGAGCAAGCGCGGCATGGTGCTGGTCGTGGGTGCCACCGGTTCGGGCAAATCCACATCGCTTGCGGCCATGATCGATCATCGCAATCGCTCCTCGGCAGGCCACATCATCACCATCGAAGATCCCGTCGAGTTCATCCATCAATCGCAAATGTCGTTGGTGACGCACCGCGACGTGGGTATCGATACGCACACCTGGCATCACGCCTTGAAGAACACCTTGCGGCAGGCCCCGGACGTGATTCTGATCGGCGAAATTCGCGACGCTGAAACGATGGAACATGCAATCGCCTTTGCGGAGACCGGGCATTTATGCATGAGCACGCTGCATTCCAACAGTGCCAGCCAGACCCTCGATCGCATCATCAACTTTTTTCCCGAAGAGCGGCGTAAGCAGTTGCTCATGGATCTTTCGAGCAACCTCAAGGGCATCGTCTCGCAGCGTCTGGTGCGCAAGGAGGACGGCAGCGGCCGCATTGCCGCTATCGAGATTTTGCTCAATACGCCCATCGTGTCCGATAAGCTTCTCAAGGGCGAATTCCATGAATTGAAGGAAATCATGGGAAAATCGCGCGAAGCCGGCATGCGTACCTTCGATTGGTCGCTGTTCGAGCTCTATAGCACCGGCGTCATCGCCTATGAGGAGGCGATCCGCAACGCTGATTCGGCCAATGAGCTGCGCCTTAATATCAAGTTGAACAGCCGGCGCGCCGCACCTGCCGCCAGTGGTACTTATCACGAATTAAGCTGATTTTGCCAGCTTTGCGCTATTGCTATAGAATGCAATGGTGTTATTTATTTCCACAGGCACTACATGCCGCGAGCCCTGCCGACCCTCAAACCTAAGCCCGAGCCGCGCCGGGTGCTGACCGGTGCGGTGCTGCGGGCGTGCGCTTTGCTGGACATTACGCAGTCGAGTCTCGCGCACATTCTCGGACTAAGCCCCTCCACCGTGTCGCGGATGGCCGGCGGCACCTACACCTTGGATGATCAAAAGAAAGAATGGGAACTGGGTGCCTTGTTCGTACGATTGTTTCGTTCCCTGGATGCCGTTATCGGGTCCAATGATTCGGTGGCCCGCGCCTGGCTCAACGGACACAACAGCGCGCTGACGGGACGTCCCATTGAACTGATTCGCACCACAGAAGGCTTGGTTCGTGTCGTCCAATATCTTGACGCCGCACGCGGTCGGCTCTGAGGCGAGGCGGGCAACGCGGCGACTGTGGCGCGCCGTCGAAGCCCAGCACATCGCTTCGACCTTGAGGCTGGTGGCCAATGTCGAAGAGCAGCTCGTCCTCGAGCGGGTGTTGGACAAGAGCAAGCCAGCGGTTCCGAGCGCCGCCGCGGATCTGCACTTCTTGTTGGCGACGCCGTTTCGGTATAGCTCGCCGATCGGTTCGCGGTTTCGTGCGCCGGCCGACCCGGGTGTCTGGTACGGAGCGGAGAGAGAGCGCACCGCCTGCGCCGAACTGGGATTTTGGCGCTGGCGCTTCTTGATGGATTCCACGGGGCTCGACGGCCTGGGTCCCTCGCCCCAGACGGTATTCCGCGCCGCTATCGACGCAAACATGGTCGATCTCACCGCAGCTCCCTTCAAGCGATCCCGTTCGGAATGGACCGATCCGCGCAGCTACACAGCTTCGCAGCACTTTGCGGAAATCGCCAGACAGGCGAATATCGATGCGATTCGCTACGAATCGGTGCGCGATCCGCAGCATGCGGGGGCGGTCGCGGTATTGCAGCCATCCTGCTTCAAACCGCGAAAACCTTTGGAGCAGCGCATTTGGCTGCTGACGGTTTCACGCGAGGCGGCGGTCTGGCAGCGCGAAGCACAAAGCTATCAATTCATGGCGAAAAACTGGGATCGTTAAGCTGGGATCGATGACGCCGATGACAGGTCATGGGTACAATCCTGGCCGCCCATCATTTCAAGGCGGAACCGAGGAGCTCTCTTGGGTCGAAATTTCAGCAGCGACCACGTCGCTCCCGCGAGCGATGCCATCATGGCTGCGGTCAACAAGGCCAATGACGGCTTCGTCACTTCCTACGGCGGCGATGACCTGACGGCGAAGCTGCAATCCGTCACCAGCGATTTGTTCGAAAGGCAGGTCACGGTCTTCCCCGTAGTCAGCGGCACCGCCGCCAATGCGCTGGCTTTATCGCAAATCGTTCCCGCCTTTGGCGCCATCTATTGCTACGAAGCGGCGCATATCGTCACCGACGAAGCCGGCGCGCCCGGCTTCTTCACCGGAGGCGCGCAACTCATCGGATTTCCCGCAACGGACGGCAAGATCCGTGCTGAGCAACTGACCAAGGCCGTTGCCTATGCCGAAGATTTGGGTATTCATCACGTGAAGCCCGGCGCCGTCACCTTGACCCAAGCCACCGAGTGGGGAACGGTCTACTCCCGTTCGGAATTATCCGCCATCAGCGACGTCGCCAAGCAATACGATCTGCCCGTGCACATGGACGGGGCGAGATTTGCCAATGCCTTGGTGCATCTTGGCTGCACGCCGGCCGAAGCCACCTGGAAGTGCGGCGTTGATGTCCTCTCGCTGGGTGCCACCAAAAACGGCGCGCTCGGTGCCGAAGCCGTCGTGTTCTTCGATCCGGCGATGGCGCGCGACTTCGAGCGGCGGCGCAAGCGCGCGGGCCATTTGATGTCAAAGCTGCGATTCTTGAGCGCGCAGCTCAACGCCTATTTAAAGAACGGGTTATGGCTCGAGAACGCACGCCATGCCAATACCATGGCGACAAAATTGGCGCAGGGCTTGAAGACCGTTGCCGGCGCGCGGCTGCTGCAGCCGGTGGATGCGAACGAGATATTCGTCGCGCTTCCGGAGGCGACTGTCAGCGCATTGGAGATGCAGGGATTCAAATTTTACCGCTGGCCGCTGCATATCGCCGAATCGGGAATAACGATTCGCTTGGTGACTTCCCATGCGACGCCGAGCGCGGACGTCGATGCGTTCATCGCCGCAGCGACATTGATAGCGCCCAAAGGGTAACGCTCGTTGAACGATGTCGATTGCATCGTGATCGGCGCCGGCGTCATCGGCCTCGCGGTGGCGCGGGCGATGGCGCGCAACGGCCGCGATGTGGTGATTCTCGAACGCGACCGGCAGTTCGGCATGCATACCAGTTCGCGCAACAGCGAAGTCATCCATGCCGGCATCCACTATGAGCCGCAGTCGCTCAAGGCCAAGTTGTGCGTAGCCGGCCGCGATCTCTTGTACCGTTATTGCGCCGGGCGCGGTATCGGGCATCGCCGCTGCGGCAAGTTCACGGTCGCGACCAGCGGCGAGCAAGTGGCGACGCTCGAGAAAATCGAGCGCAACGCGCAGGCCAATGGAGTCTTTGATCTTGAGTGGCTGGACGCTGAACAAGCGGGTCGCATCGAACCGCAACTGCGGTGCGTCCGAGCCCTGTCCTCGCCCTCGACCGGCATCATCGACTCGCATGCCTACATGCAGTCGCTGCTGGCCGATGCAGAGGCCGGCGGCGCCACCATTGCCTATGGCACGGAAGTGGCCTCCTTGCGTCCGACGCCCGCCGGGATCGAGACATGCATTGCGGGGGAGTCGGACCCCGTCGTGCGCGCGCACCTCGTCGTCAATTCCGCCGGCTTGCAGGCGCATCGGGTTGCGGCGTCAATCGAGGGGTTTCCCGCGCAGCACATTCCGACCGTGAGCTATGCAAAGGGCAGCTACTTCGCGCTGACGGGCGCCTCGCCCTTCGCTCGATTGGTGTATCCCGCGCCCAGGGCGGGCGGCCATTTAGGGATTCATATGACGATTGATTTGGCCGGCGCGGCGCGCTTTGGCCCGGATACCGAATGGGTCGATGCCGTCGATTACGCCGTCGATCCGCATCGTGTATCGATCTTCGCCGACGTGATTCGGCAGTACTGGCCGCGCTTGGATGCGACTCGGCTGTATCCCGCATACTCAGGCATTCGTCCGAAGATCTCCGGCGCGGGAGAAGCGACACGGGACTTTTGTATTTCGGGGCCCCAGGATCATGGGATGCCCGGAATGGTGAATCTGTTTGGAATGGAGTCTCCGGGGCTCACGGCGTCTCTGGCGCTGGGGGAATACGTTGCTGCGTTGATTGCGTGACTGCCGCCTGACCCGTGTTGAACGAGCCGCGCTCATGTGCTGGAATGCTCGGCGCCCACCCACACCCCTGAATCGGATGACAAACAAAAAATGCATTACCCCTTTTTGACGAATCGAGTTTCTGTTGCGCGCACCCTGACCGCCGGAATCGCAGGGCTTTTGTCGGTGGGCTTGGCGGCTGCCGCGGAAGCGCCCACGGTGCCGAGCGTGACGGCACTGCAATGCGGCCACCTCATCGATACCGCCGCCGGGAAGGTGCTGGGTCAAACCACGGTCGTGATCGAGGCGGGGCGCGTGCGCGATGTGCAGAGCGGTTCGCAAGCCCCGGCGGGTGCGACCATCATCGACTTGAAGACGCAGACTTGCTTGCCGGGGTTGATCGACAGCCATACCCATTTGACCGGACAGACCAGCCGTACCGAATACGTCGATAAATACCGCTGGAATCTGGCCGACTATGTCATTCGCTCCACCGTGTACGCCCGCCGAACGTTGTTGGCGGGGTTCACGACCGTGCGCAATCTGGGCGATACGGCCAATGAATCCGCGGCGCTGCGCAACGCCATCAATGCCGGTGTTGTTCCCGGCCCGCGCATTTTCACGGCCGGCAAGGCGATTGGTTCGACCGGTGGGCACGCCGACCCATTCGACGGATACCGGCAGGATCTGTCGAAAGATCTGGGTCCGGCGGATGGCATCATCAACAGTCCGGAGGATGCGGTAAAGGCAGTGCGCGAGCACTACAAGCTCGGTGATGATGTCATCAAGATCATGCCCTCGGGGGGCGTTCTCGATGAGGGCGCGAGCGGCGATAACTCGCAGATGACGTTGGAAGAGATCCGCGCGATCGTCGCGACCGCCCATGACTACGGCTTTGCGGTGGCAGCGCATGCGCATGGCGCGGAGGCGATTCGTCGCGCGGTCATCGGCGGCGTCGATTCCATCGAGCACGGCACCTTCATGGATGCCGAGGATATGAAGCTGATGGTGGAGCATGGCACCTACTACGTGCCCACGATCATTGCCGGCGACTTTGTCGCACGGCAGGCCAAGGTTCCCGGCTACTACCCGGCGACGATCGCGGGCAAGGCCATGGCCATCGGTCCCTTGATCCAAGCGACCGCCGGGCGCGCGTATAAAGCGCACGTCAAAATCGCGTTCGGCACGGATGCTGCGGTATATCCGCACGGCGATAACGCGCATGAGTTCGAATTGATGGTGGGTGCCGGCATGCCGCCGATGTACGTCATTCAGGCCGCGACGGTGAATGCGGCAGCGTTGCTGCGGCACGACAAGGACCTTGGCACGATTGCGGCCGGCAAGCTCGCCGATGTGGTGGCAGTCCCGGGCAATCCCATCGACGACATCAGCCTCATGAAGCGAGTGAGTTTCGTGATGAAGGATGGCGTCGTGTATAAGCTCAATTCGGTGCCGGTGGATACGGGGCTCTAATCACGTGGACCTGCAGCTACTAGGCAAGACCAACGGCACGGCCCTGCGCGTCGACGGTGGCGTGGTCAAAAGTGCGTTTTAGCTCGCTCGAGATTTCTTCCGTTCGAAATTGATCGCGGCGTGCAGTTCCGCGGCGGCAGCACGGATGCCTGACGCGGTGCCGCCGCCCGCGTAAATGATGCTGCGCGAAGCGCTGAGCAGAACTCCGGCACCCCGTGCATCCAAGCCTGCGGCCAGCGTGGCTTTCAAATCCCCGCCCTGCGCGCCGATGCCCGGCACCAGAAAGGGCACGTGCGGATGCGCTGCGCGCAGCTCCGCCAATTCAGCCGGGACGGTCGCGCCCACGACCAGCATGAGATTGCCGAGCGGGTTCCAGTGGTCCACGGCGTGCCGCGCGACATGCCGATACAGGGGCAGCCCGTCGAAGGTCAGATCTTGAAAATCCTTCGCGCCGGAATTGCTGGTCCGGCAGAGGAGCAGGGCGCCGCGATCCTTGCGCGCGAGAAATGGCCGTACCGAATCCGCACCCATGTAGGGATTCACGGTGACCGCATCCGCACCGTAGCGGTCGAAGGCCTCTCGAACGTAAGCTTCGGCGGTATTGCCGATGTCGCCGCGTTTGGCATCCAAAATCACCAGCGCGGCCGGTGCACGCTCGCGAATATAGCGAATGCTCGAAGCAAGCTGCTCCTCGGCGCCGACCGCGCTGTAGAACGCGATTTGCGGTTTATAGGCCGCCGTAATGTCAAAGGTCGCATCGACGATGCGGCGATTGAAGGCATACAGGTCCGATGACGGCTCGCCGAGATCTTGGGGTAATTTGGCAGGGTCCGGGTCGAGCCCGACGCAGACCAGGCTGCCGCTGGTGTGTTGTGCGTGGGTTAGCCTTTCGGCAAAGGTCTTTGGCACGCCCCATCATAGCAAGCGGGCCCTGCATTAGGGAGTATGCTTGGCGGTTACCGTGAGAAGCGCATTGCCCAGCAAGACTCGTCCTGGACCGCGATTGGTGCTGCAGCCGGCGAGTCGCCGCGCCGCGCGCCATACCAGCACCAGCGCACTGAAGCGGTTCTTTGCCATTGCGGATGCCTGGGAGCTCTCGCCGCTGCAGCAATGCCGGTTGCTCAAAATTCCGTCCCCGCAAGTGCTTCAGCGCTACCGTTTGGGCCAGGCGCCGAGGCTGTCTGCATCGCAACAGGAAAGAGCGGCGCTCATAGCCAATATTCAATTTTCCCTGACCGCCGAACCGGGGCCGAAAGACCGGGCATGGGCCTGGGTGCATGCGCCGACGCCTCGGCCGCCCTTCGATGGAGACAGTCCGCTCTACTTTATGTTGGAAAACGGCCTGCCGGCCTTACGCGAGGTCGCCCGCCTTCTGGTTCGCGAAAGCGAACCCCGTTAGCTATACTTGCGGGCTGATTTATTGCGAATGTGGCGGAATTGGTAGACGCGCCAGACTTAGGATCTGGTGGGGCAACCCGTGCGAGTTCGAGTCTCGCCTTTCGCACCAACGCACCCAAAGTTCGTAACCCATAGAGGATCATCATGCAGGTTTCCGTCGAGAGTATCGGCAAATTGGAGCGCCGCATGCAAGTGCAGGTGCCCGCCGAGCGCGTTGCTGCGGAAATCGCCGCGCGTCTGCAAACCATCAGCCGCACCGCGCGATTGAATGGATTTCGTCCGGGCAAGGCGCCCTTGAAGGTGATTCGCCAGCAATTCGGCAGCCAGGTTCACCGCGAAGTGATCGGCGAATTGCTGCAATCCAGCTACGCCGAAGCGGTGACGCAGAATCAGCTGACGCCGGCGGGCAGCCCTCGCATCGAGCCGCAGAGCATGGACGAGGGGCAGGACTTGAAGTACGTGGCGACCTTCGAGGTATTCCCCGAAGTCGTGCTGGAGCCGATCGAATCGTTGCAAGTCAACCGGGTTACGGCGGAAGTCACCGAGAGCGACATCGACGCCATGATCGAACGCCTGCGTAAGCAGCAAATGAAACATACGGCGGTGAGCCGGCCGGCGGCCGCCGGCGATAAGGTCACCATCGATTTCGAAGGCGCCATCGACGGCGTGCCATTTGCGGGAGGCAAGGGAGAGAACATCGCCATTGTCTTGGGCGAAGGGCGGATGTTGCCGGACCTCGAACAGGGCTTGGTCGGTGCCGCCGCAGGAGACAAGCGCAACGTGACCGTGAATTTTCCGGCCGACTATCGCGCTACCGAATTGGCCGGCAAGGCAGCCATTTTCGCGACCGAGATCAAGACGGTCGAGGAGCCGGTGCTGCCGGAGGTCGATGAGGAGTTTTGCAAATCTTTCGGCGTGACCGAAGGTGGGTTGCCGAAGCTGCGTGAGGATGTGGGCGCCAATATGCGGCGTGAACTCGAGCAGGCGCTTCGTAACCGCAACAAAGCAGCGGTGATGGAAAAGCTCTTCGCGGCGAATCCCACCGACGTGCCCAATGTGTTGATCGAGGGCCAGATTCGCGACATGCAGGTCGAGGCGATGCGTCGAGCGGGCGCGAAGGATGCGTCGCAGGCGCCGCCGCGAGATCCTTTCGTGGAACCGGCGCGCCGCCGCGTAACGCTGGGGCTTTTGCTGAACGACGTCATTCGGCGCGAGAAGCTGGTGGTGGACCGGGCGCGAGTGAATGAGCGGTTGGATGAGATGGTGGCGGCGTATGGCGATCCCGGTGCGATGAAACGCGCCTATATGCAAAATGCCGAAGCCATGCGCCAGGTGGAGGGTCTCGCGCTGGAAGACCAAGCCGTGGATTGGATTCTGCAGCATGCCAAGGTGCACGAAGTGAGCTCAACCTTTAAAGAATTGATGAACTTCGAGGCTTGATTCGCGCAAATCCCTTGAAATGGTGTTATGAAGACCTTACAAAGTACTGAACCGGACTTTCGAGAAGTTAAAGGCGATTACTCATGACCACGCGCGCATTGAATTTGGTTCCGATGGTGGTGGAGCAAACCGCTCGCGGCGAGCGGGCCTACGACATCTATTCGCGCCTGCTCAAGGAGCGATTGATATTCATCGTGGGCCCCGTTGAGGATTACATGGCTAACCTGGTCGTCGCCCAGCTGTTATTCCTGGAATCAGAGAATCCGGACAAGGACATCAACATCTATATCAACTCGCCCGGCGGGTCGGTGAGTGCGGGTTTGGCGATCTACGACACCATGCAATTCATCAAGCCGGATGTCAGCACGATTTGCGTCGGGTTGGCGGCATCGATGGGCGCGGTCTTGCTGGCCGGAGGCGCGACCGGTAAGCGCTATTCGCTGCCGAACTCTAAAATCATGATTCACCAGCCGTCTGCCGGTTTTCAGGGCCAGGCCTCGGACATCGACATCCACGCGCGAGACGTCATGGAGACCAAGACCCGCCTGAACGCCATATTGGCCAAGCACACCGGCCAAACCGTCGAGCAGGTCAAGGCCGACAGCGATCGGGACAACTTTATGACCGCTGAGCAAGCCCGTGCATATGGAATGGTGGATTCCATGCTTGAAAAACGTGGCGAGCTTCCCGCCAAGGCCTAGGTGAGCCCAAACCCAGCGTCGCGCCGGTTGTTGCGGACCCCGGTCACAGCCCTCAGGGCCTTATCTTTGCGTGGGGTCCGTTGGGTGCTATATAGTCTCTACCATAGCTGTGTTGCCGGCCTGCCAGGGGCCGGCAGCGCGGCCAATTTGAGGACAGCATGAGCGAAGATTCGCGCAGCAAACATGATGATGGCAAGCTCTTGTACTGCTCCTTCTGTGGAAAGAGCCAGCATGAGGTTCGGAAACTCATCGCCGGCCCGAGCGTTTTCGTCTGCGACGAATGCGTCGAGCTATGCAACGACATAATCCGGGAAGAGCTGGAAGAGCGCGCTGAGCGCACCCGGGATAAGCTCCCCAAACCTCAAGAAATCAAGAAAGTTCTCGATGAATATGTCATCGGCCAGGAGCGCGCCAAGCGGGTCCTGTCGGTGGCCGTGTACAACCATTACAAGCGGTTGCAGACGCGCGGCGCGGAAGGTGTGCGTTCCCGCGATGACGTGGAGCTGGCGAAGAGCAATATACTTCTGATCGGGCCGACGGGCTCGGGCAAGACCTTGTTGGCTGAAACGCTGGCGCGGTTGCTCAATGTGCCCTTCACGATCGCGGATGCCACCACGTTGACGGAAGCGGGCTACGTCGGCGAGGACGTCGAGAACATCATTCAGAAGTTGCTGCAAAAGTGCGACTACGATGTCGAGAAGGCACAAACCGGCATCGTTTATATCGATGAAATCGATAAGATTTCGCGCAAATCGGACAACCCGTCGATCACGCGGGATGTCTCCGGCGAAGGCGTGCAGCAGGCGCTTCTGAAGCTGATCGAAGGCACGATTGCATCGGTGCCGCCGCAGGGCGGCCGCAAGCATCCGCAGCAGGAATTCCTGCAAGTCGACACCACCAATATTCTGTTCATTTGCGGTGGTGCGTTCGCCGGTCTTGAAAAGATCATCATGAATCGCACCCACAAGAGCGGGATCGGCTTTGTCGCCGAGGTGCGCGAGCACAATGCGCGGCCGCACGGCAACGATGTGTTCCACGACACCGAGCCCGAGGATTTGATCAAGTACGGCTTGATACCGGAGTTCGTCGGCCGACTGCCGGTGGTCGCGACCCTGGAAGAGCTTGACGAAGACGCACTGATTTCGATTTTGATGCAGCCGAAGAACGCGCTGACCAAGCAATATCGCAAATTGTTCGACATGGAAGGGGTGGAACTGGATTACCGGGAAGATGCATAGCGCTCGCTGGCCCGCAAGGCCATGCAGCGCAAGACCGGCGCTCGAGGCTTGCGCACCATTATCGAGAATGTGCTGCTCGACACGATGTATGACCTGCCGTCATTGCGAAATGTGCAGAAGGTCGTCGTCGACGAACAGGTCATCGAAGGCCACAACAAACCGTACATTGTTCACCGAACTGAGGAAACTCGTTTGGTGGCTCCAGTCGAGGAACAGCGGCGCCCCACGGGCTCGGACCATCTTTGAGACGAGCTTGAAACTCTTGTTCGGCGGCCGCATGTACTCGAGGCGAGCAGTTTTGCCCGACGTGCCACAACCATAAGGCCAGCTTAGTGAGTGATGAACCCATAGCTTTAGTTCCCGAAGAAGAGGCGCCGCCCTTGAGCGGTACGCCCGTATTGCCCCTGCGCGACGTAGTGGTTTACCCGCACATGGTCATACCGCTGTTCGTGGGGCGCGAAAAATCCATTGTGGCGCTGGATTTGGCCATGAAGGCCGACAAGCGCATTCTCTTGGTGGCGCAGAAACAAGCGGATGTCGATGATCCTACGCCTTCGGATCTATATCGCGTGGGCACCATTGCAACCATCCTGCAGCTGCTGAAGCTGCCTGACGGCACTGTCAAGGTCTTGGTCGAGGGTGTGGATCGCGCCAGCATCGACAAGCTGACCGAAGGCGAGTTTTTCTCCGCGGAAGTGACGCCGCTGCCGGACCTCGAGCGCTACGAAGAGCGCGAAATGGACGTTCTGACGCGGTCGGTGATCACGCAATTCGAACAATATGTAAAATTAAACAAGAAGGTGCCCCCGGAGATCCTCACCTCGCTCGCGGGCATCGAACAGGCCGGTCGATTGGCGGACACCGTCGCGGCGCACATGTCCTTGAAGCTGTCTGAGAAGCAGAAAGTCCTCGAGATCCCCGACGTGCGCAAGCGGCTGGAGCACATGCTCGCCGTCATCGAGGGCGAGATGGACGTGCTGCAGATCGAAAAGCGCATTCGCGGCCGCGTCAAGCAGCAAATGGAAAAAAGCCAGCGCGAGTACTACTTGAATGAGCAGATGAAGGCCATTCAGAAGGAGCTGGGCGAGTTGGACGATGCGCCGAACGAAATCGGCGAACTCGAGAAGCGCATCAAAGCGGCCGGCATGCCGAAAGAAGCGCGCGAGAAGGCCAACTCGGAACTCGCCAAATTGAAACTGATGTCACCCATGTCGGCGGAAGCCACGGTGGTGCGCAATTACATCGATTGGTTGGTCAAGTCGCCGTGGAAGAAGCGCAGCAAGGTGCATTTGGACATCGCGGCTGCCGAGAAAGTGCTCGAGGCTGATCACTACGGGCTGGAAAAGGTCAAAGAGCGCATCGTCGAATACTTGGCCGTGCAGCAACGAGTGAAGAACCTTCGCGGCCCGATCCTATGCCTGGTGGGCCCGCCCGGCGTCGGCAAAACTTCCCTGGGACAAAGTGTCGCGCGTTCCACGAATCGCAAGTTCGTGCGCATGTCCTTAGGGGGAGTGAGAGATGAGGCGGAGATCCGCGGCCATCGGCGCACCTACATCGGATCGATGCCCGGCAAGATCATTCAGAACCTGGCCAAGTGCGGCGTCCGCAATCCTTTGTTCCTGCTCGATGAAGTCGACAAGATGTCCACCGATTTTCGCGGTGATCCGTCCTCGGCACTGCTGGAAGTGCTCGATCCGG
This sequence comes from Pseudomonadota bacterium, assembly GCA_030775865.1. Taxonomy (GTDB): domain Bacteria; phylum Pseudomonadota; class Gammaproteobacteria; order Steroidobacterales; family Steroidobacteraceae; genus Bog-1198. Next base: position 1,268 of record JALYIH010000045.1, on the reverse strand, counting down.
AGCAGAACAGCACCTTCAACGATCATTACCTGGAGGTGGATTTCGATCTCTCCGAAGTGATGTTCGTGTGCACCGCCAATAGCCTGAATATTCCTGCGCCCCTCCTGGATCGCATGGAAGTGATCCGCATCCCCGGCTACACCGAGGATGAAAAGAGCAATATCGCGCGCCGCTACTTGCTGCCGAAGCAAGTCAAGCAGAACGGCCTGAAGCCCGATGAACTCGTGGTCGCGGACACGGCGATTCACGACATGATTCGCTATTACACGCGCGAAGCGGGGGTGCGTAACCTCGAGCGAGAAATCTCCAAGATCGGCCGCAAAGCCGTCAAACAGTTGTTGCTGGCGCCGGCTGAAAAAACCGTGACCGTCGATACGAACAATCTCGACAAGTACTTGGGCGTTCGCCGCTTTCGCTACGGCAAAGCCGAGGAAAGCAATCGCATCGGTCAAGTCACGGGTCTGGCGTGGACCGAGGTCGGCGGTGAACTTCTGACCATCGAAGCTGCGGTTGTCAACGGCAAGGGCAAGCTGACCCATACCGGCCAGCTGGGCGAAGTCATGCAGGAATCGATTCAAGCCGCGATGACCGTGGTCCGCAGCCGCTCGGCGGTGCTTGGACTGGACGTCGATTTCTATCAAAAGGCCGACGTGCACATTCACGTGCCTGAGGGCGCAACCCCCAAGGACGGCCCGAGCGCCGGTGTGGGCATGGCCACGGCGTTGATATCCGCGCTCACCAAGATTCCCGTGCGCTCCGATGTTGCGATGACCGGTGAAATCACCCTGCGCGGGGAAGTGCTGCCGATCGGCGGACTCAAAGAGAAACTGCTGGCGGCGCATCGCGGCGGCATCACCACGGTATTGATACCCGACGACAACACCAAGGACTTGGCGGAGATTCCAGACAACATCAAGGAAAAGCTCGACATCCGCTCGGTGAAATGGATCGACGAAGTGCTGCAGGTCGCGCTCACGCACATGCCGGTGCCGCTGCCGGCGCCGCCGGATCCGGTCAAGCCTGCCGAAGTGATTGCGGGCGAGAAGCCCGCCCGCAAACCGGCGCGGGCGAAGGGTCAGGTCCGGGCGCACTAGCGCGTGGCAGCGATTGCCAAGCCGTTTGACCTCGCGTAGACTTCCGCGCCTCTTCCAGGGGGTGCTTAGCTCAGCTGGTAGAGCATCGCCTTTACACGGCGAGGGTCGGGGGTTCGATCCCCTCAGCACCCACCAACAGCGGAGTGGTAGTTCAGCTGGTTAGAATACCGGCCT
>JALYIH010000044.1 GCA_030775865.1 Pseudomonadota bacterium | reverse complement strand
CCGCTTACCGTCCGGTTCACGCAGAATTTCGAATCGGCGCGTGCATCGCAACCGTCCATCACAGGCCACCAGCCAGGTGGCCATCAGCAAGTTGTCGTCGGCGAGCGCAGCCTCCAGATAGTCGACGCGCGTATGCCGCACTGCCATGCCACGGCGAAGCGCAAGACAATGTTCAAGCGGCACCCCAAGCGCTGAAGAATGCGCCCAGGCGATTCGATCAAGCCATTGCAGGTAGACCGCGTTGTTCACATGTGCGTAATCGTCGATTTCCTCGGATGCCACCCGGTGTGTGCCGGTGAAAGCCGACGGCAAGCGCAGGAGCTGATGCAACAATTGTGGATCTCCCAATGATCGAGAACGTCTCGACAGGGACGTACTGTACCGTGCTGACGATGACCGGCAAAACCATCATTACAGCGGGGCTTACGCAGCTTTGGGTCGCGCTCCTACGCGGTGAATGGAATTTTGTAACTGTGAGCCCCGAGGTCATTCGCCCACGCTGAAAAGCTGGGCGTTGCTACGCGAAACCGAAAAGGAGCGCCATGAAACGTGAAAACATACAGCTCGAGAGCATTCTCCCAGGCACTTTCATAACGATGGCAAGTCTCGCGTGCATGGGCGCAATACAACTCGGGCATCTCGCCGTCACGCGCGCCGGCACTGATGCCGTTCGCCAATTTGCAGGCAAAATGATCGAGGACTGCGGTAAGACCCTTTCAGACATCGCCAACATCGCATCGCGCAAAGGCTTGGCAGTGCCGGACGATCTCGATGAGGAGCATCAACGCCTCGTTCAGCAAATGGGTGAAAAAGGTGCGCACGAATTCGATTCGGCCTATGCGGTGAGCATGGTAGACAGATATCAGAAGGCAAGCGTTCTTTATAGGCGCGGGCAAAGGATCAAAAATCCAGACATTTCCGCCTTGGCGAGCAGAGCGCTGATCGTGCTCGAGGCTCGCAAACAAATGATAAACTTACTTTTTGAGAGCATTGCTCCTCAGGACTGGGCCGTTCTGGCGAATTCTCGCCCCGATATGAATGATGCCCGCGGTGCGACGCAAGATATGAAGATGTGAATCATTGTCGAACGCGCGAAATCCGGGGCAACCCAGGGAATTGACATCATGCCCGCATCGGCCGCCTTGCCCCGCGTGTCCGCGATTCGGTGAGCACGGCATTGCTGCTTCAGCGCGCGGCGCGCTCGATGCGCTGGCGCGGGCCCATGGGCTGCCCGAAATCTCGATCGCGTCAGGGAAAACTTCTGGATTTCGACTGCGCGCGCGCCTTGCCGTGCGGGGCCGCCTGAACTCGCCCAAGATCGGTCTGTTTGAACTGGGCACCCACCGCGTGGTTCACATCCCCAACTGCAGTATTCAGCACCCCTTGATCAACCGGGTGGCTGCAGTCGTGCGCCGCGCCCTGGTCGAGACGCGGGTGAGCAGCTACTCCGACGGCCCACACTTGGGGCTGGCGCGCTATCTGCAAGTGGTGGTGGAGCGCCGCTCGCAAACTGCACAAGTCGTCATGGTCGCAAACAGCGCTACGCCGCAACCTCTGGCGGCATGCCTGGACTTGATCCGAGAGCGAGTGGGCGGCGATCTGCACAGCTTGTGGTTCAACGCCAATCTCGAACGCTCCAACACCATCCTCGGTCCCATCTTCCAAAAGTGGTGCGGGGCGGAAAGCGTGGTTGAACACTTCGGTGGCGCGGCGGTTCACTACCCCCCGGGTGCTTTCGGGCAGAACAATCTCGACATCGCACAGGGCATCATCGAGCACCTGCGCGTCCAAATTCCGCAGGGTGCGCGAGTCACCGAGTTTTACGCGGGTGTGGGGGCCATTGGCCTGTCGGTATTGGGCCGCGCCGCCGAGATGCGAATGAACGAAGTCGGCGAGCATTCGCTGCGCGGGCTCGAACTCGGCCTCGCCCAGCTCGACTCGTCGGATCGAGCGAAAGTTTCGGTCATCCCAGGCCCCGCAGGCGCGGCCTGCCTCGCGGCATCCGGCTCCCAAGTGGTGATCGCGGACCCACCGCGAAAGGGCTTGGACCCCGAGCTGCGGCAATACCTCGGCGAGCAGCCACCCGAGCGATTTTTGTACGTGAGCTGCGGGCTGGAGTCGCTGCTCAACGACACTGCGCAACTGACTTCGGGCGGCAAGCTACGACTAACGGGGCTCGCGGCATTCAATCTCATGCCCTTCACCGAGCATGTTGAAACCGTCGCTCGCTTCGAGCGCGCATGACGCCATCCGCGCGTCGCCCCTATCTCGCCCCGCAGAGCACGCATCGCAGCATGAACCAAGGTGGGTGTGCCACGTTCCCACCGCTCCGCATCTATCCAGTGGTTGGATCGCCCCCGAACTGGGCGAAGACCGGCGGGGCCACGGGCTTTCCGTGCCGGCCGCAAATTGCTCAATGCGTGTGTGGGACCACTGGGCGGTGTCTTCCTGGCACCGAGTTGCGTGCCAGGGAGGTTGACGTAGAATGCTCCTAACGCAGGAGGTCATCTATGAGCGCCACAATGCGATTTCTCGGTATAGCCGTTTCGGGAGTCATGCTATTCGGCTGTGCAGCAACGCCGCAAAACCCGAATTCAAAGCCCCCAGCCTCCGTGGCGATGAAAGACCCTAACTGCCTGACAGAAACAGGCAGTCACGTAGCGTCCAAGTCGAGTTGCCGTGGCTACGGGCGCTCGTACTCATATGATGATATCGAAAGAACCGGCCGCTTTTCCGCCGCGGATGCGTTGTCTCTCTTGGATCCTTCGATCACCGTGCATCGATAGTTTCTCGCGTAACCAGCCTCCCGCTCAACGAAACTCCTCGAGAATCATTCGAACGCCTTTTTCGGCAATCATCGCCGTCGGAGTGTTCGTATTGCCCGATGTAATCGTCGGCATGACGGAGGCATCCACAACCCGAAGGCGATCGATGCCGTGGACACGCAGGCGCGCATCAACGACGGCCTCCGCATCCGCGGCACGTCCCATCTTCGCGGTTCCGACCGGGTGGAAGATGGTGGTGCCGATGTCTCCGGCGGCCGCGGCGAGCGAATCGGTGTCGTCGCCCACGTTTGGGCCCGGTAGAAATTCCTCGGGAGCAAAGTCTTTGACCGCAGTCTGGGCCATGATGCGCCGCGTGCAGCGAATGGCATCCGCAGCCACGGCGCGGTCCTCGGCCGTGGCCAAATAGTTCGGTGCAATCATCGGCGACTCCAGCGGATCTGCGGATCGAGGCCGCACCGTGCCGCGCGAGGTGGGCCGCAGATTGCAAGCGCTCAAGGTGATGGCCGGATAGCGGTGCAGAGGGTCGCCGAACTTGTCGAGAGACAGAGGCTGCACATGAAACTCGATATTCGCCCGGCGCTGAGCTGGATCCGAGCGCATAAAAATACCGAGTTGCGAAGGGGCCATCGTCAGAGGGCCGCGCCGCCGCAGCAGATAGTCGATGCCCATCCATGCGCGTCCCAGCACGGAGTGATAAGTTTCGTTCAGGGTCTTCACGTTGCTGACTTTGTAGATTGCGCGCTGCTGCAGGTGATCCTGAAGATTCGAGCCCACGCCGCGCCGGTCGAGCAGAGTCTTGATGCCGAGCGGCGCCAGCCATTCGTGCCGGCCGATGCCGGACAGACTGAGAATCTGCGGCGAGCCGATCGCACCGGCCGACAAAATGACCGTACCGGCTGTGCGGACCTGGAACTTCTCGCCATCGCGCAGAAACTCTACACCGCATGCGCGGCCGTTTTCGATCATCAGGCGCTCAACGTGAACATGCATCTCGAGCTTCAAATTCTCGCGAGAGAGCGCGGGCTTCAAGAACCCTGTGGCCGATGACCAGCGTCGACCCCGCTTCTGGTTGACGTGAAAATACGAGACGCCTTCGTTGTCGCCGCAATTGAAGTCATCGATGGCGGGTACACCGAGTTGCACGGCGGCATCCCGCACGGCATCGAGTACTCGCCAGGCGACGCGCGGCGCTTCCACACGAAACTCACCGCCGGTTCCGTGGTGCTCGCTTTCTCCCAGGAAGTGATCTTCCAAGCGCCTGAAGGCAGGCAGTACGTCGCTCCATCCCCAGCCATCGAGCCCCAGCGATCGCCAGCCGTCATAGTCGGCGGCCTGACCTCGCATACTGATCATGGCGTTGATGGCTGACGAACCTCCGATGACCTTGCCGCGTGGATAGGCGAGCGAGCGCCCATTGAGGCCCGGTTCGCTCTCGGTTCGGAACATCCAGTCGGAACGCGGATTCCCTATGGTGAAAAGATAACCGGCCGGCACGTGGTGCCAAATCCAGTCGTCGCGGCCGCCGGCTTCCAGCAGCAGAACCCGCCGCGTGTGATCGGCAGACAACCGGTTTGCCACGATACATCCCGCCGTGCCCGCGCCGATGACGATGTAGTCGTAGTCTCCAGCCAGTTGCTTCACGGCACCAAGCCTTCGGCGAGCTTCACGCTGATACGGGAAAGGTCGGCCAACGATCCACCATTTTTCCGTCCTCGAACACCAGCAGATCTGCGAATTGCAGAAAGATCGCTTCGGATTGATTCGGTCTGAAGAATACGAAGTCATCGGGCTTTAGCACGACGGAGCGGGAGCCGGTGAGTATTTCCTGGTTGCTCGAGCGTCCATAGATGGTGTTGAACTCCAGGCCGGGCGGAGATTCCGGTGCAGCGAGCCAATGGCCGCCGTGAATGAAAAACGCGTGGGCCGAGTTGGCGTCGAAGAATCGCAGCAACCCGGATAGTGATTCCAATCCGGGAATCCGCGTTTCCCCCACCGCCTTGATGACGGGAGTCGCGATGAAAGCCGCCGGAATATGATCTTTGAGGGTTTGTGTATCGAAGTCGCGGGGCTTCACGAACGCCGAACCCACGGCGACTTCTGTGGCCAGAGGGTCACGCGCATGGAGGGAGTAGGTCGGACTTCCTGCGGTATTGAAGGTCAATTTCGACGTGTCGGGACCGATTCGCGCGCGCACCACATCGACCGACTCTCGATAGCGCCTGATGACGGCGGCGTAAGCGCTGCTGGGACTTGGCATTTTCGGGACGTGCGGGTCGTATCCCATCAGTCCTGAGAACTCGAGATTCGGCGATTGTTTGATCAGATCGAGTGCTGCCGACAAATCTTCAGCGCTCTGAAATCCACCACGGTGCAGGCCCACGTCGATTTCGGCGTTGACGCGCATGACCTGCGCCCGCGACGCCCCAATTTGGGCGTACTCTCGAATTCTTTGCGGCGTATCGACGAGCCATTGCGGCCTTGAGCCCGAAAATCCTTCCGCAGCGAGTTGATCGCAGACGGCGGCAACTTCGATCGCGGGCAGCGGTTTACCCAGCAGCATGTCGGACGTCGGCCGGACACGTGCCATGTCGAGCACCATTGGTCCATTGAACACCATAAAACGATCGGCGCTCAAGCCCTGGGCGATCTCCTCGATCAGCCCGCGTGCCGGCAAGGACTTCACCACGATGCGCGTCGCCAGTGTTGAGCCTGCCAGCGTTTTGCGAAGCACTTGCATGTTCGCATGCAATCGGGAGCGGTCGATCACGATGACCGGCTTCGCGATGCCCGCCTCGCGCAGCGCCTTGGAGAGCGAGAGAAAATAGGCATTGTGCTGTCCGCCGTGGTCGCCCTTGCGAAGCGCGAAGACCGTGGCGGCCGCGGCGATCGCCGCGCCGCCCAGAACCATGCGGCGACGAGTCCATCGATTCGGACGGAGTCCCTCAGTGTCAGCCATCGATGAGGAGTTCCCGTAAGTAGGAATTGAGAAAGCGTCCTTGCGGATCGAGCGATTGCCGAACATGCATTGCGTCGCGCCAGCGCGGGTAGAGTGCCGCCAGGTCGCGCGCTTTCAACGAATGCAGCTTACCCCAATGCGGCCGGCCGCCGTGTCGGCGCAAAATCGGTTCGACCTGAGCGAACAGACGCTGGTAGTCGTCCTTGTAGTAGGCGTGCACGGCGATTGACCCCGATTCCCGCCCGTAAAATGGCGACAGCCACGCGTCATCCTTGGCGATTGAACGCAGTTCGAGGGGGAAAAAAACTTCGTGGTGGTTTGCCTCAATGGCAGTGAGTACTTCGCGCATCGCCGCCATCTGTGCCTCGCGGGGCAAATGAAATTCCATTTCGTTGAAACGCACCGGGCGTTCGTTGGATAGCAGCTTCCAGCTTTCGTCGATGGCTTGCTCCTCGGGTACAGCCGTCAGTGCGGACTGTGCGAGCCGGCGTCGCAGGGCCGGCATCCATCCGAACAGATCGCGAAGGCGCTTCAAACTCATGAGCGACTCTGTGTCCTGGTCCGGTCCGCGCGGAATGACCGGCGCATCGGTGGGGTCGGTGGCAATCACCGCCGACAGTCCGGTGAAGGGTAAGGCGAAAAACTCCACCTTGCGATGGGCGGCGCAGAGGCCGTCCCATTCGGAAGCGGTCTTCTCGGTAGACTGGACGAAGGTTCGCTTGCGCACGCGATGCACGGCGTCGTTCTGCAAGGTGACCTGAGTAATGACGCCGAAGGCCCCCAGGCCCACGCGCGCCGCAAAGAAAATCTCCGAATTTTGCTGAGCGCTGCACTCGATAATATCGCCGCCGGCGGTGGCCAGCCGAAAACTGCGCACAGAACCATGCAGCGCTTGGTATCGTTCGCCCGTTCCATGCGTCGCAGTGCCGAGTGCTCCGCCGAGGGACTGCTTGTTGATGTCAGGCAAGCTCAACATCTCTTGTCCGATGGCGGCGAGCGCCGGTCCCAGATCCCCGAGCCGCGTGCCTGCCCACACGGTTGCCATATTGTTTGCCGCGTCGTGGCCGACGATCCCGCTCATCTGATCGAGAGAAACAAGAGTTCCATCCGTCGGCACCAGAGAAGTAAATGAATGCCCCGCGCCAACCGGCCGGATAGGGGCCGGTGTCTTGCGGAGCAGGTCCGCCAACTCATCTTCGGAGCCAGGAGCCGCACGCGCGGCAGGATAACTGCTCGCGCTTCCAGACCAGTTTCTCCAGATCACGCTTCCTTGGCTGTTGCGCAGGGGCGGCGAGGAGGGCTCTCGATCGAACCACCATTCACGTCCAAGCTCGGTCGCCGCGATCGCGGCTGCCCCAGCACCCACAGCTAGCCCGATTGCAGTACGTCGTGAAACAGTCATGGCAATCCTTACTGTCTGAGTATTCCGTGTCGGCTGTTAGTTCGACATGAACGCAATCAACGCTTCGATGTCCCCAGTGGTGCACGTAAAGCATTGTCCGCCCGGGGGCATCCCATTAAAACCGGTCAGTACATTTCGCACCAGCTCTGACCGGCCTTTTTTTAGTCGCGGGAGCCACGCGGTGTGATCCCCGGTGAGAGGCGCATTGGCTAAGGGATTGGCGTGACAAGCCCGGCAGGAGTGATCGTAGAGAGCGGCAAGCCGCTCATCGCCCGGCCGCAACGCCGCCGCGTGCGCCGTTGCTTGCGTCCCTGCTCGAGCCGCCTCTGACGGAGAGGGTGTCGGGTCCCGCGAGCATGCGCCCATGGCGCCACAGAGAATGAGGCTCCAAAGGAGTCTCACGCCACCGTCTCAACCGCTGCCTCAGGATACGTGACGTAGCCTTCGGCACCCTGGGAATACCACGTTTTCTGATCGTCGGGATTGAGTGGCACGTTGTTTTCAAAGCGGTGCGGCAGGTCCGGGTTCGCCAGAAATTTTCGTCCGAATGTGATCGCATCCGCAACGCCTGAGGCGACGGCTGCCTGTCCCCGCGCAAGATCGTAGTCCGAATTGAGCACCAACGGTCCCTTGAACGCTTGGCGGATGAGCGGCGCCACAGGTGGACGATCCGACCTGCCGAATGTGCCATCAGGGCCGGGCTCCCGCAACTCGAGAAATGCGATGCCCAGCGAATTCAAAGTAGCGGCTGCAGCGGGAAACAGCGCCGCTTGATTGCTGTCGTCAACGCCTTGCGAGTCGCCGTTCGGCGATAGGCGCACCGCGGTCCGGTCCTTGCCGACGGCATTCACCAGCGCTTCGACGACTTCGTGGAGCAAACGCACGCGGTTCTCGATCGGACCGCCGTAAGCGTCGGTCCGCTGGTTGCTGCCGTCACGCAGGAATTGATCAATGAGGTAGCCATTGGCGCCATGCAGCTGCACCCCGTCGAAGCCGGCATCCATGGCATTGCTCGCAGCGCTCACATAGTCGCCGATGAGCCGCGGTATCTCCTCGATCGCCAGCGGCCGCGCTTCGACATACGGCTGCCGGCCATCGTACGTGTGTGCTTTGCCCGGCGCCGTGGTCGCGCTGGCGGATACAGGCTGAACGCCATGCAGTGAAGGATGCACGAGTCGTCCCATGTGCCACAGCTGCGCAAACATGCGGCCGCCCGCCCGATGCACTGCATTCGTTACCACCCTCCAGTGCGCCACATGCTCCGTGCCCCACAGTCCCCCGGCATAGGGCCAGCCACTTCCTTCAACGCTGATTCCGGTGGCTTCCGATATGATCAGCCCCGCCGCGGCGCGCTGTGAGTAGTACGTGGCCATCAGGTCGGTGGGAACATGGTCGCGGGTGCCTCGGCCGCGGGTCAACGGGGCCATCCATATTCGGTTCGGGCAGGTGAGATGGCCAATTTTGATCGGATCGAATAGTGTGGTCATGAAATCCTTATGAATATTGCGGTTGACCCCGGCATGCTAGCATTCGCCTGGAAAGCCGCGCTTGACGGCTGGACCGCCCCCTATACAAGAAATTATCGAGAACTTGCATGCACATCATGAGCCGGAAAATTGTTCTTTTCGGGTTGCTGAGTCTGGCGCTGCGCGTTTACGGAGCTGACGCTGAATCCTCAGGCCGGTTCACGGTAGGCCGATACCTTGACCTGCAGTCGGCGAGTGCGCCCCAGATCTCTCCCGACGGGTCGCAAATCCTCTACACCCGAACCATGGTCAACAAACTAGAGGACAAATATCAGAGCGCGATATGGATTGTAAATTCCGACGGCTTGCATCACCGCTTCTTGGCCAAAGGCAGCGGCGCCGTATGGTCACCCGATGGCAAGAGCATCGCATTTCTTGCCGAGGGTCAGCCCAAGGGCATGCAGATCTTCTCCACGGAACTGGGAGTTTCGGGAGTTCCCTCGCAGCTCACATGGCTCACCGAGGAACCCGCCAACCTGCGTTGGTCTCCGGATGGAAAGTCGATCGGGTTCACCATGCGAGTTGCGGCTCCCGAAAAGTGGTCGGTCGATTTGCCTGCGGCACCGGAGGGAGCCAAGTGGGCAAACCCGCCACGGTATTCAGAGAGGTTTCATACCTGGCGAGACGGAGCCGGATTTGCGGAGCGTGGATGGCGGCATCTTTTTCTGATTGCAAGAGACGGCGGAACGCCGCGCGAGCTGACGAGCGGTGATTGGAGCGTCGGCGAGACCTCCTTTGAGGTCGCCACCAGCGTCGTCTGGGACTTTACCCCCGATGGCCGTTCCGCCATCGTCGAGGGGTACAAGGAAGGAGATGCTGACCACAACGATCGGGAAAGCTATCTGTACTCCGTGGATCTGGGCAGCGGCGCCGCCACTCGCCTCACGAAGACCGCCGGCACTTGGGTGCACCCCGCGGTGGCGCCGGACGGCAAGACCATTGCGTATGTGGGATTCGAAAAAACCGATGCGAATCGCGTCATGGATTTGTGGACGATGTCGGCGGACGGGTCCGGCGCCTCGTTTCAGTCCGCTGGATTCGACCGCGAGCCTCAGAGCCTGAAGTGGGCGCCGGACGGCAGCGCACTTTATTTCACGGCTGAGGATCGGGGCAGCGTTCACCTCTATCAATGGTCCAAGGGGAAAGCAATTCGTCAGCTGACCAATGGTCCTGAAGTGCTGATGAACCCCACCATCGGCAAAGCCGGCATCGCTGCGATTCGGTCGTCCTTTCGTTCGCCGGGCGACATTGTGCTGATTGATCCGCGCCGGCCACAGCCGGTGCAGCAGCTCACCCATCTCAATGATGAATTGCTCAGGGGCGTTACCCTCGCCAATGCCGAAGAGCTTTGGTACGACTCCAGCGGCGGTGCGCGCATTCAAGGCTGGGTGGTCAAACCGCCGGATTTCGACCCTAAGCGCCGCTACCCGCTGCTGCTCGAGATACACGGAGGTCCGTATGCCATGTACAACGTGCGATTCAGCCCGCAGTTTCAGAACTTCGCGGCCAACGGCTACGTGGTGATTTTCATAAATCCCCGCGGATCGACAGGTTACGGAAGCGAGTTCGAAAAGGCCATTGCCAAGCATTATCCCGGGCCCGACTACGATGACCTGATGGCGGGCGTCGATGCGGTGGTGAAGCAGGGTATTGTCGATGAATCCCGCATGTACGTATCGGGCTGCAGCGGCGGCGGCGTGTTGTCGAGCTGGGTGATCACGCATACGAATCGCTTTGCGGCCGCGGCGGTCCGCTGCCCGGTGATCGACTGGATCAGCATGGCCGGCGAAACCGATATCCCGTTCTTCACCTACCGTTTCTTCAAGAAACCGTTTTGGGAAGACCCGACCGATTGGCTGGAGCAATCCTCGCTCATGCATGTCGGCAACGTGAAAACACCAACCCTGATCATGACGGGTGAGCTGGACAGGCGCACGCCCATCCCTCAAAGCGAAGAGTTCTACCAGGCACTCAAGTACCGCGGCATTCCCGCCGCGCTGCTGCGCTTCGATCAGGAATTCCATGGCACCGAATCGAAACCGTCGAACTGGATGCGTACGCAGCTGTACATGATGGGCTGGTTCCAGCGCTACAGCGGCAACCCGCCACTGCCCTCGCCCCGATAGGCAATGCCGTAGGAAAAACCACTTATGAAACTACTGCGTTATGGACCACCGAAGAGCGAAAAACCGGGCCTTCTGGACGCCAAGGGCGTGATCCGCGATTTATCGGCCCACGTCCAGGATATTTCTCCGGCAACGGTGACGCCGCAGGAATTGGCGCGCATTGCGGCCCTGGACTATGAGTCGCTGCCGATTGTCGGCGGTACGCCGCGGCTTGGCGTGCCGGTCAAAGGGATCGGCAATCGAATGGGGGTGCATCTCGACGATTTCCGTTTGCGGGCGGGCCAACGTCACATGCTCGGCGTCATCTTTCACGATGCGCAATAACCCAAAAGGGCCAGCGTCACTTGACGCCGGCCCGAACGCGATGGTTTACAGACCATCGCTGACAGATACTCGCCTAGGAGACTCTCTAGCGGTTCTGCGCCACCAGTTTCGATACCTCCGACCACTGCTCCGATGCGCGCGCGACGTTGCCCGGGACATCCTTTTTCCAGCTCTTGCGAGACTCGACGTCACTGAACATGTAGAGCTTTCCATCGACCACGGCAAAGACACGCGGGTGGCCGCCAACCTTGCGGCCCTGCGACACGCCGTAGGCATCAAAGCCGCCGAACTGCGGGGCGTAGCGTTCCGGATCGCTGGTAAAGGCACGTAAATGCCCGCTGGTGATGAAGTAGAACTTCGAGCCCTTATAGTCGAAGCTCAGTTCTTTGACGCCCGGAATCGGATCCGGCGCGGACGTAAAGTATGACAGTGCGTCGTAGCTATTCAGCGCAACGCCCTTTTCCTCGAAAAAATCTCCGGCCAGCGCATAAGTGGCGGTGAGGCTCAAGATCGCGACGGAGGCAAAACGAAAGATTGATCGGTGAATCACGGTAGTCTCCCAAGTGGCTTCGACAAAATCTCGCGATGAATCACTGACGCCTATCAGCGGCAGCGCCGGCCATCGGGCTTAAGCGGCTGATTCATCGACTGTGGAGGCACTGTAGTGGGTGGTTTGACCCCTGATGGGGGTATGCGCCAAACCGCAGGTTACACGGCGCGAGCGGCAAGAGAGGGTCGCGAATGGTATCCGCCGCCCAGCGCCTTTAGAGCTCCATCACGGGCTCCGCAGCTTCAAGCGGGCGTCGCGTCGTTGAGTTCCACCCAGGTCGGTGCGTGGTCGCTCGCTTTTTCCCAGCCGCGCACGTCCCGATACACGCCCGCGCTGACCAGTCGGCCGGCGATGGAGGGGCTCAGGAGCAAATGATCGATGCGCAGTCCGGCGTCGCGGCCGTACGCATTGCGAAAATAATCCCAGAACGTATAGATCTGCGCGTGCGGATGAATGGTACGCACGGAATCAACCCAGCCGTGCTTGATGAGATGCGCGAACGCCTCGCGAACCTCGATTCTGAACAGGGCATCATCGACCCAGCGTTCGGGTTTGTAGACGTCAACCTCGGTGGGTATGACGTTGTAATCGCCGGCGAGTACGACAGGAGCCCCTGACAGCAGCAGTTCAGCCGCATGGGCGAGCAGACGATTGAGCCAGCGCAGCTTGTATTCGAATTTAGGGCCCGGCGCCGGATTGCCGTTGGGCAGATAAAGGCATCCGATCACGATGCCACCAACCTGCGCCTCGATATAGCGGCTATGGATATCGTCGGGATCGCCGGGGAGGACTCGCCTGATCTCCCGAGGTTCTGAATGCTTGCTCAGGATCGCCACGCCGTTCCAGCTCTTTTGTCCGTGCCAGATGACGCCGTAACCGGCATCCCGAATGGCGGCCTCTGGAAATTTGTCTTGCGGTGCCTTCAATTCCTGAAGGCACACGACATCGGGCGAACATTCCGAAAGCCAGCGCAGCAGATTGGGCAGCCGCGCGTTAATGCTGTTGACATTGTAGGTAACGATTCGCATGGCGCCATTGTACGCAAGTCCGCAAGATCACAGCAGCGCGCGCTGCACGAACCAGACGAGCGCCAAGCAGGCGATCGCCGAAGAACCCCAAGGCATGATGGCGCGCCGATAGAACACGGTGGATCGCAGCAGGTAAGCCGGCGGCATGACGGCGAGCACCACGGCCAACTGTCCCGCCTCGACGCCCAGATTGAATGCCACCAGCGATGTCAGCCGCGCGCCCTTGGGCAGCCCCATCTCTGCGAGTACCGACGCGAAACCGAAGCCATGCAGCAGGCCGAACGCGAATGCGATGCGCCAGCGTCCTTGCGTGACGAGAGGGAAAACGTTGTTGAGCGCAGCGACGATGATGGAAGCCGCGATGACCGACTCGGTCAGGCGGCTCGGCAGCCGGATCACATCGAATGCGGCCAACGACAGAGTCATCGAGTGGGCAAGCGTGAATGCGGTGACCACTTTGACGATGTTGCCGAAAGCCGGCGCCGCCAGCGGCACGGCCTCCCATCGGTTCTGTCGACGCAGGAGAACTGCGGGCAACAGCAGAGACAACAGGAATAGCAGATGATCGATGCCGCTCCAAATATGCCAGATGCCGGCCCGTAGATATTCGACGAAGGCGGACCCGGACGAAGCGTGATCCAGCTCGAACTGCCTCCGCCCTGAAGCGCCGCCGAGTACGGCGGTCTGAGCCGCGCCGTTCGCGATGAGTGTGAGCAGACCGCGATGCGAAGGATCTTCGGCATCCAACATCTGATAGTCGATGGACAGACGCTTGATTTTGGCGCCGCAATCGGCGTTGAACGGCAGCCACAAGTAGCTGCCGTCGACGCGCTCGTTGACTTGAACGGGACCAAACCCCATGCGGCACAGCGCGTCGTCGCCCTGCAGACGAAGATGTCCCAGCACGTAGTTTTGCAATGCCGTTTGACTGGACCGAAGTTCTCCCCAGGTGACCTTGCCATTACCGTCGTGATCGAGTCCCACCGCGAGTTCGCCGTCGCGAATCGCGAGTTCCATGGCCCCGGATACCTGGCCGCCCTCGACTCTCAGATTCAGGAAACCATTGCTGGCAATATGTGCCTGCGCCAAGGGGCCGGCCAGCACCAGTAGCAACACGCACCAGCGCTTATGCCACGTATTCATCGCACGACCCGCACGTCCGCTTGGGCCTGAGCGCGCGCGAAGTTGAGCGCCGGCTCGGCGGCTCCGGGCCTGCCTGCGGCCTTGGCTGCATTGATGAGCACCAGCGCGTCGTCCGGCTCGCGCTGCACTCCCCAATTCTCCAGAGCGGCCGCCAAGCTCGATTGCGGTTGATCTTCGACTTCGAGCAGAAACCTTGCTTGCTCACGTCGATGCACCGCCTCACCGCGCTGCGTTTCGGCGGCGAATGCCGCCCGCAGGCGAGCTCTGTTTTGCGGGAGATCAGGATCGTGAAGCTGTTTCTGCGCGATCGCGATCCGCAGCAACAGCGGTTCGAAACTTTCCTGCCCCTTGAGCAGCGCGAGCGCCTCGGCGGGGCGGCGCTGCCGCAGCAATAAATCCGCGTAAGCGGCGCGCACATAGAAATCCGCAGGGACCAAGTTCAGATCCCGCTGAAACCAGCGCTCGGCATCATCATCCCGCCCGAGGCGCACCGCCATCTCTCCGAGCTCAGAATAGAGCCAGGATTTTTCAGAATTGAGCCAGCCTTGCGATGAGACTTGCCCCAGCGCCGCATAGGCGGACTCTAATTCGCCGTTGAGTCCGCGCACGCTTTGCGTGCAAAGCGCACCCAGCCGCGGTTCGACCAAGCGCGAAAATTGCTCGCAAGCCGGTCCGGCCTCCGAATAGCGGCCCAGCACCCGCAGCACCGTGGCGCGTATCAGCAACGCCTGCGGATCGTTCGGACGCATCGCGATTGCACGATCGAGCGTCGCAAGCGAGGCGGTGAATTCATGGCGACTTTGCTGCAGCGTGGCCTGCAGCACCAAGACATCGGGCGACGGGGGATCTTTCTTGACCCACGGCGCGAGTACGGCTTCGGCATAGCCGAGAAAACGCAAATCCCCGCTGACTCGAGATTGTTGAATATAGAATTGAGCCAGGGGAATCGCCACATCGACCCGCGCGCGCGCCAGCCGGCGCGCCGACACGTCCGCGTAGCGAGTTCCCGCGGACAATTCGGCGAGCACCGCGTTCTCGCTGCCCGGCACGTAGGGGTCCGCCAGTGCGACAGAGCAGCATGCCGCGCTCAAGAGCGGCGCGGCCAAATGGGCAAAGAGCCTGCCCCGCCAATTGCGGGACAGGCCATTGCGTGTACTCATGTGGCATCCACACTGATCGGCGCGCTGGTCTCGTCGCCGATCGGGGTCACTGCGATCGCTGCATTGTCCACTTCAAATGGATCCGCAGTCTCTGAGGTCTGCGTTTTCACGATGGCCAGTACTGCCGCCGTATCCAAATCCTTCGTCATCGTCGGTGGCGGCGGCGGAGGTGCATTGGTCTGCATGGCGGCGCCGTGATTGCTGCCCCCGCAGCTCGCCAGCAACAGGCAGCCTAGGGCCGCGGTGCCGATCAAAAATGCGATTTTCGCTTTCATGGAATTCGACCTCAAAAGTTGGGGGAGCCAGGGATCGGCGTATTCAAGTACGGGAACGCCGTCAGGAAGTTGGCCGGATTGGCCTGCACGCCATCAGTAAACCCCAGCTGCCGCGACGCATCGGAGGTGGGATCCGGGTCCGCTGAGCTGCCGTCATACGGCTTCAACAGCACGCCCATCGCCACGCGCAGCGTGATATCCACCACGTCGTCGATGGGGCGCCGGCCGTTGGGGTAACCAGCCAAATCACCGGCGAGCACGCCCAAGTCCTTCTGCGAGGCATACGGCGTCACAGCCGTGCCGGTATTCAAGCGCAGCTCTTCCGAGGGTGCCTGTACCTTCGCGGGCTGATTCAGGCCGGCGATACCGGTGAGGAATACGGCTTCGAGGTCCGTTCGCGGATATACATTCGGAGCGCGGACGCCCGCACTGCCAAACAGCGCCTGTACCAATACCGGCAAGGAAGGATTGGTCACGTAGTCGGCAAACTCGGCATCTTGGACGGGCGTGGTCGTGTTCCACCGATCTTTGTCCGGCAGGCCGATCACGAGTTCGTTGACCAAAGGCATGCCCAGACGGGAAACCTGACTCCACGATCCGCCGGCCAACTCAGGACCGGTTGGCGACGTGACCGGACCTACGCTGGCAACGCTCTTTGCACTCTGCGGCGTCGGATTCAGGACCGAAGCCTGCCGCAAGCTCGCCGTGGTGTACCCCCCGATCACGGGATCGGAGCCGTTCGTCAGGCACGAGGCGGGGACTTCCAGCTCGAGCGAGGTCACGTTGAAGCCTTCCAGCGAATTGGTGGCGAAGTTGCGCGTGCTCATGCCGGCCGGAACCAATTGTTCGGCCGGATAGTGGTAGTTAACCAGGTCGAAAGTGCCGCCCAAATCGAGGAAAAAGGGATCCTGGCGTTGACCGACGAAGACCTTGCCTTGCCCGCATCCTGGGATCAATACCGGATAGACGAAGGTGGCGGCATAGGCAGCATAGTTCGGTATGGACTTGTTGCCGATGTTATCCAGCGGCTTGGCAAATGTGGGGCTGCCGGTGGTGAGGTTCGTAATGGCGCTGGTGGTTCCGGTGCGCCGATCGCCTTTGACCATGGTCACGGTGTAGCTTTGCGAGACGTTCTGGGCGCCTGTGCTCCCCGCGCTCACAGGACCGATGTTGGTCAACGGCACCGGCACCATTTTCGTACCCACAGGAACCGCGAGACCTTGGGTCGTGGTGGTGAAGCGGAACTGAAAGGTTAGATTCGCTTTGCCCGAACCGGTGTTGTCGATCGAAATCTCGTAAAGGGCGTTGTCATCGAGATTGAAATAATTCGGCCCACCCTGAGGATCTTGCAGCGGCACATAGTTGGCAATCAGCGTCACGTATCCCGCTCGGCCTTGTTCGTAGCTGTTGAACATGTAGAAATCGGTGCCGTCCACGCTGGGGCGCGTGCTGATGAACGGCGCTTCCCGATGGCTTGATGCCAGCGCGCCGCCGGCGACTGAGGCGGCAAGCACCCCTATCAGTAGTTGTCGGTGTTTGATCTTGCTCATCGAGAAGACTCCTATGAACGGGTAAATGAAATGGGGCTGCCCATGTCTTCGAGAGTCCCGACGCATCGGATGCACCCTTGCCAAAGAAATCTCTCCCGAACAGTCGGTGGGCGCCTGCATCCGGCGGCGGCCCGCGGACGAAGACATAGGTATCGATCAGAACAGTGGCGGGCGGATGAATCATCTACGGCGAAGGGCGGCAACCCTTCTTCTCATGTCGATGTCGGCCCATTCCGCAGCAGCCCGAGATGCGGCAGAGCTGCCTCTCGACACCATTACCGTGGTGGCGAGCGGCGTGAGCAATATGGTGGCGGCATCCGCAGGCGACATCAGCCGAATAGAAATCGCCGGTCAGCCGCTGCTGCGGCCGGCTGCAATACTAGAGAACATTCCGGGCCTGATCGTCACTCAGCATTCGGGCGAAGGAAAAGCAAACCAATATTTCCTTCGCGCATTCAATTTGGACCACGGTACCGACTTGGCACTCGAGGTTGACGACATGCCGGTCAACATGCCCTCGCATGCTCACGGTCAAGGTTATTCCGATTTGAATTTTTTGATACCCGAACTGGCAAACGACCTTCACTACAAAAAGGGTCCTTATTACGCCGACGAGGGTGACTTCGCGACCGCAGGCACCGCCAGCATCGGACTGGTCAATGAAGTCGATACGAGTGCACTATTGGGATACGGCGCGGATGGGTATCGGCGTACGTTATTGGAGGCCTCCACACCCCTTGCCGGCGGTACCTTGATCGGCGCGGGTGAGATCTATCGCAATGACGGGCCGTTCGATGTGCCCGATGATTACCACCGGTTGAACGGCATTCTTCGGTATTTTCGGGGCGACGCGCAAGACTATTACACGGTCACAGCGATGGCCTATTCGGGCAAGTGGCATTCCACCGATCAGGTCCCGCAGCGTGCGATCGACGCGGGGTTAATCGACCGGTTCGGCAGCCTCAATCCCACAGATGGAGGTATATCGAGCCGCTCCAGTCTTTCCTTTAATCGCGTCAGGCGAACCGATGACGATCAGGTGCAGTTCTCGGCCTATGTCATTCGCTACAAGCTCGATCTGTGGTCGACCTTTACCGATTACCTGAAGGAGCCGGTGAACGGCGATCAGATGCTGCAACACGATGATCGTGTGATATACGGACTCAAGGCATCAAAATCTTGGTTCTGCAACCTCTTCGGCTTGCCGATGAGCAATCTGGTCGGTCTTCAAACGCGCCTGGACGACATTCGCGACGTAGGAATTTTTTCTGCGTTTGATCGCCAGGTCATTGGTATGACGCAAAACGCGCGGATCTTGGAATCAAACGGTGCGCTCTATGGGGAGAGCAGCATCCGTTGGCTATCTTCTGTGCGCACTACGTTGGGACTGCGAGAGGATCGGTTCGAATTCGATGTGAAAGATAAAATGCTCAACGGCGACGGAAGCTGCAACATTGCCAGCGATCCCTTGGGCTGCATCACCGGCAAGAAGGGCGCGTCCATATTCAGCCCGAAATTGGGCGTCGTGCTGGGGCCTTGGGCCAGGACCACCTATTTCCTCAATCTCGGCGACGGTTATCACAGCAACGATGCGCGCGGCGTTACGCGCAACGGCGGGAATTCCGGTCAAACTCCCGTGACGCCGCTCACCCGTGCGAGAAGTGCGGAGGTAGGACTGGCAACCCAGATCCTGCCGAACCTAGAGACCAGATTCGATATTTTTCAATTGAAATTGAGGTCCGAACTCGTTTTCGATGGCGATGCCGGTGTGATCGCGCCCAGGGGCGCCACGACACGCACGGGCGTCGAATGGAGCAGCGCCTACCACCTCAACAGCTGGCTGGTCGCGGAGTTCAATGCCGCCCGTACCGAAGCGCGCTTTGACAGCAATGTGACCGCCGATGATCTAGGATGCGGCGCCGCGTCGCTGACCCACCCCTGCTCGCAGCCCATCGCCATCGTGGGCCGATATGTTCCCAACAGTCCTACTCATGTGATCGACGCCGGTCTGACGGCGCAGCGCGACGCCGGATGGTTCGGCGCGCTGCGCGCCAGGCATTTTGGCGAGTCGCCATTGGTGGGGGACAACAGCGCTCGATCCCCACCCTATACGACGGTTGATGCCCAAATTGGCTTCAAAAAGGGCAAACACTGGCTGGCCGCACTCGATATCTTCAACATCGCGAACGTCAAATGGAATGACATCGAGTACTACTACGTCACACGATTGAAGACTGAGGCGACGCCGCGGCCGGACTTTGTGGTGCATCCCGGCGTACCGCGCACCCTTCGCGCACGCTTCCAGTATCAGTTCTAAAGGAGAGTGACGGCTGCGCATCCCCTCGAGCGATACGCAGCCGCCGCCGGATCAAGAGCTACCGATCGCGCACTATTGTTTCTGCGCGGCCAACATCGCTTTTGCATTGGCCTTTGCAAGATCATACTTCGCATCCGCTTGATCCTTGCACGCCTTCTGAGCGTCTCCCGACGCCGCCTCGCATTTTTGGACCGCGACTTTGTGGTCTCCGTCAGCTTGAGCCATGGCGACGTCATAGGCGCCCTTGGCGTTGGCGTTGTTAAGATCATTGGCCTTGTCATCGACCTTGGCTTCAGCCTTGTTCGCATCCTTCGCGGCATCCTGCTTGGCATCCGCAACCTCAGAAGCTCTTTTGGCTTGGGCTGCCGCGACATCGTTCGCCACGGCGTCCGGCGACTTGGCATTGTTGCAGCCAGAGGCCGTTGCCACGGCAACCAGAGCGACCATCGAAACCAATAGCTTTTGCATATATTTCCCCTGTAGAATTATTTGATAACCAGCGACTTGCCAGACGAGTCGACAAACAATCGGCCGCGCCCATCGCGCAGGTCTAGCTATGAAACCCGTAAGCCACAATGGGCCGGATTGACGGCTGGCTCAATTCCTGGCGCGTTATTTCTGGTGTAAGGACTTTCCTACGGGAGGTTCCCGGGCGGTCCCAGGAGCCACTTGAATCGCAACGGTGTAGATTCGAATCTTTCGTGTGCGGCAGAGACTGGGGAGAAACTTGCCATGATTGGAGCTATCCAGCGACATGCGCGACCTGACGGTCCGCTGGATACGGCCGAGCTGTTGCGCGCCATCACGGAGACCAGCCCTGAATGCATCAAAGTTGTTGCAAGAGACGGCCGTCTCTTGCAGATGAACGCGGCCGGCTTGGTGATGATCGAGGCAGAATCATGGAAGAGCGTCGAATTGGCCTGCACGTTCGACTTGATTGCACCCGAACATCGGGCCGCCTGGCTTGCCCATCACGAACGCGTTTGTGACGGAGAAAATCTCAACTGGGAATTCGACATCATCGGGCTGAAGGGTACTCGTCGAAATATGCAGACTCACGCTGCGCCGATTCGCCTGACCGACGGCACAGCAGGCCAGCTCGCCCTTACCCGCGATGTGACCGAGCGAAAAAACTCCGGCAACGCCCTGCAACAGCTCAACATGGAATTGGAAGAGAAGGTGATCGCGCGGACGCATGAGTTGCAGGAGGCGCTCGATCAGCTGCGGAAAAGCGAGCGCGTCTTTGAACTGCTGGTCGATAGCGTCACCGACTATGCCATTTATATGCTGGATCCGACAGGCCGCATCGTCAGCTGGAATTCCGGCGCCAGACGCATCAAAGGGTATGAAACCGCGGAAATCATCGGCAAGAACTTTGAGTGCTTTTATTCGCCGGAGGATCGCACCGCAGGAATTCCGGCCGCCGGCCTGCGCACCGCCGCTCGCGACGGGAGGTTGGAGACGGAAGGATGGAGATTGAGAAAGGACGGCACTCGTTTCTGGGCGAATGTGATCATTGATTCCATCCGTGCGGACGGAGCGCTTGTCGGCTTCGCCAAGGTCACCCGCGACATTACCGAGCGGCGCGCCACGGAAGCCCGACTGCGTCAAGCGCAGAAAATGGAGGCGGTTGGCCAATTCACCGGAGGCGCTGCGCATGACTTCAATAACTTGCTGATGGCCATTCTGGGAAGTCTGGAGATTTTGAGAAAGCGGCTGCCGAACGACCCGCGACTGTTGGCGCTTCTGGATAACGCGGTGCTTGGCGCCAAGCGGGGTTCATCGCTGACGCAGCGCATGCTGGCGTTCGCCAGACGGCAGGAGTTGAAACATGAGGCCGTGGATCTGATCAACTTGGTCAACAATATGATGGAGCTTTTGGAGCGATCACTGGGACCGACCATCAATATTGAGACGCGTTTTCCGCGTGAAGGAGTAAGTGTGCGCACGGATGCGAACCAGCTCGAGACGGCGCTGTTGAACTTGGCCATCAATGGCCGCGATGCCATGCCCGACGGCGGCAATCTCACGATCACGATCACCGAGCAATCGGTGAAAGATGATCATCCGATCAACCTTCCGCCTGGGCAGTTTGCATGCCTGTCGGTCAGCGACACCGGACAGGGCATGGATGAGGCCACGCTGGCTCGAGCGACAGAACCTTTCTTCACGACCAAAGGGATCGGCAAGGGCACCGGCCTCGGGTTGTCCATGGTCGACGGGCTGATGGCGCAATCCGGCGGTAAACTCATGGCGCACAGTGCCGTGGGGCACGGCACGACGATCGAGCTTTGGCTGCCCTTGGCAACGGACGGCATCGCGAAGGCGATGGGACGCGATACGCGGGAAGTCGGTGAAACGGCGTCCAGCAAGCGGCAACTTTGCATACTTGCCGTGGATGACGACAACCTGGTGTTGGCGAACGTCACTGCGATGCTCGAGGATCTAGGACACCATGTGATCCCTGTCGGCGCCGGCACCCGAGCCCTGGAAGCGATCGGCTCAACGCCCGCCATTGAACTCGTGATCACGGACCAGGCAATGCCGGTGATGACGGGTCTCCAGCTCATTGAGGCAATCCGAGCGCGGCGCCCTGAAATGCCTGTGATTCTCGCGACCGGGTATGCGGAATTGCCGCAGCCGTTGGATGCTTCCATCGCGCGGCTGGCCAAGCCCTTCACGCAACGTGCGCTCGCCGGGGCGCTGGCCTCGGCATTCCCTTGGCACGCTGAAACGAAAGCGGAAAAATAGCCGCGCGCTCAGATGCTACGATTTGGTTTTGTCGGGTCGGTGCAAATTGGCCAATTGCGCTTCGCGCAAGTCCAGATCCCTCTCGATCCGCAGCCGTGGCTCGTCCTTGAGGTGTCCTCCCCTGTAAAGCTCTATCATTTGTTCACGTTCGATGGCGCCGCCCCAGTCCCCGCAGCGCTGCCGAGAACACGTAGGAAAATTCTGGCATCAAAACACAAAGAATTGACCCTGGGCTCTTGCCAGTATCTCTACAAAAATGCCCATAGCATTTCCTTAGGAACCTCCAATGTCGACACAAGCCCCCGCGCGGGCGAGAACTGGGATCCCCGGCCTGGACGAGATTCTGCATGGAGGACTGATACCGTCCCGGCTCTATCTCGTCGATGGCAATCCCGGTGCGGGTAAAACCACGCTTGCACTTCAGTTTCTCCAGGAGGGCGTACGCGCCGGCGAGCGCTGCCTTTACGTCACGCTGTCAGAAACCGCGGAGGAACTCAAGGCTGGCGCCCAATCCCACGGATGGACGCTGGCGGGAATCGAGATTGTCGAGTTGATAGCCGACGAAAGCGAATTCGACGGCGAGAGCCAGCTCACGATGTTTCATCCTTCCGAGATTGATCTTACCGAAACGACGCGTAAGGTTCTCGAGGCCATCGAACGCGTCAATCCACGCCGGCTGGTATTTGATTCGCTGTCCGAATTGCGGCTTCTCGCCCAGAGTTCGTTGCGTTACCGCCGCCAGATCCTCGCTTTCAAACAGTTTCTCGTTGGCCGTGATTGCACCGTGTTGATGCTGGACGATCGAACCGCGGAGGCCGCGGACCTGCAGCTGCAAAGCATTGCTCATGGGGTGATTTCACTCGACTACCGGGCGCCCCCGTACGGTCGCGCACGGCGCGAAATGCAAATTCTCAAATTCCGCGGCAGCGACTTTGTGAGCGGATTCCACGACTTCGTGGTGCGCAAAGGCGGAATCACGGTTTTCCCGCGCCTGGCGGCGGGCAGTCATACCGAGGCAATTGAACGGCAGTTCATCAAAAGCGGCGTCGCGGATTTGGATGCGCTTCTCGGCGGGGGCGTCGAGCGCGGGACGAGCACCCTGCTGGTGGGGCCGCCCGGTAGCGGCAAGTCCAGCATAGCGCTGCAATTCACGATAGCGGCAGCGGCGTGCGGCGACCACGGGGCGATTTTTGCCTTTGAGGAGACTAAATCCGCGACGCTGGTGCGCTCCCGCGGCCTGGGGCTGCTCTTCAATGAGGGGATGGAAGCCGGCCAGATCATGGTGCAGCAGATCGATCCGGCGGAGATCTCGCCGGGAGAATTTGCCCATAGGGTGCGTGAAAGCGTCGAGAAGAATAACGCGAGGGTCGTCGTGATCGACAGCCTCAATGGTTACCTGAATGCCATGCCGGCCGACCGATTTCTCACTGCGCAGCTTCACGAATTGCTCGCTTATCTGAGCAATCGCGGCGTGGTCACTTTTATCGTCGTCGCACAAAACGGCATGCTGGGCTCCATGCAGTCACCGGTGGACGCAAGCTACCTGGCCGATGCCATCGTCATGCTCAGATTCTTCGAACATGCGGGAAAGGTCAAAAAGGCGATTTCAATCCTCAAGAAGCGCACCGGCGCTCACGAGGAGTCGATTCGCGAACTATCGTTCGACGGTCACGGGATTCACCTGAGCGCTCCCCTTCTGCAACTTCGAGGTGTGTTGACCGGTGTTCCAGTCGAGGTGCAGCCGGCAGGTCACGGTGCCAACGGCGGGGCGAGAGCATAGCGTGGCGGTGCAAGCGTTTGAGAATGGAGACCGCAAGGTTCTGGTGCTGCCGCCCACACGCCGGGATGGCGACGTCACGTGTGCGATGCTGAGGAATGTCGGGCTGGACTGCGATGTCGTCCGCAATGCCAGAATGCTCGCCTCGCAATTGAGCACGTCCATCGGGGCCATCGTGTTGACCGATGCCGTCGTCGGTGATCCTGAGTTGAGTTCGGTCATGGACGCTCTCGATCACCAGCCTCAGTGGTCCGATGTACCCGTCATCCTATTGAGCAGACCGGCGGCGCATTCGCATGACGACAAGCGTCGCTTTGGGAAACTGACGAATGTCACGGTGCTTGACCGCCCGACTTCCGGTCGAGCATTGGTCAGCGCCGTTGAAGCGGCCATCCGCGGGCGTGCGCGTCAGTACCAAATTCGAGATCAACTGAACTCGTTGCAGGCGGCCGACACCGCGCTGCGCGAATCGGCAGAGCGGATGTCCTTGGGAGTTCAAGTGGCGGGCCTTGCGCTGGCTGAAGTCGACTATGCGACGCAGGAAGTGCACCTCAGCGCGGAAGCAGCGCGGCTATTCGGTGTGGGAGACAGAGCGCGAGTCATGCCTCGTGCGGAGTTTTTGGCGGCAGTTCACCCGGACGACCGCGTAGACGTCGCGCGCCGACTGTTTCACTCTGCCGATTCCGTATGCAACGAGCCTCCCGCCATCGATTACCGGGTTGTCTGGCCTGATGGCCGCGTCAAGTGGGTCAGCCAGAGACATCAGGTGGTGCTCAATGGCCTGCTGAACCAGCAGGTGCGGGCAATGATCGTTGCGCTCGATGCCACCGAACGCAAAAACGCCGATCGGCGCAAAGACGAGTTTTTGGCGACCTTGGCGCACGAACTTCGCAATCCGCTCGCTCCGATACGTACCGGCCTGCAGGCTCTTTCACGTCCCGGCGGCGAAGGCGCCGCCGGACCCATTATCAGGGCCATCATGGAGCGCCAGCTGTCGCAAATGGTGCGGCTCATCGATGACCTGCTCGATGTGTCGCGCATCTCCAGCGGCAAGGTTGTACTTCAACGTACCCGCGTTGACTTGCGCGCGATCGCCGAGCTGGCGATCGAAGCAAGCCAGCCTTTCATTGCGGCCGGGCAACATGACTTCAAGGCTGAGTTGCCGGAGGGACCGCTGTGGGTCGACGGCGACGCGTCGAGACTGTCGCAAGTCATCATCAATCTGCTCAATAACGCGGCAAAATATACCGCTGAAGGCGGTCAAGTCAGACTGAGTTTGTCGAGCGATGACACCGATGCGGTCGTGCGAGTCCAGGACAATGGCGTTGGAATACCGGCCGAGATGCTCGACGAAGTCTTTGATATGTTCACGCAGGTCAATCGAACGCTTGACCGCTCACAGGGCGGTCTCGGTATTGGGCTCTCGCTCGTACGCCGCCTGACCGAGATGCATGGCGGCGAGGTTGCGGCCGACAGCAAGGGTCTCGGTCACGGCAGTATATTCACCGTGCGCCTGCCCCTGATGGCCGCTGCAGAATCGCCGGCGGCCCGTGACGAAGCTGCCGAGCGCGAGCCGCCGCAGCGGCCACGCCTGCGCATCCTGGTGGTCGACGACATCGCCGATGTCGCGGATGTGCTGAAGATGTTGCTCGACCTGGAGGGCTTCGAGACTCGGGTGGCATACAGC
The DNA here is from genome assembly GCA_030775865.1 of Pseudomonadota bacterium. Lineage (GTDB taxonomy): Bacteria > Pseudomonadota > Gammaproteobacteria > Steroidobacterales > Steroidobacteraceae > Bog-1198. The sequence goes on along the minus strand of JALYIH010000044.1, from coordinate 57,945 downwards.
GGCCCGACGGCACTTGAATGCGCCCGGGAGTACAGGCCTGATGTTGTCATCTGCGATATCGGTCTTCCGGCAATGGATGGGCACGAAATTGCCCGCCGACTCCGCAGCGATCCCAAGGTTGCTTCTGCCACCCTGATTGCGTTGACGGGGTGGGGGGCGGAAGGTGAGGTGCGCCGTACCCGCGAATCGGGATTCGATTTCCATCTGGTCAAACCCGTCGACGCAAGTGCGCTGCTGGAGCTGTTGTCGCAGATTTCGCCGCGCGCCCAGGAAACACGGCCGACAGAAGAGCCGGCAGCAGCGCCGCCAGCTCTTCGAAGCGATACCTGATCTCGCCTCAGGGATGCAGCGTGAGTTTTTGCGCACGCCAATTCAACAATTCGGCGACGTAGATTTCATTTTCCGACGGGCAGGCGATCTCATGGACCCAGCCGAATTTCTTCAGGGTCTTGCCTGTTCCGCCCAGCCATCCTAAGACCTTGCCGTCGAGGGACAGTTTGTAAATACGGCCAGGATAGCCATCAGAGACGTAGAGATACTGCACAGGTCCCGGTGTGATGCATAGGGCCCACGGCGAGCCTGGGTGCAGGTTCCCCGGGCTGGCCTCAGTCGGACGATTGCCGATGGCAACAGGGCTGTTTGCCGGGACGGGCATGTCGATTTTGATGGTGTTCAGCAGCTTGCCTGACGTGTCGAACACCTGGATGCGTACGTTGCCGCGGTCCGCGACGTAGATCCGATTCTGCAAATCAGTGGCGATGGAGTGCGGGATATTGAATTGGCCGGGGCCGGAACCAGGTTCGCCCCACGATCCTACCCAGAGACCGTCCTTGTCATACTTGGCGATTCGCGAATTGATGTAGCCATCGCTGACATAGAGATTGTCGCTCGAGTCCCAGGTCATGTCAGTGACTTGGCGGAACAGGCCGTCGATCGGCGGCAGCGGTGGTTTTGGATGCTCCAGCGGATGCGCACTTTCATCCGCGGCTTCGAGTTTGCGTCCGAATACCCGGTTCACTCGCCCCTGAGGATCGAATCGCACCACCATGTCCGAACCTTTGTCGGCAACCCAAATATTGTCGTAGCGGTCCACGCGTACTGCATGCGCGTACGACCAGGCATACAAGTTCTTGCCGATCTCTCGCACAAATTTGCCGTTGGGGTCGAATTCCAACAGTTGCGCGGCCGCCGCCCCGTAGGCAGGGCCGCTGGTGTTGCCTCGCGACAGTACGAACACATGTTTTTTGGAATTAACCGCTATTCCCGTCACTTCACCGAAATAGACCCCGTCGGGAAGCTTGAAGAAATCCGGCGTGGAATCGAATGCGATCTCGGGTGCGCCCTGTCCGAACACGGGTGCTGCAAAAAATATCGCGGATAGCGTCGCCAGCAAAAAGCTCTTCATGTTGCTCCCTTCCATTTTATTTGCGGCAGGCCGCGACACTACACCCAGCGCCATTCTAACCCGCGTCGCGCTGTCTTAATCCGCGTCGCGCTGTGCAGGCGACGGCGAATAAGCGCATGCTACCACTGGTTTGCCCAAGGCCGGCGATAGGGAAATTGCAGGAGGCATGATGTCGCATGCGCGGCTGAGGTCTTTTTATTGCGCGTGATCGCCCGAATTGAAAGTCAGGTGCGCTGTTCCCAGATCGAGCTTTTTTCGCAGATCACCCACATCGGAGGCCGAAACTTGGGCGGCCCGATTGCCCCAGCTGTTGCGAATGAACGTCGAGACATCCGCGATCTCCTGATCGGTTAGCTTCCAGGCAAAACTGGGCATGCTCAAGGGCGATGGGCGCGATGAACTGACGCCGATACGCGTGCCGGCCAAAATCAAGTGTTCAAGCCCCGTGGCGTCCGATTGCTGCAGCATGGCGTCGTCGCCGAGCGGTGGGAATACACGTGATTGGCCGACTCCGTTTTCCAAGTGGCAAGAGGAACAGGCATCCGAATAAATTTCGGCGCCGCGGCGCATGGCACCCGAGTCCGGCGTCGACGCCGCGATTGTTGCGCTCGCCGGCTGACTCTTCAAATAGACGGCAATCGCGCGGCGGTCGCCATCATCCAGCAGCGACGTGGAAAAGGTGATGACCTCGGCCATCGCACCGCCGGCGGCAGCGCGCGCGTTGCGGCCGGTACCCAGATACTCGGCAATCTCCTCCGCGCTCCAGGCCCCTAAGCCCATGCGCGTATTGCTGGTGAGATCCGGCGCCACCCAGTTATCGAGCTTCCCGCCATGAAATTGCTGCTTGGATTTGTCGGCGCCGAAACTGTTCTTGGGTGTATGGCAACCGCCGCAATGGCCGAGGCTGTTGACCAGATAGGCGCCTCGGTTCCACTCCGCCGACTGGCCAGGATCGGTCCGAAAATCGTGGGTATCCAGGAAAAGCAAATTCCATGCGCTGACGCTTCCGCGAATGTTGAACGGGAAAGGCAAATTGTTCTTCGGCGGTGTATAGCTGACCGCCGGCAACGTCATTAAATAGGCAAAGATCGCGTCGTCGTCGGCGCGGCTGGCGCGCCTGAACCACGGATAGGGGAAGGCGGGATACAGGTTCTCACCGTGTGCGCCTTTGCCGTCGTGCATCGCTTTGTAAAACTGATCGCTCGTCCAGGCGCCGATGCCGGTATGACGATCGGGGGTGATGTTCGAGGTATAGATCACGCCAAACGGCGTGTTCAATCCCAGCCCTCCGGCGAATGGTTCGCCGCCCTCGCGCAGGTGGCAAGACAGGCAGTCACCGGCCGCCACCAGGTACTGCCCGCGACGAAGCTGGGCGGCGCCCGGTGTGGAGTCATCGAAGCGCCTCGCCAAAAGCCCGGAAGGCGTAATTGCAGAGCTGGGATGCGCGGGCAGAGCAGGCATCTGACCAATCGCCGAGCCCATGAGACCGAAAGCCAGTGCGCAACCGATGAGCCGCGCAGTTCGCAGGCGCGGGAGGCCACTCATCGCTACGTTCTCACCAAGGGACCGGGGGCCTTCAGGTACTGCGACTTGATCGCATCGGCGGAAAAGTACGCGAGCGCAGCCAGGGTGCCGGTCGGGTTATAGCCGGCGTTCTGCGGAAAAGCCCCGGCGCCCATCGAGAAAACATTTGGCACGTCCCAGGATTGAAGGTACTTGTTGACCACGCTGTTCCTGGGGGAATCTCCCATGATGGCGCCGCCCGTGTTGTGGGTGGTCTGGTAGGGCGTCACGCTCCACGAGCCGGTGCGGCGGTTGAGCTTGATCTCACGTGGATTCATGGCTTTCGCCACTTCGGCGGCGCGATCGGTCAGAAAGTCCGACATCTTGTGATCGTTCTGCGTGAAATCGAATGTCATTCGCAGCATCGGCCTGCCGTGAATATCCCGATACGTGGGATCCAAGTCCAAGTAGTTGCCGCGGGCGCTCATGCACGAGCCGTGGATACTCAAGGAGAATGATCGCAGGTAATTTTTCGCGGCTGCATGCTTCCATTCGAGCCCCCAAGCAGGCGTGCCTTGAGGTGTGAAGATCATTTCTATCGGACGCCCGCCGGTCACCATTCCCGCGATGTAGGCACCGCCGATGAAGCCCAAGCCTGCATGATCGAAATTGTCGCCGTTGAAGTCGTCGATCACGGTGGCGAGCGCGCCTGCGCCGATGAAGGGATTGATGATTTTGTCGTCGAAAAAGACATTCACCGATGACATGGTCTGGTAGGCGTAGTTCTTACCGACGACGCCTTCGCCTGTTCTTGGATCGTACGGTTTTCCGATTCCGGACAGCAGCAGCAGCCGAACGTTTTGCAGAACGTAGGCGGACAGGATCACCATCTCGGCCGGCTGAAAGAACTCTTCACCGGCGCTGTTCACATACGTGACGCCCGTCGCGCGTTTCTTGTCGGGTGTGAGTTCGACCCGCAAGACTTCGCATTCGGTTTTCAGCGTGAAGTTCGATTTCTGCAGGAGATAGGGCAGTACGGTGGTCTGCGGGCTGGCCTTGGAGTAGTTGCCGCAGCCGAACTTTTCGCAGAACCCACAATAGGTGCAGGCACCCATCTGCGCGCCGAGAGGATTGGTATACGCTTCGGACATATTGCCCGTCGGGTGCGGGAAAGGATGGCGCCCAAGTTCCGCCGCCGCCTGGCCGAAAAGCGTAGGCCCATAGGTTTGCGGCATGGGTGGCGTCGGATATTCGTTGGCGCGCGGACCCTCGAACGGATTGCCGCCCGGCTGGATCTTCCCCTTGAGATTGCCGGCCTTGCCGCTCGTGCCGCACAGTTGGTCGAATCGATCGTAGGAAGGTTCGAGTTCGTCGTACGTGACGCCCCAGTCCTGGACCGTCAGGTCGTTGTCTGTGACAGCCTTCTTGCCGTAGCGTTGCTGGTTGTGGCTCTTGGTGAGGAAATCAGTCGGCAGAAAACGCCAGATCTGGCCGTTCCAGTGCACGCCGCCGCTGCCCACGCCGGTGCCGAGCAGAAACGAGCCCAACCGGCGCATGGGCAGGGCTTCCTGGCTGACATTGTTGCGGATGGTCAGGGTGTCGTCGGCGACATTTTGGAACAGGTGGTGCCGCCACATGTAGCGCAGCTCGTCTTGGGCGAATCCGGTAGCGAAATCCGTTGCGGTATCGCGCCAAGGTCCGCGCTCCAGTGCAACGACATTCAAACCCGCGTCGCAAAGCTGTTGCCCCATGATGGCGCCGGTCCAGCCGAATCCCACCAGCACCGCATCGACAGGCTTCAGAGTCGTGGTCAACCCATTCTCCAGCCCGGACGGCCTTTGAAACCGACTGTCGGATAAGGCACGCGCTCGCCGTGGCGAGACACCCATTCCTTGTAGTCATAGTGAGCGCCGGGGAAACCAATCATCTTCCATGCGCCCATATCCTTGTTGCCGCCGTAGATCGGGTCGGAGAAATAACCTTCCTTGGTGTTTTGCAGGAGCATGGCGAAAAATGCTTTGCTGTCGACGCCGCCATCAAGCGTGACGTCGCCGCTCTCGAGTTCCTTCAACAACTTGTCCTGATCGGCGGTGGCGAGCGCGCCAAAAGCGGCAGCGCCCAAATTCGCGCCGACGTATCGGTCGATGGCGGCGATAGCTGCCCGGTAGAGCTGAGCGGGGCTAAAGCGGCTTTGATAACCCTGCTCCGCTGTACCCTTTGGCCACGGGCCGCCCAGATAAAAGTGATCGCCACGTCCAAACGGGCCCGCGAGTTGGCGGTCCAAGAAAAAGGGTACATTCGCCTCGACCCCGCCGGGTCCGACGGGGTCGTTTGGTATCAATCGTCCCACCGCGGCTTCCACGAAAACCGCCTCCGCCGCTGTAAAAAATACATACCCGGAACCGGACACACCCGGCGGCGCATCTGCTGTGCCTTCTTTCCACGGTATCGAGCCACTAATCGTCTGCGGTGGTGCGCCGAGTTCACCATCATGAACGTTCGTGGCTGCACCGGCGACTCCCGCAACGAGGCTGCCGATCAAGAATTGACGGCGATCGAGATTCACCTTCCTCACCACGGGGGGCACCTTTGCTGATTTTTTTAGCCGCAGATCAACTTGAACTTCATTTCAAGACGCGTCAAGTGAAACACCGCAAAATTGATTCGCGTCGGCGAGTCTACGCTTCGACACCCACCGGAATGGGATGACCGCTCTTGGTCAGCATCCGCTTCAGCAGTGGACCCGCCATCAGCGTCGTGAGCACCGCCATGATCACCAGCATCGTGAATACTTTTTGGGGGATTAGCTTCAAATCGAATCCGATGTTGAGCACGATCAATTCCATCAGCGCACGCGTATTCATCAGCGTGCCCAGGATGGAAGATTCGTTGTGGTTGAAGCCACATGCGCGGCCGACAAAGTAGACCGGCACGATCTTGCTCAAAATCGCGGCGCTCAGCATGATCGCCAGCCATTCCCAGTCCGTGGCGCTCGAAAGTCCCAGCACGTTGGTGCGAAGGCCTGTATAGGTGAAAAAGACCGGCAGGAAAAACACCAGAACGAAGCGGCCTACTTGACGGCGCCACGCATTGACGAACTCGGGATAGCGGTGGAAGAGAATGCCGCAGGCGAAGCCGCCGAATATCGCAAAAATGCCCAGCCGGTAGGTACAGATGCCCAGCGCGAATATCAGGCAAATCACAATGGCCATGAGATTCGGATTCATTTCCCCGTCATGCGCGGGGAAGCGGGCCATGAGGCGCGAGGCGAGGGGCCGCAATACGAACCACAGGATGACGACGAACACGAGCAATCCGCCCAACTGAAACGACAGATGAGCGCCGGAGAATGTCGATGCCGCGTAGGCCGACACGACCGACAGCAACAGCCATCCGATGACATCGTTGATCGCGGCAGCCGAGATGGCTACGACCCCAACTTCGGTATGGGTCAATCCATATTGGCGCAAAATGCGCCCGAGAATCGGCACCGCCGTGATCGCCAGCCCCAATCCCAGGAACATGCTATAGCGCACCGGGTCTATGCCCTGCGCCATCGCCGGAGCGGAAAGTCGCCCCAGCACGATGCCCACGCACAAAGGCACGCCCACCGAAAATATCGTCACGGCAATGGTGGCGCGGCGATTGCGCCGGGTGCTCAAGTGCCCGAACTCAAAGTCCATGCCGATTTGGAACATCAGCAGAATCAGGCCGATCTGGCTGATGATGGTGATCGGCGCCGAGGCGTGCTGGCCGAACAGGGCCACAGAGGCCTGCGGGAAGAAATGCCCCACCAACGACGGTCCCAACAACAAGCCTGCGAAGATCTCGCCGATGACACCAGGCTGGCCGAGACGGCGAAACACGGTATGCATGTAGCGCGCCGCACCCACCATCACGATGAGCTGCAGCAGAGTCATGAACAGCAAATTTTCGGTTTCGTTGATCGATGTATTCATACTTCTTCCCCCTCGATGCGGTATCTTCCCCGCGATGCGGGTGCAGCGCGCTATAATCCTATGCGGATTTGGACGGGTTGACACGAATAAGAACGTAGATTGGGGGCAGGCGCTTGGGACGCACGCTCAAAATGGGAGAGTAGTTTGAGCGACAACACGCCTACGACTATCAATCTGCCGCTGATCTCTGCGATCGTCGGCGTTGCCACCATCGGCGGCTTCATGTTCGGTTACGACAGCGGCGTGATCAACGGAACGCAGGACGGACTTAAAACCACTTTTCACTTGAGCGAGGCATGGCTCGGCATCACCGTAAGCGCCTTGTTGCCCGGGTGCGCGGTGGGCGCGTTTGCCGCGGGGCGGTCGGCCGATCGTTGGGGCCGCCGCCGCGTTATGCTGGCCGCGGCCATGCTCTTCATTCTAAGTGCATTGGCGGCGGGTGCGGCAGGTTCCGCGTTGATGATGATCATCGCCCGGTTCGCCGCGGGCGTCGGTGTCGGTGCGGCCAGCGTCCTCTCGCCCGCCTATATCAGCGAAGTGACGCCCGCGAGTATGCGCGGCCGTCTATCCAGCCTGCAGCAGGTCATGATCATCGCGGGACTTACCGGCGCTTTTCTGGGCAATTATTTCCTGGCGCACACCGCGGGCAGGTCCGTCGATGTGCTTTGGTTGGGTTATGCGGCCTGGCGTTGGATGTTCTGGGCACAGGTCATCCCAGCCACCGTGTTCCTGCTCACGCTCCTGTTCATCCCTGAAAGCCCGCGCTATCTGGTCGCTCGCGGCCGTCTTGATGATGCCAAGGCGGTGTTGACGCGCTTGTTCGGCACGGCCACGGCGGAAACAAAGTCCATGGAAATCCGCGGTTCACTCGCCGCCGACCATACGCCGCGCCTCTCCGATCTCATCGATCGCAGAACGGGGCGGTTGCGCGCCATCGTTTGGGTTGGCATCGGCCTCGCCACGTTTCAGCAGCTGGTGGGCATCAATGTGGTTTTCTATTACGGCGCCGTGCTGTGGCAGGCGGTGGGATTCAGTGAAGCGGATTCACTCAAGATCAATATCTTGAGCGGAACGCTTTCCATTGCGGCCTGTCTGGTGGCGATCATGGTCATCGATCGCATCGGCCGAAAACCACTGCTGCTGATCGGTTCGATCGGCATGGCGTTGACCTTGGGCATTTTGACCATTGCCTTCGCGACCGGTGATTTGACCAATGGCACGCTGCATTTGGCGCCAACGATGGGCTTGGTGGCCCTCATCAGCGCCAATCTCTACGTGGTATTTTTCAACGGGAGTTGGGGTCCAGTGATGTGGGTGATGCTGGGCGAGATGTTCCCCAATCAGATTCGCGGCTCCGGACTTGCCGTGAGCGGTGCCGCCCAGTGGACCGCGAATTTCCTGATCAGCATGAGCTTCCCCGTGCTGGCGAAGTTCATTGGTCTGCCGATTACCTATGGTTTCTATACTGCCTGTGCGTTCATTTCGATCGTTTTCGTGGTCAAAATGGTCCACGAAACGCGGGGTAAGGAGCTGGAGGAAATGGACGGCTAGGCGGCCAACGCCGGGATACTCTGGCGCGCCTCGCAGGCCGCTGGTTCATCGAGCGATTGAAGCGCTGCCCCTCGCGGCGGGCGCCTCCTCATGCCGGCTTGTCCTTGTCCTTGAGCTTGTGACTGTCTCCGGCGCGCAGCGGCATGTGATAGATCTTTCTCAGCTCGGCGATCTGCGCCAAAGTTTCCCTGGAAAACGCCGCCTTGCCGTCAAAAGCGTGCAGAACGATGCCCTCGAGCAAATCCCCGAGCGACAAATCCTTGAGTTCGGCCAACGCTTTCAGCACCTTCAGAAGGCGCTTTTCAATTCTGATCCCCGTCTGGGCGCGCTCGACTTCGATCATGAACAACTCCCGTAGCTTATTTGGTACCTTGGTACCTTGGTACCTTGGTACATTAGTACAAAGAGCATGGCCCGTCAACCCGTCAATGTATTGATCAGCGCGGTCTGTGACCGCGCCCCTTAAGCGCTGCGCCGCTTTTGCGGTACGATCGGTGCTGCCCCTCTGTCAAACGGCCGGCGATATTGCGACTTCACCTCGCCAAGCACGGAAAAGATCGATGAACAACCCGACACCCAGCGATCGCTCCAAACCTTCCGCAATGCATGTCCGGCAATTCACCGCGGCCAAACTGTTGGCGCTCGGTGCACTGGGATTGCTGCTATATGTCGCACATCAGGCATTTATCCCCATTGCCCTCGCGCTTCTCGCGGCACTGATTCTTTCCGGCCCGGTGGAAATGCTTCTCAAGTTTCGAATTCCGCGAAGCTTGAGCGCAACCGTCATTTTGATCTTGTTTTTGGCCGCAGCGGCTGGGCTCGTGGATATGATGTGGACTCCGGTGCAGCAATGGTATTCGACGGCGCCGGCGACGATGAAAATCATCAAGCGCAAGCTGGTGCCCGCGGCCAAATTCATGAATCGCGTGGAGGAAATTCGCGCCAGCGCCGGCAGTATCGCGGCCGCCGCGAATCCCGGCGCGCCTGCCGCCGCGCCCGTAGTGGCAAAAAGCGAGGACTCACCCGTCCTCATCCTCGATGCGACGCGCGGCGTGATGGTCAGCGTGCTGACATTCGTCATCGTCACGCTATTCTTGCTTGCGGGTGGTCCGCCCATGATCGCACGTATGACGGCCGCATTTGTCGACGACCTGAATGCCGCACACGTGCTCGACGTCATCGAGAAGGTTCGCAAAGAGGTTGGCCGGTTCTATGTCACGACCGCCATCATCAACATAGGTCTGGGGCTTGCGACCACCGGCATCATGACGCTCTTGGGGATGCCCACGCCTTATCTGTGGGGCATCATCGCCGCGACGCTGAATTTTATCCCCTATGCCGGTCCCGCAACCACGCTCATCATCGTGACACTCGTGGCGGCGGTGAGCTTTGACAAGCTCGGCCAAGTCGCTGCCGTATCGGCGAGTTACCTGGCATTGGTGGCCGTGGAAGGGCAGATCATTCAGCCTCTCTTCGTCGGTCGGCGGCTTGAGGTCAATCCGCTGCTCATCTTTTTGGCCCTGTGGTTCGGCGGTCTGTTCTGGGGCATCGCGGGTGTGATACTGGCAACGCCGACCCTGGTGGCGCTCAAGGTGGTGGCCGAGAATGCCATGAGCGGCAAGGCGCTGATGGAATTCCTGGGGCCAAACGATCAGACCCCGGACAAGAAAACAGCCCTGCAGCGGTTGGTGCCGCCGATCAGGCGCAAGTCAAAAGCGTAGCAAGGAAATGCACCGAGGGGCCATAATGGCCGCCAGGCACAGGAGAATCCGATGACAACCGCCCGAGAAAAAAGCATTAGATTGCTGGTTGCCAAATTCGTAAAACTGGTTGAATCACTCAATCCCGGCGAGCGGTTATCGATCAGCAAAGTCAGCGCCAAGAAAAACGCACGCGCGGGTACCAAGCGAAAAAGCAAAAAGAGTCCCGCCGCAAAGTGATCGCATCCTGTCGGCCCAGTTCACCGTCTCGCGGGGAACAGGCGGCCGAGATCTGTCAACGCGATCTGCCGCCGGCCGTTACCGTTCTATGGACCGGCGCGATGCATCCAGGGTAGTTTCTGAGGGCTTGCGTGCCGCGCACCTGCGCGCTGTGCGCGTCTCCGCGTGCGCAGGCATGGGCGCGGTACTGCTGCTTGCCGGGTGCTCGACGCGCTCTGATATTTCGCGCGCCGCGTCGACGCCATTGCGCCCGCTGCATCGCGAAGACCTGCTGTGGCTGGAACGCACATCGTTCGGCCTGGACACCGGCAGCGTTGCGGACTACCGACGATTGGGCCGTGAAAAATTTCTGGACCGGCAACTGCATCCGGCGCAACTGATGTTGCCGGCGCCCATCGCGGCGCAGATCGCGGCTCTGGAAATAACCCGCGAAGGTCCAGCGCAATCGATTGCCGCGGTCAATGCGCAATACAAAGTGATCAATGCAATGCCTGACGGGTCCGAAAAAGAACAGGCGCGCAAGGTGCTCAATGACCATGGCAATAAACTCGCCTACGAGGCTATCCGCCGTGACTTGCTGCGTGCAGTCTATTCACCCGCGCAGCTACAAGAGGAAATGACCTGGTTCTGGCTCAATCATTTCAGTGTGTTCCAGTACAAGGCCAATCTGCGCTGGTTGGTAGGCGACTATGAGGAGCGCGCGATTCGACCGCATGTGTTCGAACATTTCAAAGATTTGGTGATGGCGACGCTGCAGCATCCGGCAATGCTGCAATATCTGGACAATAACCAGAACGCCGCAGGCCACATCAACGAGAACTATGCCCGTGAACTCCTGGAACTGCATACGTTGGGAGTAGGCGGCGGCTACTCCCAGCAGGATGTTCAGGAGCTCGCGCGTGTTCTCACCGGCGTGGGCATCAACGTCGGTGATGCGCCGCGCCTCAAGCCTGAATGGCAGCGGCTATACCTGCGCAGCGGGGCTTTCGAATTCAATCCGGCCCGCCATGACTTTGGCGCGAAGACGATATTGGGACATCCCATCCGCGGCCAAGGTTTCGGCGAAGTTGAGGAAGCGGTGAAGATGATAGTCTCCCAACCTGCCTGCGCTCGCTTCATATCGCGCGAGCTGGCGATCTACTTCGTGGCTGACAATCCGCCGCCCATCTTGGTCGAGCGTCTGGCGCAGACGTTTATGCGAACTGACGGCGATATCGCCGCCGTTCTGCACACGCTGTTCATGTCGCCCGAATTGGGCAGCTCGTTCGGCGCGAAATTCAAAGATCCCATGCGTTTCGTGGTTTCAGCCGTACGCTTCGCCTACGACGGGAAACTCATCAGCAACACGCACCCGATGCTGAATTGGCTCAATGGTCTTGGCGAGGCGCCCTATGGCCGCCAAACCCCCGACGGCTATCCGATGACGGAACTCAGCTGGGCGAGCGCCGGCCAAATGAGCCGCCGATTCGAAATCGCACGCATCATCGGCATGGGCAATGCCGCGCTTTTCGATCCCGAGGACGGAAGCGCGGCGAGTACCGCGGGTTTCCCGCAATTGGCGAATCGCCTGTACTTCGAGGCACTCGAGCCATCGCTCGCCACGCGCACGAAAGCCGCGCTCGATCGCGCGAATTCTCAGCAGGAATGGAACACGTTTCTGCTTTCATCGCCGGATTTCAACTATGAATAGGCACATACGAATGAATCGCCGTCGGCTGCTCGCATTAGGTGGGGCCGCGCTGGTGAGCGCTGGAATTTCAGGCCGCTTGTATGCCGCGCCGAGCGCGGGGCCGCGCTTTCTCCTGGTGTTTTTGCGCGGCGGCTACGATTCAACCAATCTCCTGATACCGTATTCCAGCAGCTTCTACTACGAAGCGCGCCCGACTATTGCGATCAGCAGGCCTGACGCGTCGTCCAACAGCAGTGCGCTCGCACTTGACGGCGATTGGGCGCTCGCACCCACGGTGCGCGATACGATTGGCGCGATGTACATGCAGCGCCAGGTTGCCTTTGTGCCATTTGCCGGTACCGATGATTTGTCGCGCAGCCACTTCGAAACTCAGGACAGCATTGAGCTGGGCCAACCGGCGGCAGGGTCTCGCAATTACCGCTCGGGCTTTCTCGGCCGCCTTTCCGAGATCTTGGCCGGTTCCTCCAGCATCAACCCATCGATCGCGTTCACCGACGCTTTGCCGCTGGCTTTCGGAGGCTCGGCAACGGTGCCCAATCTGTCGCTCAAGAATGTCGGCAAGCCGCCCTTCGACGAACGGCAGGCGCGCATCTTGAGCGACATGTATGCCGGCCACCGCCTTGAGGCCGCCGTCAGCAACGGACTCGAGTTGCGTCACGAGGTGGCGCAAGAGATGGCGGATGAGATGACCGCGGCCAATCGCAGTGCCATCAATACCAAGGGTTTCGAACTCGAAGCCGAACGCATGGGCCGACTGATGCTTGACAAGTACCGACTGGGGTTCATCGACATCGGGGGATGGGATACGCATGTAGGAGAGGGGGCTGCGCAGGGGCCGCTGGCCACCAATTTGAGCAGCTTGGGAAAGGGTCTGCAGGCTTTCGCGTCGTCGCTCGGCGCGGAATGGAACCATACCGTCGTTGTGGTGCTGTCGGAATTCGGCCGGACCTTTCGCGAGAACGGTAATCGCGGTACGGATCACGGCCATGGCACCGTGTATTGGGTGCTGGGAGGTTCGATCAGCGGCGGCACGATCTGCGGAGAACAGGTGCGAGTGGCCCGTGGCACTCTGTTTCAAGATCGTGACTTTCCCGTGCTGAACGACTATAGAGCCGTCTTGGGCGGCCTGTTTCGGTCGCTTTGGGATCTCTCGCCCGCGCAAAGTTCGCGCATCTTTCCGCAGGCCAAGTTGATCGATCTGAAGTTGGTGTGATGGGGCCGTTCAGCGCAGCTGACTATCTTTACTGCCGCGCCGGTTATATCCGCTGGACCGCGCCAGATCGCGGTCGTGGGTATCCTGGCAGGAAAGGCATAGCCGAACGCCCGGCACCGCATCTCGGCGGGCTTGCGGAATCTCGGTCCCGCACTCGGCGCAGTGGCTTAAAGAAGGTCCCTGTGGCAGGCGGCTTTGCGCAAGGCTGACGGCGTCCTTGACGGTCGCGTCAATCTGCTCCTGTACTGCACCTTCTTTTGCCCAACCGGTCGCCATTTGCCGCTCCTTCAAGCGATGCCAAACTACTACTAGTAGAGCCAAAAGACCAAAATACAAGGCGCCAAAATGGTGCGGCGCTTCCTGTTGCGAGCGATTCGCCGGCACGCTGGGCGCGTACCGGCGAGATCGCAATCAACATCAACCCAGAGTTATGGGAACAAACAGGCGAGCATCACCGCGCTGTATGAGCAGCGCAATCTGCTTGTCGTGCTCCTGCACCATCTTGCGCAGTTGCTGAACACTCTGCACGGGAGTTCCGTCTACCGACAGCACCACGTCGCCCGGCTGGATGCCGGCTTCGGCGGCGCGGCCCTGAGCATCTTCGACCACCAGACCGCCGGGGACGCCGGCTTGTTGGCGCTCCTGAGGATTCAAGGGATGCAAGGCCAAGCCCAATTTGGCCGGCGCCGAATCGCCCGAGGCTTCGTCGGCGGAAGCCATCACGGCTGCATTACCGATCGTCGCAGTCGACGAAACGGTCTTGCCGTCGCGCCAGATCTCAAGCGAAGCCTTGTCGCCGGGAGTCAGGGCCCCGACCCGCTGGGACAGCTGCGCAGCATCGAGGACCGGCGAACCGTTGAACTTGAGGATCACATCGCCAACCTTGATGCCGGCTTTTTCCGCCGCGCTGTCAGGCGTGACCTTGGCTACCAGCGCGCCATTGGGCGTCTTTAGTTTGAAGGACTCGGCAAGCGATTGATTCAGCGCCTGCACTTCAACGCCCAATCGAGCGTGCGCGACTTTGCCGGTCTTCACGATCTGGTCTTTGACCTGTACCGCCAGATTGATCGGGATGGCGAAGGACACGCCCTGGAAGCCGCCGGAATTGCTGTAGATCTGCGCATTGATGCCGACCACAGATCCATTGGCATCGAAAAGCGGGCCCCCGGAATTGCCGGGATTTACCGCCGCGTCGGTCTGAATGAACGGCACGTAGCCATCGCCCGGCAGAGAGCGGCCTTTCGCGCTGACGATCCCGGCGGTCGCGGTTTCTTCGAGGCCGAAGGGCTCGCCGATGGCGAGCACATAGTCGCCGACGCCCAATTGGTCCGAATCTCCCAGGGTGACGCTGGGCAGTTCGTGGCCATCAATCTTCAGCACGGCAATATCGCTGCTGCGATCCGCGCCCAAGACCTTGGCCTTGTATTCGCGATGATCCGAGAGTTTGACGGTGACCTCTCTTGCGCCGTCCACGACATGCGCGTTGGTGAGCACGAGCCCGTCGGCGGAAATTAGAAATCCAGAGCCTTGAGCATGCTGTATTCCATGCTGCTTAGGTATCGGGAGTCCGTGGAAGAACTGTCCGAAGGGATTGTTGTTGCCGCGCTCATCGCCGCCGGGGCCGCCAAAATTGAATTCTTGCGGTCCGGATGTGTTCATCGGACCGGCGGTCGTGATGCCGACGACGGCAGCCTGATTGCGTGCGACGATCGCGCGGTAATTAGGCGCGGTGATCATGGGAATGGACTGGGACGGTGCCCCATGAAGGGAATCGCTGACTGTGCTCGCCACGGTCGTCGAAGCACCGGCCTGCAATAAAGATTGGGCGGACAAGCCCGTGGCGGTACCGAGGGCAAGCAGGCCTGCTGCCGACCATACCAGCGTCCTGGTGCGAAGTTGCATATGATCTCCTCAATAGTGAATGCCGGTGGAGCAACTGCTCCTGCGGACAGGTTCACATGTCTTTCTTAAGGGGGCCTTAAGACGCCCCAAGGCAGCCCTAAGAGGCCCGCGGGAAGCTGACGGTGGCACGCAGGCCGCCGCCCGGCGCTTGGCCAAGGACGATGCGCGCGCCATGCCGCTCGGCGATCGCCTTGACGATGGCCAGTCCGAGGCCGGTGCCGCTTTCCTGCGCTTCGGCGCGGCGATAGAAGCGATCGAACACGCGCTCACGATCCTCCGGCGCGATGCCGGGGCCCGTGTCGGTGACTTCGAGCATTGCTTCCTGGGGCGTCGCGAAGCAACGCACTTGAACCGAACCATGAGGCGGCGTGTAGCGCACGGCATTGTCGACCAGGTTTCGCGCCAGCACGCGAAGTGCCGCACGATCACCACGGACATTGAGGTCCGGCGTCGCGTCCAAGCCCAAATCAATATGCCGAGACATCGCCAATTCGTGGGTGTCGCCGATGGCCTCCGCAGCGACGGCGGATAAATCCACCGTAGCGAAGTCCGAAGCCATTTCCTGCGGCTCGCTGCGAGCCAGCGCCAACAACTGCTCGACCAAATGTATGGCGCGCTCAACCGCTGCGCCAAGGCGGCCGCGTGCCTCGATGCGCGCCGCCTCGTCGGGGGCGCGGTCGAGCAATTGCAGTTGCAGCCGCAGTGCCGTCAGCGGTGAGCGCAGCTCGTGCGCTGCATCGGAGATAAAGGCGCGTTGCACGGAAAATGCGTGCTGCAGACGTTCCAACAGGCGATTCAGTTCACTGACCAGCGGTTCGATTTCCAGCGGCAGGTCGTCCGTCTCGAGCGGCGCCAGGCTGCGCACATCGCGCCGCTGCACCTCGGTGGTGACATAACGCAATGGCAGCAGACCGCGCCTCACGATCCAGGCGACGGCGCCGATCATGATCGGCAGCAGCAGGACGAGTGGTATGACGACTCGTTCGGCCGCGGCGCGCGCCAATGCTTCGCGGACTCGCACGGGTTGCGCGATTTGAATCACGCCATCCGCGGTTTGCAGCCCGTAGGCCCGCCAGGGTTCCCCGCGCAAGGACAGATCGGCATAGCCTAGGACCGTCTGGTTGATCAACGGCAATCCGGGCCGCGATAGATAGGTGCGGGCGCCGAAGATGTCCCATATCTGCACGACGAAGTCGGTATCGCTTTGATCGGGCGGCACCTCAATACGCGGCGCCAGTGAGATTTGCGTGCGCAACGACAATGCCATCTGCCGCAGCTGATAGTCGAACAGTGTCGAGGTCTCATTCAACACGCGCCGATAAGTGACGCCCGCCGCCAGCAACGAGATGAGCGCCACCAGGATCATCAACGCAATCAGCAGTCGTGCTCGTATCGATTTCATTATTTTGGGACGAAGTAGCCGACGCCGCGCAATGTCCGAATCGCCTCGCTGCCGAGCTTGCGGCGCAAGCCGTGGATGTAGACCTCGATCGCGTTGCTGCCGATTTGATCGGCCCACCCATACAAGCGGTCTTCCAGCTGCGCCCGGGATAGCACCGCGCCCGGCCGCTGCAATAGCGCTTCCAATACCGCGAACTCGTGCGCCGACACGCCGATCGGAGTTCCGCTGCGTTCAACGGTGCGCGCAACCGGATCGAGGCGCAGTTCGCCGTGCTGAATGCTGGGATCACCGCGTCCCGCAGAGCGACGGAGCACGGAACGAATGCGGGCCGTGACCTCGTCGAGGTCGAATGGCTTGACGATGTAGTCGTCGGCCCCGGCGTCAAGACCCGCGATTCGGTGCTGGACCTCATCGCGCGCAGTGAGAATAATGACCGGCGTGGCGTTGCCTCGCTTGCGCAGTTCGCGCAGAACATCAATGCCATCACGGTGCGGCAACCCAAGGTCGAGCAGCACCACATCGAAGACGGAGGATTGCAATGCGCCTGCGGCGCTGCGACCGTCGCGCATCCAATCGACCGCGAAACCTGCCTGGCGAAGGGCCGTCTGCAGGCCCTGCGCAATCATGGCGTCATCCTCAACCAGCAGCACACGCATGCGGGATACGGCGTTGCCTATCCTGGAATGGTCAGTGTGTAAAAGAAGCGCGGCGCGGTTCTCAAGGTAACGCTTACCGGGCGAGGGCAGGGTAATCCGGCCAGGCTGAAGCGCACGGTTTTCTGGAAGTCCTGCTCTGCCGGATCGTCAAATTGATCGTCCAAGATTTCGGCCGTGACTCCGGGCAGGCCGGCCGATTGATTGGCCTGGCACTCGCCCCATTTCAGGGAGAAATTATGGTTGGGGTTGGTTCCGCGGTAAATCATCGTGACCACCAATTGGTCGCGCTGCCTGTTATAGCGGACACTGCCAAAATTGTCTGCCTGGACGGCAAGCGAGAAAAATACCGCCGCGATCGCGGGTATGAGCCAAAACGTCGAATGCCTCCGTCCGATCATGGGTCCAGCATCGCGCGCTATCCGTGGCTCGTGCGTGCGGCCACTCGGTCCGGCGTGCCGACCTGCCCAAATCGCCGTTCGCGTTTCGCGAATTCATCCAGAGCCTGCGCAAAGGCGAGTTCATCGAATTCAGGCCAGAAAGCATCCACGAAACACAGCTCGGCATAAGCGCATTCCCACAGCAAGAAGTCGCTCAATCGTTTCTCGCCGCCGGTGCGAATCAGCAGGTCCACGTCCGGCGTTACCGTTGCCGAATGATCCACGTGGGCAAGATGCTCCTTGAAACGCGAACGATCGACGCTGGATTCGAGCGCCATGCGCCGACATGACTCCAGCATGGAATGCTGCGCCGAGTAATCGACGGCAATGCGCAATCTCATGCCGGAGCAATGGGCGGTCGTTCTCTCGCTATGCTCGATGGTGCGAAGCACGTCGGGCGCCAAGCGGTCTCTACGGCCCACCACGTTGATTCGAATGGATCTCTCCAAGCACCGCGGTGTCTGCGTCAGCAGGTAGCGGCGCAGAAGCGTGAACAATGCACCCACTTCGGCATGGGGTCTGCCCCAGTTGTCGGCCGAGAATGCATACAGGCTCAGCGTGCCGATACCGCGTCGCGCCGCCGCCTCGACGACTTTGTCCACCGTCTTGGCCCCCGCGCCGTGACCGGCAGTGCGGGGCAGGCCGCGCTGCGATGCCCAGCGTCCATTGCCGTCCATGATGATTGCTACATGCATATTCGATTACTCTGCGGTACAAAGTTCATAGGCCGGAAAAAATCACATGCGACGCGTTGCCTTAATCACTGCTTCGACGTGGTCGAGATACCGATTCAATGCGCTTTTCCCCAACGCAGTCAGGCGATAGACGGTCTTGGGGCGGCGCTGCTCGAAGGATTTCGTGCAGGTCAAATACCTCGCTTCCTCGAGCTTGCGGGCGTGAGCGCTCAAGTTGCCGTCACTGACATCGAACAGGGACTTGAGTTCGTTGAATGTCAGCTCGTCGCGCACCGCGAGGGCGCTCATGATTCCCAACCGAACGCGCTCGTATACCAGCCGGTCGAAGGTCGCATCGTTGTGGTCGGCCGGCGCCGCCGGTACGGCGGCGAGCTTGGTACGTTTCTGCGCCGCCTGAATCGGGGTGCGCGCGTTAAGCTTTGCGGCCATGACTCATGCGTCCGATCAGAAAGCCAAAGACGATGTGCAGACCGCCGAACCCGGCGCCGAGCATCAATATCTGCCAATTATCCGCCAGCAGCAGCGCCAGCAGCCCAAACAATATGAAGAAGACCCCCAGAGTCGCAATGATCCGTGTCGTTGCGGCGCTTGCGGCGACCAACGCGCAGCCATAGAGAAGCAGCCAAGTGCCGGGGATGGCATGCTGGTTGCCCGCAAACCAATGTACCGCCGTCATGACCAGGCCGGCGCCCAATGACGGCGAGAGGCACAGCGCGAATTTAAGCAGAGGCGTACCGGCCAATCGCAAGTCTCGAAGAGACGACTCCCGTACGATCAGGACACTGCCAACGACTGTGCCCACCAGGGCGGCTCCCAGCCAAATGGCCAACCAATACTTGTGCAAGCCAGGCGCTAGACAGAGCGCTGCGGCAAGCAGGGCGATGCTCCCAAGGACAATACCGGCGGAGCCGGGCACCGCGAGCAACACCGCGCCCTCCATGGAGGAGCGGATGTAGCGCAGCGTCGCCACAGCATGAGAGTCCAGCCGTACATTTGTGTCATCCACGAATCGACACTAACCGACGCCTCCGTGCGTCGTCAAGTACTCTGCAATATAGAGTTAACAGAACGTCTGTTCGGACATCCTCATCGCCCAAATCCATCGCGTATCGTATTCTTGCCAAGCGCCGCGCTGCTGCGCTGCTCCGGCAACTTCATGGGGGGATTCAATGACAATGAAATTTAAGACGGGCTTGGGTGCATTGTTGGCGATCGCGGCCGTCGGATTTGCGCAGTTGGCGAGCGCCGCGGATGTCACGGGCACGTGGATCATGGCGGTGCAGACCAGTGCGGGCAGCGGCTCCCCGACTTTCATTCTGGTTCAGAAAGGCGAAGCGCTCTCCGGGAGCTACAAAGGTCAGCTGGGCGAGGCGCAAGTGACCGGCTCGGTCAAGGGCGATGAAGTGACGATCGAATACACGGTCGACGCACAGGGCCAAAATCTCGCTGTGAAGTATTCGGGCAAGACCGACGGCAAGAAGATGAGCGGCAAGGTGTCGCTAGGGCAGTTCGGCGACGGTACTTTTACGGGCACCAAGCAGTAGCCCGGCAGTCTCTTCCCAATAGACCCGCTGGGCCGCCTCTGCCCTGATTCGGCGGGTAATCGGCTCCGCTGACGCCCGCGCCTGCACCGAGCGCTCCGCGCTCTGCGAAGCAGTTCTCATCTTTCATGTTTGCCCCGACCATGATGGTCATTCCGGGCGCTTCGGCGTACCCAAATGTGACCCAAAGCATGTCCTAAACCCCTCATTTGCCGGAACCTTATTGTGTTAAGCCAAAACACTAAACATTCGCGGTACACGAATGTGATCGCAGCGCAACAACGCTGATCAATGGCGGTCGCGATATGGGACTATAACGATGCCGAAGAGTTTGAGAAAACATGAACTTGCCGCGCTTGAGCCGGCCGAGCGGCCATCGCCCCAGGCGGTGAAAAAGCAAAGGCTGACCGTGCTTCTGGTCACCACCGATGAAGCCTTGTGGCCGCAGATCGGCGCGGACCTGAATGGCGGCCTGGTTCTCAAACAGCTCGATACGGTCGATGAGCTGATCAGTTCCATACCATCGGGCCAAGCCGGGATCGTATTGTGGGATGTACGCAACCACCCAGACCCCGCGGCGGTGCTGTCGCGCCTGCATTTGCATTCCTCGCGCTTTGCCATCGTCGCGTTGGACGATGCCACGAGCGGTAGCGCGTGGACGCTTCCCATTCAACACCGCCAAGTCGTCGCTCACGTGGGACTGCCCATCGTCGAGAATGATTTGACCAACGCGCTCGATAGCGCCCACGAAGAAGTGAATTCGCGACTGGCTCTTTTGGGTGACGGCTCAGTTCCGCCACCCGCCATTGCTGCTGCTCCGAAAAAGCCGTGGCTCGTGCCGGCCGTGATCGGCGGCGTGGCAGTAGCGGCCGTGGTGGCATTCATGATCGCCCGCCACAGCTCGACCGATGTCAAGACAACGCCCACGACGGCGTCCGCACCGGTCAAGGCTGCAGCGGCACCGGCCGCTCCCGTGAAATCACCGGAAGCTGACGAGAAAATCGATGCACTCATGGAAAAAGCCCAGCAGGCCATGCTTGACCGGCATTTCATCGATCCGGCGGCCGGCAGCGCGCTTTCCCTCTACCGAGAAGTGCTGCTCATCAACCCCGACAATGGCGAGGCGCGGCAAGGCCTGCAGCGCCTCTCCGAAATCTTGATTGCACGGGTGCAGTCAGCGCTCGATGACCGCAAGTTCGACGTTGCTTTGCAATTTCTGGAAACGGCACGCAGCATTGACGCCAGCGACAGGCGCCTGTCTGCCCTCGATGAAAAAATTGCGAGCGTGCGCGCCGAGTTGGGCCCGGCACAGATTCTCGCGGCCCTGAACGCCCAGAACTTTGATCGCGCGACCCAGCTCATTGATGAGGCGGCGCGCACGAAGGCCCTTCCGGCTGCGAAACTGGCCCAGCTGCGGGATGAGGTTCGTCGTCGGCGCGACGATTTCGAAATAGCGCGTCTGCTCAAGCTCGTGGATGCGCGCGTGCAAACGGATCATGTGATCGATCCTCGCAACGACAGCGCTCTGTACTATCTCGATCAGGCCAAGCAAGCCGGCGCCGGTGGTCCTGCCCTGCAGGGTCAGACACAGGACCTGGTAAAGCGCCTGGTGCAAATGGGGCACAACGCAATCCAGCAACGAAACTATGGCGATGCCGATCGAATCCTCGCCGAGATGCATGGCATGGGGGCGCCGGCCGCGCCGATGACGAGCCTGCAGCGCGAACTCACGCTTGCGCGAAATCAGCAGAGTGCACAGAAGCCTGATTTGCCGCAGTACCTCGAGCTGGCGCAATCGCGCTTGGCCCAGGGCAAGGTGACCGAGCCGGACAATGACAGCGCATTGTTCTATGTCAATCAGCTGCGCACCGCCGATCCCAAAAACAGCGCACTTGCGCAGATCAGCGGCGCGGTGCAGGGACAGATTCTCGACCGCGCACGGGGCGCACTGGACGCCGGCGACACGGAAAAATCCGAGGCACTGGCGCAACTGGCGTCCGGTCTCGGGGCCTCGCCGGATCTCGACGCACTGAACGATCGCATTCGCCAAAGGAAGGCGGCGAAAGGCGATTTGCTGCAAATGCCCGAGCAGTCCCTGACCCGCCTGAACAAGCTCGACGTCCAATATCCGGCGCGGGCCCTGCAGACCGGTGTCGAGGGGTGGGTGGAACTTGGCTATACCGTCGGACCCGATGGGTCGGTAACGAATGTGAAGGTGCTCAATGCGACGCCTCCCAAGGTGTTTGAAGCGTCAGCGACCAGAGCGGTGAGCCATTTGCGCTACCAGCCGGTGGTGCAGGGCGGCAAGGCGCTCGCGGTGGGCACACAGGTGCGCATCGTTTATCGCGTGCCGAAATAGCATGGCAACGCGATGAACAGTCAGACAGCCACTTCAACGTCGACCACCACGACGAGCACCACGCTTGTGCCCCCGGCCGCCGGTGAGCGCAGCCGCGGCACGGTTCTTTGCCTCATTGTGCACGATGAATTGGAATTGAGATTGCGGCTGGCGGGCCTGGTGCGTCGCGCGATGCCGAAAATCGATGCGGATACGGTTACGCGCGCCGGCTTCGATGCAATTTCAATCGAGCGCCTTCGCGCATATGTGGCCGTGATGTTCATCGTCGAATTCAGCCCGCCGGATGCAGCAAGCGGATCGCTGGCATCTCTCAAACGCCTGCATGAGCAGGCGCCGAACCTGCCCATTTTCGTATTTGCGCGCGGCGGCAATGAGCGCAGCGCCGCACGCGCCATGAAATTGGGGGCGAGCGACTACTGGCCCATCCATTCGGTGATTGTCGGCGAGCTGTGCAGCGCCTTGCAGCCGCTGCTCGAGCCGCCGCCCGCGGCTGCCGCAAATACGGCGGCAGATCGATGGCGCCAGCCGGAAGTGGCCGGCTATACGATGATGAAGAAGATTGCCCAGTCTTCAATCGCCAGCGTTTATTTGGCGCGCAATGACGAATTCCCGCAACCGGTCGCCTTGAAAATCGAGGCGATCAAAGGGCGGCATGTCGTATCGGAGGCCGATCGCGAGCGCTTCACCAAGGAATGCGAGATTCTGTCGAAGTTGAATCACCGCTCGATAGCCAACGTCCTGGATTTCGGTACGACCGATGATTATCTGTATCTCGCTTTGGAATACTTTCCCTGCGGGAGCTTGCGCGAACGGCTCAAGCATCCGGTAAGCGAAGCGGACGCCATGAATTATGCGCATCAGATCGGCGAGGCGTTGCAAATCGTTCACGCCGCGCGTGTGGTACACAGGGATCTGAAGCCATCCAATCTCATGCTGACCAATGAGAATCGCCTCGTCCTGATTGACTTCGGATCGGCCCGAAGCCAGTTCACGGCGAACGACTTGACGAGTTCGGGCGATTGCACGGGTACGCCTTACTATGTATGCCCCGAGCAACTCGATGACCGGGAACCTGACGCGCGAGGTGATCTCTACAGCCTCGGCGTGGTCCTGTACGAAATGCTCTGCGGCGCTTTGCCATTCATGGGAAAAACGCTTGCGGATATCCTGGCGGCGCACCGTGCCGCGCCGGTGCCGCGGTTGCCAGAGCACTTGGCGCCCTACCAGGAAATCATCGATCGCTTGTTGGCGAAAGAACCAAAAGCACGATTTGCCTCCGCCGCCGACTTTCTCGATGCCTTGGACGCCTTGCGCGCGGAATTGATGACTCGCAAACCCAGCAAACCACAGCGGAGCGCTTGATTCATGAACCTTCGATTTGCCAGCTCTTTAATCCCGCGTCTGACTGCCGGCGGCCTCGTAGTGCTGGTGGTCATCCTTGCCTTTGCATTTGTTGCCATTGTGCTGATACCAGGCGTGGAACTCGCCAGTGAGTTGGCTGACAGCACCACAGCGCTCAAGTTCGTCGGGCAACAGCAGCGAAATCCGGCGCTCATTCACGCATCACTGGATTCGATGCACGACCGCTTGACCAATCGCGGCTACATTCAAGAATCTCTGGATCAGCTGCGCGATGCCGCCGGCAAGCTCGACGCCGGGCTGCATGAAATGAACGCACCACGGGTGGCGAATTGGTTTGCCCTGTCGGGTGATACCTCCGCCAAGGGCGAACCGATTGCGGGTAAACATGCGGCGGCTTTGCGCGAGCTTTGGTCCAAAGAACAGGAATCGCTCGAGCCCATCCTGAAGTTCAAAGGGGTGCCTTACCAGGACAACGAATCGACCGGCACCGCGCTAAATGAGAGCGGCAAGCAACTGGAACGGGACGTCGCCGCGTCCATCCGCGCCAGCAGGCGCGTCATACCGCTGATCGACAACGAGCTCAACGCCATCGTCACCGACCTGCAGACGGGTAACGCACGATCCGCCACCGAGCTGCGCCTCGTCATGCTCACCGGCCTTCTGATCGCGATCGTGCTGGCGGCGCTCGTGTCGATTTTGCTGCTCGCACGCCAACGCCAGGATGCATCGCTGCGCCAGGCACGTCAGCAGACCGCCGATATCTTGCGCACCGTGAAAGACGGTCTGTTCCTGCTCGACGAGAATCTCGTCATCGGCGCATCGTATTCAAGCGCGCTCGAATCACTGTTCCAGCGCAGCGACTTCGCCGGGCTGCCGTTCGAGAAGTTGCTGAAGGACATCGTCTCGGAGAAGACATTGTCGACGGCATTGAAGTTCGTCGGCGTGCTCTGGTCCGAGCGCACCAAGGAGAACTTGGTCAAAACCATCAATCCGCTCGGCGAAATCGAGGTCAACTTCGACACCGGCCAGGGTAAAGTCTCCACGCGCTACCTGCAGTTCGATTTTCATCGCGTGCGCGTCGACGGCAAAATCACGCACGTGTTGGTGGCGGTGGCGGATGTCAGCGCCCGGGTGGACCTCGCCCGTGAACTGCAGTCTTCTCAGACCCAGGCGCAGGCGCAGGTCGATACCTTGCTGGGTATTTTGCATGTCGATCCGACGCAACTGGCCTCGTTCTTGAGCGATTCCAATGCCGCCATGAAAATGATCAACGCCGTGCTGCGCGAGCCGGCGCGCGAGGAGAGTGCGTTCCGCAAGAAGCTGGACACCCTGTTCCGGCAAGTTCACTCGGTGAAGGGTGAGGCTGCGGCCCTGGGGCTGTCGTCCATTGAAAGCCGCGCGCATTCCTTCGAGGATGATTTGAAGAACCTGCGTGAGAAATCGGATCTCTCCGGCAATGACTTTCTTCCGCTGGTCATCAAGCTGGATGACTTGTTGACGCATTTGCAATCGGTCGGCGACTTGGTTTCGCGCCTCGCCCGCCTGCATGTGGCGGCCACCACGCGAAACGAGCCGGATTCTCACACAGATACGGCGATCATCGAGCATGGCGGCTCGGAAATCGTTGCCAAGTCCGACGGCAGCGTGACTTCCATGTTGCAGCAGCTGACGGCGCGGGTCGCCAACGAAAATAACAAAGAGGCGGCTCTGCAATGCATGGGCTTCGATACGGTACCCGATGAGTACCGGCGCATCGTGAAAGATATCGCCGTCCAGGCGGTTCGAAACTCCATCGTACATGGCCTCGAATCGACGACCGACCGGCTGGGCGCCGGCAAGCCCACGCAGGGTCAACTCAAGCTGATATTCCAGGAACTCGGCGATGCGGGCTACAAGCTCATCGCGGAAGATGACGGCCAAGGCCTGTCGACCGAGAAGATCAAGCACGCTGCGCTGAAGAAGGGGTTCATAACTCCCGAAAAGGCAGCCACGTTGGATGCGAAGCAGGTATTTTCATTGCTTTTCCAGTCGGGCTTTTCCACCGTCGAGAATGCCACCAAGGATGCGGGGCGCGGCGTAGGAATGAATTTGATGGCCGGACTCATGCAGCAAATCGGCGGCAAGGTTTCTGTGGCCACCGTGCCGGGAAAGTTTACCCGCCTCACATTGAGCCTGCCGCCGGCTAAACGCGCGGGGAACACGGAAGCGGCGTAATGGATACTTCGGTTCGCTCCAAAGCTTCCCTGAAGCTCATGATCGTCGATGATTCCAATATCATTCGGCGGCGCATTGAACGCTCTCAGCAAATCGCCCGCCTCGAGGTGGTCGGTGCTGCCAGCAACGGCCGTGCCGCGGTAGAAATGTTCCGCCGCACCCAGCCTGATGTCGTGACGATGGACTTGACCATGCCGGAGATGGACGGCATCGAATGCGTCGAGGAACTTATCGCGATCAATTCCAACGTATTGATTCTGGTCGTTTCGGCGCTTGCCGATAAGGCCACAGCGGTCGAAGCGATTGAAAAAGGAGCGAACGGATTTCTATGCAAGCCGTTTACCGATCGTCAGCTCAACGATGCGTTGGAAGAGCTGCTTTCGGAGGCCTGAGATGTTCAAAGAAGCAGAAATCCGCACGTTTATCGAGGGAACGACGAATTATTTCGAGACCTCCGCGCAACAGTCGGCGACCGTCGGATCCCCGTATCTGGTCACCGACGGTAAGCCGGGCGCTTATGAATATACCGGGGTTATCGGCATCACCGGAGCTCGTAAGGGCGTGGTTTATTTCACGGCCCCGCGCGGCATGCTCACGGTATTGCTGATGCGCATGCAGGAAACCGACACCAGCGACGAAAATATCAAGGATCTCGTCGGCGAGGTGGCCAACACCATTTCCGGAAATGCGCGCCGCGACTTCGGCAAGAATTTCGTCATATCGGTGCCAATCGTCATCGCGCACGACCTGGAGAAGGTGACGACGCCGCATTCGCGGTCATTCGTGATTCCCATCAACTGGCGCACGCATTCCGCCAAACTCGTGGTCTGCCTCGAATAGCCGCCGGGAGCCCGCAGTCGCCGGACGCCCGGCGACTGCGCTGCCTATTTCCCGTCGACTGAAAACGCCAAGAGGACGTTCACGCCGTTGCTGCCGGTGCGCGCCGCACCATTGAATCCGGACATCGTGTACACCATGCCGCCGGCAATGGTCGGTCCCATGCCGTCTATACCGCCGCCCGGCTGTGCCTGATTGCCGTTGACGGTGCTGTAGGTTTGGGCCGTGGTGCTGAATTCCCACACAATTTTTCCGCTCGACGCATCGTAGGCTCGGAACCATCCGTCCAAGGTTCCCGAAAATACAACGCCCGGCATGACGGCCGGCGCCGCGGACTGCGCACGCACGCAGGCACCTTTCGTGAAGTCCTTGGATCGGTCGCCTGCGTAGTGACACGGAGCGATTGGGGCAGGGGTGCTCCAGACGATCTTGCCGCTGAAGGGATCCAGTGCATACAAGCCTGGTTTGCCGGGCGATTTATAGTCGGGCGAGGGCGGTGCGCCTGCGGCCACGCCGATCTCGTTGAAGATTTCGCCGATGTCCGAATTCGGAACGAAGACGTATTTGCCGTCCGCGCCGATGCCCCACTCCACGCCGCCCAGCGGCGAACCTGCACCGACGGCGGTCTTCCAGAGCGTGCGTCCGCTGTCCGGATCGACGCCGTAGACGATGCCGGACTTCTGGCCGGCGACGAGGATTTGCTTGGTACCGTGCTTGAATAAAATGGGCGTGGCGCCAAAGTCGAAATCAGGTCCCGTCGGCGTTGGGCAGTTGGCTACCTTGACAGGACCGCTGCAGCCCACGATGAAATTGTCGTGCGTGGTGACCTGGTTTCTCCAGCGCACCTTGCCCGTCTTCATGTCCAAGGCAACGATGGCATCGTCACCCTCGGTGGGCGCATCCGTGTAGCTGTCCCCGGTGACCACGTAAACCAAGCCGCGTTTCGCATCAACCGTCGGCGATGCCCAGACGGGCGCGCCTGCCGGGCCCTGCATCTGCACGCCGTTGGCATTCTTGCGAGTTGGCCCCAATGGCTCCGTGATCATGTAGGTCTGCCACTGCTTCTGACCGGTCTTGAGATCGAGCGCCGCCAGGCTTCCGCGGAACGTGCAGCAGGAATAGTTCGGCTGCATGGCCGTCACTTCTTCCCCCGAAGAGAGCGGCACGAATACCTGGTCTCCGGACACCACCGGTGTGCCGGTGATGAACGAGGCCGCATGATTTTCCAGCGATTCGCTGTGCCAGATCTCCGCGCCGCTTTGCGCATCGAACGCGCGCACCACGCGCTTGCCGACACCGACAAAGGTGGCCCAGCCGCTGGGCGAGATCGACGATCGGATCACCATGGGTGTGTTGCGCGATGAGGCATCCTCGATGGCCCAGTGCACACATCCGGACTTCGCGTCGAGGGCATAGAACTTACCGCCGCGATTCGTGATGAACAGCCAATCGCCCACCACCGTGGGCTGACCGCCGCCCGGCATGGAAAAAGACCACTTCACCTTTAAGCGAGGCACGTCGGCGGCGCGAATCCCTGGGTTTCGCTGAAAGCGACTGGAAGTTTCATCGGGTCCCAATGCGGGCCAATCCGAAGCACCGGCATGGATAGGCCCGTTGGTGGCACACATCCTGTCGGCGCCGGCCGCGCCCAATTGCTGACCGGGCGCGAGGAACAGCGCGACCGCTTCGATTTCGGGCCGCGACAGGCCTTTGGCCATGGGGGCCATTACGCCAGTCGTCAATGCGGCGACGATGTCCGCGGGGGGGTGAAAAGCCAATTCCGGCCGCGACGGCGCGCGTTCCACCGCCGGCTCGTGGCAACTCTTGCAACGCGAGCTGAATACCGATTCGCCATTCGCCGGCTGAGGCGCGCTGTCCTGAGCGACCGCGAGAGCGCCCGCCAACAGGCATGTCAAGACGCCACTCGCGCGGATACAGATTCGGCTATTGCTCATGGAAACCACTCCCTGATTGCGAATGTAATCATGAAAATCCGATCCAGCGCCCGGCCATGGCGACAGTGAGCCACGCGGCCATCGTCACGACCGTCACGCTGCGTATACCAATGCCGGAAGCGCCGCGCTTGACGAGAGGATTGAACACCAGATAAGTGATCAACAGCGCGACGGCCAGCGAAATCATTTTCAGCCAGAATGCTTGGCGGTCGTAGAGCTTCACCGGCTCGGAAATCCCCAGCAATATGCCCGTGGCCAGCAGCACAACCACCGCCGCATTCATGTAGCGGTGCGCGCTCTTGTAGATCTCTGCGGGCGGGGTCTTCAAGCCCATCCCCAATACCGCCAAGGATATGATCAGCACGGAGCCCCCCAGGAGCGCCAGCGCCAACAGGTGGGCCGACTCGATCGCTGGGAACAACCAAGTGGATTCTCTGATGGTCTGGCCGAGCGTCGAGGCTTCGATGCTTTGCGCGGTGTGATACAGGCTCATGACTCAGCCTGGATCCAACGGACAGCCCGTGAGTTCCGCCATGGTGGGCGAGCTGATGCTGTCGCAGTCGAACCAGTTGTACGCAATGAGCCGGCCGAAAACGATGACACAGCCCCAGGCGCCCAAGGAAATGACGGCACATATTTTCGACTTTCGCGGCACCGGTCCTAAATCCCACGCCGTTTTGTCTCGTTCCACTTTGAAAGTGAAAATGGCGATGTTGACGGCGGCGATGAGAATCATGATGCACTTCAATCTGAACCAAAGGCTGTGATAGGTGCGAATCGGGATGGCAAGAAACAGCATCCCGCCGGTGATGACGAGCAGCACGAAACCGGCCACGGTCCAGGGCAGCATCCTGGAGAGCATCTGCGACACCGGAACCTTAGTATAGGAAATACCTAACAATCGAAGGTCCACCATGGCGATGGTGCCGACAAACAACATGATGGACATAACGTGCGTGGATTCGGTAATCGCGTACATGTACAGCGATTCGTGTAGTCCGATGCTCCACGGCGTATCCGCCAACTTGGTGGCCAGTCCCTCGAGCATTGGTTCTCCGCTGTTATATATCAGCCGCGGCTACCCGTTGATTACTCGAACAATCTTGAGGACGCAACGGAAATTGTATTGCCAAAACAACTATCAAAAGCGATTATAAGCTCCGATTATACGGGCCCTTTTTGCGCCGTCCAGCAGTGCCCGGCTGTCGCAGGCAATGCTTGGTTACGTTTAGGGTCTACTTAAATATGTGGTTGCTGGAGGAAATCCCAAATGAATTTTTGCACCGACAAAGCGTCGCGTGTTGCTGCTGTGTTGATCTCAGTGGCCGCCTTCGGCGCGCCCGCGTTGGCGCACCACGCATTTCAGGCTGAATTCGACGGCAATCAGCCGCTCATGCTTCAAGGCAAAGTCACGAAGGTCGAGTGGATCAATCCGCACACCTGGGTGCACATCGACGTCATCACCAACGGCGTAACTCAAGAATGGATGGTCGAAGCAGGAACGCCCAATACGCTCCTGCGCGAGGGCCTCACCCGGGATTCGCTGAAAGCGGGCGAAGAAATCATCGTCCGTGGCTACAGAGCCAAGGATGCACGCTGCCGTCCGGCCTGCAAAGCAAATGGCCGCGACGTCACATTCTTGGACGGCCACAAAGTATTCATGGGCTCGAGCGGGACGGGTGCGCCGAAAGATGGCGCGGATCCGAACGAGAAGTAGGGGCTGCCGCGACCGTTTAGTCCTTAGTGACTTTAGTCTTTGTGACGAGGGGGAAGTTCTGAACAAGAAGATGAAGGTATTGGCGCTGGTGACCGTCGGATCGGTGGCCGCACTGACCCAGAGCTATGCGCAGCCCGCTGCGGCGCCCCACAAGACAGCTGCGGACGGTGCGATAGAGCGTGTCGGCGGACACCCGAACCTCAGCGGTGTCTGGTCGGTGATGAACACGGCCAACTGGAACATTGAGCCGCACCTCGCCAGTGCCGCGCTGGAGTTGCGAGCGGGGCCCGTGGTTCCCGTGCCCGCCAAGGCAATCGTGGCTTTGGGTGCGGTGGGCTCGGTGCCGGCCGGCATGGGCGTGGTTGAGGGCGGGAGGATTCCTTACAAGCCCGAAGCGCTGGCCAAGAAGCAGGATAATCAGAAGCATTATTTGGAGCGCGATCCGGAGGTGAAGTGCGATCTGGCCGGCGTGCCTCGCGCCAACTACATGTCCATGCCGTTCCAAATCGTGCAGTCCGCCAAGACGATGCTGTTCTCCTATGAGTACGACGGTGCGGTGCGCGACGTGCTGTTCAGCGATCCCGGTCCGGCGCCCATCGATAGCTGGATGGGTCAATCCGTAGGCAAATGGGATGGCGACACCCTGGTTGTCACGGTTACCGGACAAAACGACAGTACTTGGTTCGATCGTGCGGGTAATTTTCATTCGGGCGACATGAAAGTGGTGGAGCGCTGGCGCTTGGTGAACGAGAACACGATTCACTATGAGGCCGAGATTACTGATCCGGCCACGTTCACCAGACCGTGGAAAATGAGCATGCTCATGTATCGCCACCTCGGCGATGATGCTCGATTGCAGCAGTTCAAATGTGTCGAGTTCGTTGAAGAACTAATGTATGGCGACTTGCGTAAGGAGCCCCTGAAATGAGCACGAAGAAATTTGCTGCCCTGATGGCCGGCGCGGCCGTTTCAGCGCTGGCGGTCTGTGCCGCGCTCGCAGCCGCCCCGCCGGCGGCCGGCGCTTACAAGGCGCCGTTAAACGCCTATGGCCAGCCGGATCTCGAAGGCACATGGACCAATGCGACGCTGACGGTGCTCGAGCGGTCGAAAGAGTACGGCGACCGAAAGGGAATGACCGACGAAGAAGTGAAAAAGGTCGAGGGCGAGGATGCGAAACTCGTGGCCGACGGCAACGCGCCCACCGACCCGAAGGTGAAGACCACGGATCTGCCGCACGATTGCGGCCGCGGCTTCAGCGGCGCGGGCTGCGGATACAACTCTGCGTGGATCGATCCCGGTTCAACGGTGATGCGCGTCAACGGCGAGCCGCGCAGCTCGTTCATCACCGATCCTGCGGATGGCCGGCTGCCGCCTTATAAAGCGGGCGTCACCGCCCCCGGGATGGAGCAATACGCGCATCGCGGCGAAAACCCCGAGAACATGACGCTGGCTGAACGCTGCCTGACATCGTTCGGCTACAGCGCGGGCCCGGTCATGCTGCCGCTGCTCTACAACAATAACTACGAGATTGCGCAGAGCAAGGACACGGTGGCCATTGTCGTTGAAATGGTCCACGACGTGCGCATGATTCACCTCGGCGCCAAGCATCGCACCGACGGCGAACGGCCATGGATGGGCGATTCCATCGGCTGGTACGAGGGCCCGACGCTGGTCGTTGAAACCACCAACTTCCCGCGCGCGACCGCACTGCGCGGTGCTTGGAAAGAATTGAAAGTCACTGAACGGTTTACGCGCGTCGGCCCGCATCGCGTCCTGTATCAGTTCAAGGTCGAGGATCCGAGTACGTGGGACAGACCGTGGAGCGGCGAATACGAGTTCAGCGCATCGAAGGGCCGGATTTTCGAATATGCCTGCCATGAGGGCAACTACGCGCTCGAAGGCATTCTCTCGGGCGCTCGCGCTGACGACGCTGCGGCGGCGGAGAAAGCCAAGGCCGCGGCGGCCAACAAGACTGCGGCAGCGCCTGCGGCGCCGAGCGGAACGAAGAAGCAATAGACCGCACAAGCGATTGAACGAAAAAGCCGTAGAACCGGCTACCAGCGAGGCCATTGAAGAACTGCCGCGACCCCAAAAGGGCGCGGCATTTTTTTACCCTCAATGACGCGCGACGACGATCGGATGCGAGGAGGACAGGCCACCGTCCACGGCAATGGCTTGACCGTTGACATAAGAGGCCGCATCGGAGGCCAGGAACAACGCGGTCTGAGCGATTTCTTGCGGGACGCCATAGCGCTGCAGGGGATTGAGCTGCCCGATTCTACCCTCGCTGCCGCGCTCGCGGGCACGTTCGAATATGGGGCGCGTCATGCCGGTCTCTATCAAGCCCGGGCAGATGGCGTTGATGCGCACGCCCGTGCCCGTCAGCTGATTGGCCACTGTTTGCACGATGCTGATGACGCCGGCTTTGCTGGC
The DNA here is from genome assembly GCA_030775865.1 of Pseudomonadota bacterium. Taxonomy (GTDB): domain Bacteria; phylum Pseudomonadota; class Gammaproteobacteria; order Steroidobacterales; family Steroidobacteraceae; genus Bog-1198. The sequence goes on along the minus strand of JALYIH010000044.1, from coordinate 25,174 downwards.
GCTATAGGGAACGCCGCCTGCGCCGGAGCGCAGTCCGGCCACCGATGCCGTGCAAATGATCGAACCGCGTTTCTGCTTGACCATCTCCATCGCCGCATACTTGGCCAGAAGAAAAGTGCCGATCAAATTGATCTTGAGCACTTCCGTCCAGCGCTCAGTGGTTTCCTCGAAGAAGGGCACCAGGCCGCCGCTGATGCCGGCATTCGCATAGCACACATCGAGGCCGCCGAATTCTTTGAGTGCCGTTGCCACGGCGGCGGCGACATCCTCCTCCGCGGAGGAATCCTTGACCAAGGCAATGGCGCGGCCTCCTGCCGAACGAATCGCAGCCGCAGTGGATTCGACTTCCGGCGCGCGGTCGAGCGCCACCACCGCGGCGCCTTCGGCGGCAAACAACATTGCGCTGGCTCGTCCGATGCCGCTTGCCGCACCGGTTACGATCGCAGTCTTGCCTTTTAATATATTCATGCCGGGCAGTATCGCCGTATGCTCTACCAGTGGCAACACAAGGGGCGCGCAAATTGACCCGTCCGACTTCTCTGCGATAGTCTGATTCTCGTTAAATAAATTCGCTTTTGAGGATATCCAAATGACCGATGACTCCAACAAAATATCTCGCCGCGAATTCACGGCTCTGTCGCTGGCAGCCGGCGTCACCGCCGCCGCCGGTGCATCCGCCGCGGCTGCGGATATGGTGGACACAGACGTTGTTGTCACGACGCCCGACGGCAGCTGTGAGGCGGCGTTGATTCATCCCAAAGGGAAGGGTCCTTGGCCCGGCGTCATATTATTCGTCGACGTATTCGGGCTTCGGCCGACAATGCGCGACATGGCGAAGCGCTTGGCCGCGAACGGCTACACCGTGCTGGTCCCGAATCCCTACTACCGCACCACCAAAGCGCCCGGCCTGCCGATAAACCTCGACTTCAACAGCGCGGATGACCGCGCCAAGATTGCCAAGGTGCGCGAGCCTTTGACCGATCAAGCCGTCATGTCGGACTCCACCGCCTATGTGAAATTTCTCGACTCACAGGCCGTGGTTCACAAGAAAGCCAAGATGGGCGCATTCGGCTATTGCATGGGCGGTCCCATGACCATGCAAGCAGCCGCCGCAAATCCTACTCGAGTTGGCGCCGGGGCATCGTTCCACGGCGGCGGGCTGGTGACGGATAAGCCCGACAGTCCGCATTTGAAGGTGCCGCAAATGAAGGCGCAATTCTATTTCGCGATCGCCATGAACGATGACCAGCGCCAGCCGGATGCGAAGACCAAGGTGGGTGAAGCATTCAAAACGGCCAATTTGCCGGAGAAGCAAGAGGTCTATGACGGCTGTATGCACGGCTGGTGCGTCAAAGACATGCCCATGGGTCCTGACGGCAAGCCACTCTACAATGAGGCAGGGGCTGAGCGAGCGTGGGGCGAGTTGATCGCACTGTATAAGCGCGCCGCTGTTTAAACCTTGAGTGATTCGCGGCGGCTCGGGTTTTGCGAGCCGCCGCTCGCCTCACGAGCCGCAGCCGTGCCTTAAGCCGCCGCGGCGCGTTTCAGCCGCTGCGTTCCTCGATGTAGTTTCGTATCGTTCCCCGTCATCCAAACACTGGATCTTGGGCGTCGCCTTTAACTTCTCAAACGCCACTCCGCGCTGGTACATTAGCCGGCCAAAACGACGGAACCTAGTTCTGCAGAGTGGAATAAAGAATGAGTATGAATAAGGCTGGTTTGGAGGTAAAGGCGGGTATCGCCGTCCTCAAATTCGACAATCCTCCCGTGAATAGTCTGGGTCTGGAATTGCGGCAGGCAATCGTCGACGGCATCGAACGCGCAAATGCCGATCCTAAGGTCGAGGCCATTGTTTTGATCGGCTCCGGCGCGGGTTTTTCCGGAGGCGCGGATATTCGCGAATTCGGCACGCCCAAGGCATCGACTCAACCGCACCTCATGACCGTCATCAGCACCGTCGAGGGCAGCGCCAAACCGGTGATCGCTGCGATCAGCGGCGTGTGCATGGGTGGGGGTCTGGAACTCGCCCTGGGGTGTCATTACCGAGTGGCTGCCGCGGGGGCCAAAATCGCCTTGCCGGAAGTGAAGCTGGGTCTGCTGCCGGGCGCCGGCGGCACGCAGCGCTTACCTCGCGTGATCGGCGCCGAGGCCGCACTGAACATGATTGTCTCAGGTGCGACGGTTCCCTCCGAGAAGCTGCGCAGCACGCCGTTGTTCGACGCCTTCGCCGAGGGTGATTTGCTGGAGGCTGCCGCGACGTTTGCGCGCCGGGTGATCACCGAGAAACTCGGTGTAAAACGCGTGCGTGATGTGAAAGTCAACATGCCGAACCACGAGGCCTTCTTTCAGTTCGCGCGCAACAGCGCCAAGGCGATGGCCGGCCGCTATCCCGCGCCCGTGGCTTGTGTGGAAGCGGTCGCGGCCGCTTTCGACAGACCCTTCGATGCCGGCATCAAACGTGAGCGCGAACTCTTCACCGCGCTGATGTTATCGCCGGAATCCGCGTCGCTGCGCCACCTGTTCCAAGCAGAGCGCGCAGCCTCGCACATTCTCGACGTACCGGCCGACACACCGGTGCGGCCGATCCGCAAGGTCGGCGTCATCGGCGCCGGGACCATGGGCGGGGGCATCAGCATGAGCCTGATCAATGCCGGGATTCCGGTGGTGCTGCTGGAGATGAAGCAGGAAGCGCTCGACAAGGGCCTCGCGACCATGCGCCGCAACTACGGCGGTGCGCTCAAGAAGGGGACTTTGACGGAAGCCGCGCTCGATCAGCGCATGGCGCTTGTGACACCGACGCTGGACTATGCGCAGCTTGTGGATTGCGATCTGGTGATCGAAGCCGTGTTCGAGAGCATGGACGTCAAGAAGCAAGTCTTTGAAAAGCTGGACCAGGTGGTGCAGCAAGGCGCCATCCTGGCGTCCAACACCTCCGCCCTGAATCTCGATGAGATCGCCAAGTTCACCAAGCGTCCCCAGGATGTCATCGGCCTGCATTTTTTCAGCCCGGCAAACGTGATGCGCCTGCTTGAAATCGTGCGCGGAGCCAAGACGGCAAAGGACGTTTTGGCCACCGCCATGCAATTGGCCAAAAAGATCGGCAAGGTCGCCGTCATTTCCGGCGTCTGCGACGGATTCATCGGAAATCGCATGGTCGCCCGCTACGGTGCCGCCGCTCACGATCTGATCATGGCCGGCGCTCTGCCAGCCCAAGTGGACAAGGCGCTGGAGGATTTTGGAATGGCGATGGGACCATTCCGCATGAGCGACCTGGCCGGCTTGGATATCGGCTGGGCCGCGCGCAAGCGCCGCGCAGCCGAATTCCCGGACCGCGACCTGTCGAATGTGGCGGACGATTTGTGCGAGGCCGGGCGATTCGGACAGAAAACCGGCGCCGGGTGGTATCGCTATGAAGCCGGTTCGCGAAACGCCATTCCGGATCCTGCGGTCACCGCCATGATCGAGAAGTACCGCCGGCAAAAGGGCATTACGCCGCGCAAGGTCTCCAACGAAGAAATCGTCGAGCGTTGCATTTATGCGCTGATCAATGAAGGTGCGCGCATCGTCGAGGACGGCATCGCGCAGCGAAGCTCCGACATCGATATCGTGTATCTCAACGGCTACGGCTTTCCAGCCTGGCGCGGCGGCCCTATGTTCTATGCGGATCAGGTGGGCTTGAGCGAAGTTGCGCGCGCCTTGACTCACGTCGCCGCGCAGCCGCATGCCGACAAGGCGTTCTGGACTCCGGCGCCGCTGCTCGCGCGCCTCGCCCAGGACGGTAAAACATTCAGCGGATATAAAGGATCAGACAAATGACAGAAGCCGTCATCGTATCCACCGCGCGCACCGGGCTCGGCAAGAGCTGGAAGGGCGCTTTCAACATGACCTATGGCGCCACGCTCGGCGCACACTCCGTGCAGCACGCGGTGGCGCGCGCCGGCATCGACCCGGCGGAAGTCGAGGACGTGATCATGGGGTCAACTTTCGGCGAAGGGACCACGGGCGGCAACATCGCACGCCAGATTGCGCTGCGCGCCGGCCTGCCGATCACCACCGCGGGTTTGAGCATCAATCGTTTCTGTAGTTCGGGACTGCAGTCGATCGCATTGGCCGCACAGCGGGTCATGACGGAAGGCGCAGAAGTGATTGTTGCCGGCGGTCTGGAAAGCATTTCGTGCGTGCAGAATGAAACGAACATGCACATGCGCAGAGACCCGTGGATCGATGAGCACAAGCCGACACTGTTTTGGAGCATGCTGCAAACGGCCGAAACGGTGGCCAAGCGCTACAACATTTCCAAAGAGGCTCAGGACGAATACGGCGTGCGCAGCCAGTTGCGTGCAGCCGCCGGCCAAGCGGCGGGCAAGTTCAAGGATGAGATTGCCCCGATGACCACGACCATGGGCGTGATCGACAAAAATACCGGCGCCATCTCGACTCGCGAGGTCACGATTTCCAGCGATGAGGGGATTCGCCCGGATACCACGCTGGAGGGCGTGTCGAAGATTCGCTCCGCCATGCCCGGCGGGGTGATCACTGCGGGCAATGCCAGTCAGTTCTCCGACGGCAGCAGCGCCTGTGTGGTGATGGACGCCAAGCTCGCCGAGAAGCGCGGCATCCAGCCTCTGGGTATTTTCCGCGGCTTCGCGGTGGCCGGGTGCGAGCCCGACGAAATGGGCATTGGCCCCATCTATGCGGTACCGCGCTTGCTCAAACGCGCCGGCGTAAAGGTCAGCGACATTGACTTGTGGGAGCTGAACGAAGCCTTTGCCTGCCAAGTTCTATACTGCCGCGACAAGCTGGGTATTCCAGACGAGCGTCTCAACGTCAACGGCGGCGCCATTGCCGTCGGTCATCCCTATGGTGTCAGCGGTGCGCGGCTTACGGGTCACGCACTGATCGAGGGCAAGCGCCGAGGCGCCAAGCTCGTGGTGGTCACCATGTGCATCGGCGGCGGTCAGGGCGCGGCGGGCTTGTTCGAGGTCGCCTGAAGATGGGATTGCGGGACCTGTTCGAGCTGGGCGGGAAGGTGGCACTGATCACCGGTGGCTCGCGCGGCTTGGGGCTGCAAATCGCGAAGGGCCTGGGCGAAATGGGCGCGAAGATTGCCATCAGCGCGCGCAAAGCGCCGGAGCTCGAAGAGGCGAAAGCAGACCTCAAGAAACAGGGCATCGACGCCTTTACCGTCACCAATGATCTGTCGAAACCGGATCAGGTGCCGCTGCTGGTCGATGCCGTGGTCAAGCACTACGGTGGAATCAACATCCTCGTCAATAACGCCGGCGCGACTTGGGGCGCAAAGGCCGAAGAGCATCCGCTGGAGGCCTGGAACAAAGTCATGACGCTGAACGCGTCGAGCGTGTTCGCGCTGAGCCAGGCGGTTGCGAATCGCTGCTTCATCCCTCAGCGTTCAGGCAACATCATCGTCATTGCATCCACCGCGGCACTGCGCGCGGGTATGCAAATGAAGGCGGTGGCTTACTATTCTTCGAAAGCTGCGGCGCTGCATCTGACGCGCGCGCTCGCCGGTGAATGGGGCCAGTACAACATCCGCGTCAATGCGATTTGCCCCGGTTTCTTCCCGTCAAAAATGGCCAGCGGCCTGCTGGACACCATGATGACCGATGTGATCGCGCGGACGCCGCTGGGGCGAATCGGCGGGGACACGGATCTTCAAGGCGCGGCGGTCTACTTGGCCTCAGAGGCGTCGCGGCACGTCACGGGGCAGTACATCGCTGTGGATGGCGGTGCCTCGAGCACATGACGACGAACACCCCAACGGCGGACCTGGCGCAGATTCCGGCACGGCACAGTTTCGATACGGCGCGCCTCGCCGCGTGGATGCAGACACATATCGCCGGATTTTCCGGTCCCATCGAGGTGCAGCAGTTCGCCGGCGGTCAGTCCAACCCGACCTTTTTGGTGGAGTCTGCCTCGCGCCGCTATGTGCTTCGGCGCAAGCCTCCGGGGAAGCTTTTGCCATCCGCGCATGCCGTCGACCGCGAGTTTCGCGTGCTCGCGGCGCTCAAAGGTACCGAGGTGCCGGTGGCGCATGTTCATGCTTTGTGCGAGGACAGCGAGGTCATCGGCAGCGCGTTCTACGTCATGGATTACGTCGAAGGCCGTATCTTTTGGGACGCATTGCTGCCGGAAGTGGCGGCGCAGGGCCGCCGCGATATCTACCGTGAAATGGTGCGTGTGCTGGCCGCACTGCATTCGGTGGATTATGCCGCCGTGGGCTTGAGCGACTACGGTAAACCGGGCCACTATGTCGAGCGTCAGGTCGCACGCTGGACTCACCAATATCGAGCATCGGAAACCGAAAAGCTCGAGGGCATCGAACGCCTGATCGAATGGTTGCCGAAGCATATCCCTGCCGATGAACAGACCGCCATCGTGCACGGCGACTTCCGTCTCGATAACACCATTTTCCATCCCACCGAGCCGCGAATACTGGCGGTTCTCGATTGGGAATTGTCGACGCTCGGCCACCCCTTGGTCGATCTGGCTTACTACTGCATGCGCTATCACCTGCCCGTCGCTGAGTTTCGCGGCCTCGGCGGTGTTGACGCGAAGACTTACATGATTCCAACCGAAGCGGAGTGTGTTGCCGAGTACTGCGGCCTGCGCGGCATCGCGCCGGTTCTCCCTGCGGATTGGGCCTACTATTCGGCATTCTGCATGTTTCGAATGGCCGCGATCCTGCAAGGGGTGCTGGCGCGCGCCCTGCAGGGGAACGCCTCGAGTGCCACGGCGCTGCAAGCGGGCCGCAGGGCCAAGCCGCTCGCCGAGTTGGGATGGAAGCTCGTACAACAATCATTCGACGTTTGAATCAAACAAAGGAATCCCATGGATTTTTCCCACAGTGACAAAGTGCGCGATCTGCAGGAGCGGGTCAACCGCTTCATGGACGACCATGTTTATCCCGCCGAGCCGCTGTACACCCGAGAGCTGGAAGAAAACCGGCGCGCCGGCAATCCGTGGAAGGTGACCCAGGTCGTCGAGGACCTGAAGAAGAAGGCCAAGGCGGAAAATCTCTGGAACTTGTTTCTGCCGCACTCCGAACACGGCGCCGGGCTGACCAACCTGGAATACGCACCGTTGTGCGAAATCATGGGGCGCTCGCATATTGCCCCCGAGGCATTCAACTGCTCGGCGCCGGACACCGGCAACATGGAAGTGTTGGCGCGCTATGCGACCAAGGAGCAGCAGCAGCGTTGGCTGGCGCCGCTGCTCGACGGCAAGATCCGCTCGGCATTCGCGATGACCGAACCCAATGTGGCCTCGAGCGATGCCACCAATATTCAATCCTCGATCGTGCGCGACGGCGACAGCTACGTGATCAACGGCCGCAAATGGTGGACTTCCGGCGCCGGCGACCCGCGCTGCGAAATCTTGATTTTCATGGGCAAGACAAATCCGGAAGCGGGCCGGCACAGTCAGCAATCCATGATTCTGGTGCCGATGAAGACCCCTGGGGTCAAAGTGCTGCGCACCTTGACGGTCTTTGGCTACGATCACGCGCCGCACGGGCATGCGGAAGTCGACTTCGAGAACGTGCGCGTGCCGGCGGAGAATCTGCTGCTGGGCGAGGGACGCGGTTTTGAAATCGCGCAAGGTAGGCTGGGCCCGGGCCGAATTCATCACTGCATGCGCACCATCGGGGTGGCTGAACGCGCCCTGGAATTGATGTGCAAACGCTCGCAAACGCGCGTCGCGTTCGGCAAGCGGCTGTCGGAGCAGGGCGTGACGCTGGAGCGTATCGCGCAGTCACGCATCATGATCGATCAGGTGCGCTGGCTGGTGCTGAATGCGGCGTACATGATGGATACGGCCGGCAATCGTGCCGCCAAGGCCGAAATTGCCATGATCAAAGTTGCCGCGCCGACGATGACACTGCAGGTTCTCGATTGGGCCATTCAAATGCATGGCGCCGGCGGCGTGAGCGATGACTTCCCGCTGGCCGCTTTGTGGGCCGGGGCCCGCACCTTGCGTTTGGCAGATGGCCCCGATGAAGTGCATCGCGAACAGATCGCCAAGCTGGAGCTGTCGCGCTACCGGCCGAAGGCGTAAGCCCATGTCGAACGCGCATTTCAAATTTTGGCCCTCACACGCGATGCATCACTTGATCGCGCCGGCCACGAATTTGTTCTACAACGCGGAGGTGTCGGCGCGGCGCTATCCCGACAAACCTTTTCTGGTGTATTACGACACGCAGGTGAGCTTTGCGGCGTTTCACAACGAGGCCGAGCGTATCGCTGGATATCTCGAGCAGGAATGCGGGGTTCAAAAGGGCGATCGCGTGCTCCTGCTCATGCAGAACAGCCCCCAGTTCATCATCGGTTACTACGGCATCCTGCGCGCGAACGCGGTGGTCGTGCCGTTAAATCCGATGAATTTGACGCAGGAAATACTGCGCTACGCCAAAGATGCCGGCGCCACGACGATGCTGGTGTCGCAGGAGCTGTACCCGCGCGTCGAGCCGCTGCTCAAGAGCGGGGATCTCAAGCATGTCGTTGTCGCGGCGTACTCCGATTACCTGAAAGGGCCGACGACACTGACCGTACCGGACTTCATCAGTGCGCCGCGCGTTGATTACCGGTCGCAGGGCTTGGCGCTTTGGAAGGACGTGCTCGCCGCCGAACTCAAGCCCGGTGCTCTAACCGCCGGCCCGGACGATCTGTGCGTGATGCCGTACACTTCCGGCACGACGGGACAGCCTAAAGGCTGCATGCACACCCACCGCACCGTCATGCATACGGCCGTTGCCGGTGCGCAGTGGTTTGCGCTGCAGCCGGAGATGACGCTGCTGGCCGTCGCGCCGATGTTTCATGTGACCGGCATGCAGGGCGGGATGAATGGACCCCTGTTCATCGGCAACACCATGGTTCTTCTGCCGCGGTGGGACCGCGAGGCTGCGGCCCAGTGCGTCGAGCGTTACAAGGTCGCCAGCTGGACGGCGATTCCGACCATGATTCAGGATTTTTTCTTGAATCCGAATATCGACAAGTATGATCTGTCGTCGATCCAACGCTTGAGCGGCGGAGGCGCCGCGATGCCGGCCGCAGTCGCGCAGCGGCTCGCCAACGTGGGCATCACGTATGTCGAGGGGTATGGCCTGACTGAAACCATCGGCGCCACACACATCAACCCGGCCGACCACTCGAAGCAGCAGTGCCTGGGTATTCCGATCCACGATGTGGATTCGCGCATCATCGATCCCGCCACCTTGCGTGAATTGCCGGCCGGCGAGGTGGGCGAGATCATCATGCATGGCCCGCAAGTGTTCTTGGGTTACTGGAAGAAGCCCGAGGAAACGGCACAGGTTTTCATCGAGTTGGATGGCAAAAAATTCTTTCGCAGCGGCGATCTGGGCAAGATGGACGAGGAGGGCTACTTCTTCATCGTCGACCGATTAAAGCGCATGATCAATGCATCGGGCTACAAGGTATGGCCAACCGAAATCGAGTCGCTGATGTACCAACACCCGGCGGTCCAGGAAGCCTGCATCATCGGCACCAAGGATGCGCATCGCGGCGAGACGGTCAAAGCCGTGATCGTGCTGCGCAGCGAGTGGCGCGGCAAGATCGAAGCGCAGCCCATCATCGACTGGTGCCGGGAAAATATGGCGGCCTACAAGGTGCCGCGAGTCGTCGAGTTCGTCGACGCACTGCCCAAATCGGGCGCCGGCAAGATCATGTGGCGCGAACTGCAGGAACGCGAAAACGCCAAAGCAACCTCTCAAATGGCAGCGCAATCATGAAAGCACTCCTCAGCCGTCAAGCGGGCGGCCCCGAATCCTTGGTATTGGAAGATATTCCGGAACCGGTGCCCGGGCGCGGCGAGGTACGCATCAGCGTTCGCGCCGTGGGGGTCAACTTTCCGGATCTGCTGATCATTCAGGATCTGTATCAGATCAAACCCCCGAGGCCCTTCGCGCCCGGCGGCGAACTTTCCGGTGTCGTCGAGACATTGGGTGAAGGCGTTACGAATGTAAAAGTCGGCGATCGCGTTTTGGTGAGCCCGGTGCGCAGCGCCATGGCCGAGAAAGCCATCGGCAATGCCAACAATTGCTGGAAGATTCCTGACAGCATGCCGTTCGACGAAGCGGCGGCGCTGCTCCTGACCTATGGTACTTCGCAGCACGCGTTGAAAGACCGGGCCCAATTGCGTTCAGGGGAGACCCTGCTGGTACTGGGCGCCGCCGGCGGCGTCGGCCTGGCTGCCGTGGAATTGGGGAAGGCGATGGGTGCGCGCGTCATTGCGGCGGCCTCGAGCGCGGACAAGCTGGCGCTGGCGCGCGAACATGGCGCCGACGACGGCGTTCAGTACCCTGTGGGCCCCTTGGACAAGACCGCGGCTCGCACCTTGACCGATAGTTTCAAGGCGGCCTGCGGCTCGGATGGCGCCAACGTCATCTATGACGCCATCGGCGGCGATTACACCGAAGCGGCGCTGCGCGCGATCGCCTGGCAAGGGCGCCACCTGGTCGTCGGCTTCACGGCCGGCATCCCGAAGCTGCCGCTCAATCTGCCGCTGCTCAAGGGCTGCGAGATCGTCGGCGTGTTCTGGGGCGAGTTCACCAATCGCTTTCCCAAGGTGCACGCCGCCAATGTTGGCGCGCTCATGGCGCTGTATCTGGATGGTAAAATCAAGCCTGCCGTGACCGAGCGATTCCCGCTGTCGCGCGGCGGTGAAGCAATCGGCAGACTCGGGTCGCGCGCGGCGCGCGGCAAGATCGTCGTCACGATGGATTGAGGGTGCGCCCCTAAAGGAAACAACATGGATCTCAAATACAACCCGGAAGAGGAGAAGTTTCGCGCCGACGTGCGCGCCTTCTTCGAGGCCGAATTGCCGACCGACATCCGCACCAAGCTGCAGCTCGGAAGGCGGATTTCCAAGGACGACATGGTGCGCTGGCAGAAGATTCTGTTCCGCAAAGGCTGGGGCGCCGTGAATTGGCCCAAGCGTTTCGGCGGCACCGGCTGGGACATCGTGCAGCAGCATATTTTCGAAGAGGAGCGCGCGGACGCGTGCGCGCCGCCGCAGAATCCGTTTTCATTGAAAATGCTCGCACCCGTAATGCAGACATTCGGCACTGCCGCGCAACAGGAGTACTTCCTGCCGCGCATTCTGTCCGGCGAAGACTGGTGGTGTCAGGGGTATTCCGAACCCGGCTCCGGTTCCGATCTGGCCTCGCTGCGCACCAGCGCCGTGCGCCAGGGCGATCACTACATCGTCAATGGCCAGAAAACCTGGAACACCATGGGTCAGTACGCGGATTGGATTTTCTGCCTGGTCCGCACCAGCGCCGAAGGGCGTCAGCAACAGGGCATTTCGTTTTTACTGATCGACATGAAAAGTGAAGGGATAGCGGTTCGGCCGATCATCATGCTCGACGGCGAGCACGAGATAAACGACATCTTCTTCGACAATGTGAAGGTGCCGGTGCAAAACTTGATCGGCGAAGAGAACAAGGGCTGGACGTACGCCAAATTCCTGCTGACTCACGAACGCAGCGGCAACGCCGGCATTGGCGCCTGCAAACGCGCGCTGAAGAAACTCAAGGAGATCGCCGCCGAGCAGATGTCCAACGGCCGGCCGCTCATCGAGGACTCGCGATTTCGCGATCGCATTGCTCAAGTTGAGATGGAATTGATGGCCCTCGAGATCACCAATCTGCGGGTGCTGTCCGCGACGGCGAAGGAACAGGGCGCGCTTGGACCGGAAGTCTCGGTTCTGAAGATCAAAGGATCGGAGATCATTCAGCAGCTTGCCGAGCTCAAGATGCATGCGCTCGGACATGACGCGCTGCCCTATGTGCGCGAGGCCCTCGAGATGGGTTGGGTCGGCAATCCGCTGCTCAGCGCGCACTATCCGTCCTACGCCCCGCCGATTTCCGGTCAGTACTTCAACCAGCGCAAGACCACGATTTACGCGGGTTCCACCGAAATCCAGAAAAACATCATCTCGCAGATGATCCTCGGTCTGTAAAAGAGCAAAAACGAGCAACCATGGAATTCAATTACAGCGAAGAGCAATTGGCGTTGCAGGACACCTTGCAGCGCTTCATTTCCCGCGACTACGATTTCGACAAGCGCCGCAAATTCTCCGCCTCGAGCCTGGGGTATTCCGCGGAGGCCTGGAGTCAGTTCGCGGAACTCGGTCTCCTGTCGCTGCCGTTTCCCGAGGAATACGGCGGCCTCGGCGGCAATGCCGTCGATGTCATGCTGGTCATGGAACAGTTCGGCCAAGGGCTGCTGCTGGAGCCTTATTTGAGTACCGTCGTCATGTGCGGCGGCTTGATTCGAGACGCCGCGCCGGAGCCCATGAAGCAGCAACTGCTGCCGCAGATTGCCGCAGGAAAATTGAAGCTCGCGCTGGCGGCCTACGAGGCGGCGGGTCGTTATGAACTCGCCTACGTCGGGTGTACGGCACAGGGCGGCAGCAGCAGCAGCAGCGGCAGCGGCTGGCGCTTGTCGGGCCGCAAGACCGTGGTGCTGGACGGCGCATCCGCCGACTATTTCCTGGTCTCGGCACGCACCGGCGGCGGCATCGGCGATCGCGACGGCATATCGCTGTTCCTGGTGCCGCGCGACGCGAAAGGGCTCACCGTCGCGCCGTACCCGACCCAGTCAGGCGCGCGCGCTGCGGATTTACTGTTGGAGAATATAGCGCTCGGCGCCGATGCCTTGGTCGGCGCGCCATCGCACGCATTGCCCATCATCGAACGGGCGGTGGATCGCGGTATTGCGGCATTGTGCGCCGAGGCCGTCGGCATCATCAACGCGCTGAATCAGCAGACCTTGAACTATTTGAAAACCCGCAAGCAGTTTGGCGTGGCCATCGGCACGTTCCAGGCGCTCAAGCACAAAATGGCGGACATGCTGATCGCCGCGGAGCAGTCGCGGTCGATGGCCATCATAGCCGCGGTGCATGCCGATTCAGAGGACGCGGCGGAGCGGCATCGCGCCATTTCCGCGGCCAAGGCCTACATCGGACAAGCCGGGCGCTTGGTGGGACAGAGTGCGGTGCAGATGCATGGCGGCATGGGCGTGGTGGATGAACTCATCGTCAGCCACTATTTCAAGCGGCTGACCATGATCGACTTGAGTTTGGGGGATGCCGATTATCACCTGGCGAGCTTCAGCGATACGCTGCTGAAGGCTTCTTAAGGTATTGAGTCGGTCCTCATGGCTGCAACATTTCTCTGCACGATGAACAGATCATACGGTCTTCGCCATGCGCTAGGATAGCTGGCTAGTTCCTGAATTTGGAGTCGCGGTGCTTCGCCGATAACGGAATCCATTGTGAATACACCTCAGCCAAGCTAGGCTTGCGCGAAGAAGTTTCGTCACGACCTGAGGAACGGCGTTAGGTAAAGGACTGCGAGACATTGGACAGCCTTCCAAAATTGGACGTCGTCGACTGGCAGGACTCGACTCGCCCGATCATTCCCAACAGTCGCGCACCGCGCCGCTTCCTGTCGCCGACTCTCATCGGCATTCTCGGCACCCTGCTGCTCCATGCGGCACTCATCCAGTCGCTTCCGTTTGGAAACCGCGGGCTCAAAGTAAAGTCTCCCGAGGCGCAGCAATCAGCGGATGCGTTGGATAAATCCAAAGCGGATTCGGAGGAGCCCCTGGAGTTGATCCCGATACTGACGACGGCCAGTTCCCAGCAAGCGGCTATTCAGAATCTCTTCGCTTCGCGCCCGGACTTGAGCAAGATGAAAATCAAATCACCGGTCAACGTTGACCCACCCGCAATCCTCAATATTGAGTCGCTACCACTCAGCGAGAATGACCAGGTGTCCACCGCATCGAACGGCGACGGCGAGGACGCCGAGAAAGCGCGATTGTTCGGAATTTATACCGACCAAATTCAAGCTCGCGTTGATCGGGTGTGGAGGCGACCCCGAACGCCGGTGAATGAAGACACTGTATCTGCTAGGGCAGCGGCCGATGCGGCCGAATCCTTCCAATGCGAAGTCCAGATTGTGCAAGACGCGATCGGAATCGTACAAGAAATCCTCCTCCCTCGTTGCAACGGGTCTTCTGCCTGGCAGCGCTCCCTGGTATTGGCGATTCAACAAGCTTCGCCTTTGCCTGCACCTCCAAGTGCAAAGGTTTTCAGCCGGTCAATCACGCTGAATTTCGTCGGCCTTCCATATATCGCCGGTAGTCCTCAGGATGAGTACGAATTCGAGCCCCGCGCGGTCGCCAGATCAAATTTTTAATAGCATGTTGCAAAGTGTGGCTGAATGGCTATAAGTCCCGCGCCCTGTAACGAGTGCTGAATCAATTTGAATTCGAAAGGTGGCGAGATCAAAAAAGTATGCGCATGGCCACCGCACGAACGAAATACATGCACGCATGAATTGACGCCGACCAGAATATCCCGTACCTTTTTTCAAAGGCCAAAATTACGCGGACGATCGCGGACACGAATTCAAATGGCTTGCGGCGCTATGGGTTGGGAGACCATTGATACAATCGGCGATTGACAAATCGAATGCATGGCTTAGCAACGAGCGACCAATCCCAACGGATTCTGCGTCGCAGTTGTTAGGACTGCAGAACTCATTCATTCCTTTTCCTCATCTTCGAGCGACGATTTTTATCGCAGCCGACGGCGCTTCGAGACCAGTCCCTCAAGTTTTTAGTAGCTGCGCTCGCGCGGCCGCCTTTTTCCACGCAACTTCCCTAAATAGACTCAATCGACAAGGACCGTTGAATAATGATCACGCGCATAATAATTGCATTGTTATTTGGCGGCTGGCTTTCTCAAAGCGCGCAAGCGCAAACTGCGATTGCGCGCACAGCGGGACAGGGATCTATTTCGCCGCTGGGAAGTGCGCAATACTCGATTCCGATTTGGACGCCGCCCGGCATTCGAATCGTCCACCCAAATTTAGCGCTCGTTTACGATAGCAATTCTCCCGCTAGCATTGCGGGGCCAGGGTGGAATCTCGCCGGACTATCTGCGATCACGCGATGCAACTCGACGTTGGCACAGGATGCAGCGCCGGCAGCCGTGACGTTGACAACTGCGGATCGCTTTTGTCTGGACGGCAATCGGTTGCGGTTGACGAGCAGCGAAGACCTTAATGCATATGGATCGGTCAATTCTACCTATCAAACAGAAATCGCCAACTTCTCGCTGGTGACCGCTTCTTCCGCAACTGCCGGTAATGGGCCTGCATTTTTTACTGTTCAAGGCAAAGATGGGCTGATTTACGAGTACGGCAATACTACGGATGGATTCGGCAATGCGACCGGGGCCCAAGTGTTGGCCCCAGGGACTACCACGCCGTATACGTGGGCACTCGATAAAGTGAGTGACCGATCCGGCAATTACATGACGTTTACCTATGCTCAGAACAGCGGTTCCTATGTCCTCGCTAGTATTCAGTACGCATCGATTAGTGGCACTTCGAATTTCCCCTACCAGATTCTATTTGGCTACAGCGCACAAAGCGCAATTGCCAAGTACATCGCCGGATCGCAAACCGTACAAACCGAAGAGCTGTCGAGCATTACCATTCAGAATGTTGGCACAACAGTTCGTAAATACACGTTAAGCTACACCGGATCACCGACGACTTTGCGCCCAACGCTGACCTCCATTCAGGAGTGCGGCGGTGCCAATTCAACGTTTTGCGCAGCGCCAACCAACGTTGCCTATCAATATGGTACGGCCGGTGTCGCTAGTCCCACGACCGCTACTGGCAGCGGGGCCACCGGCGCGGTGGTCCATTCGCTCGATATCAACGGTGACGGACGCAAGGATCTTGTCTTCGCAACGGCTTCAGGAGGGAATTGGCATTGGTTCGTGCAGTTTGCATCAGGCAGCGGTTACGGTGCGCCCGTCGATACGGGATTGATCACCGGCCCAACCGATCCGGTCCTCTTCGATGACTTTCTGGGCAAAGGCAATATATCTTTCCTGATCCCACGCAGTGGCCTCTGGACCATGGTTAGTTGGAACGGCTCCGCATTTGTGTCTACGCCTACCGGATTGGCCCTTGATACCACCCGGCAAGCAGGTACACCGAATGATTATGCGACGGCTGATGTCAACGGCGATGGACTTCCCGACCTCGTTGCCGTGCTTTCGGATGGCAACATCCATACAAGGCTCAACACCGGCAATGGCGCCACACTAACCTTTGGGACAGCAACCGTTACGGGCATCGGGGGTGGCATTGTAGGAACCATGCGAATTGCCGGTAACAATCAGTTCCCATCAAGCTCGATTCAACACGTAGATATCAATGGCGACGGACGTGACGATATCGTCTACGAAGGTGCTGTCAATACCAATTGTCACATCGTCAGCGGTGGGCTCCAGTGCTCGCAGTTGCCGCAGTTTAAGGTGCTCGTGGCCAATGGAACGGGGTTTGGTATCGGGTTTTCGACGAACTTAGGGGGTAACGTCACGAGTTTTATACCCCTAAATCTGAACAATGACGGGTGCACAGATTTCACGATTCCCGGCTCTAATCTTATCTACATCGCAGGCTGCAACGGGGGCGCGGCAACGACAATTGCTGCACCAGCGAACGTACTCGCCGCACTAGACTGGGACGGTGATGGTCAGACCGACCTTCTCGCCAACGTGAGCGGCACTTTAGAGGTGTACCGATCTACGGCGACGGGTCTCGCACCGCCGGCTACGGCCGGTATACCGGTGCCTGCCGGTGCGGGTACTTTCGTCGTTACCGATCAGAACGGCGATGGGCTGGATGACCTGGTGCTGATAAACGCCTCCGCCAGCAACGCGCTTTTCATTGGGTTGCACAATGGGTCCAACATAAAGCCGGATCTCGCAACTTCCTTCACGGACGGTTACGGTGTCGCTTTTACTCCGACCTACAATTCCCTAGTAGAGGCTGGTTACACGCGGGGACCCAGTGCAACGTGGCCACAGCAAGCTTACATGGGACCACTGTACGTGGTGCCTTCTTACACGACCTCAGACGGGACGGGAGGCACCTATTCCACGACTTATACCTACTCCAACGGAATCACCAATTTGGAAGGCCGTGGTTTTGCCGGATTTACGAATGTGCAGAGCCAAGACAATCGCACCGGCTTCTTCACCTTCTCCACATATCAAACGATTTTTCCGTACATCGGATTGCTATCCGCCCAAAACACTACGCAGAGTGTTTCGAGCAAGCTGGTACAAACGACAAGCTATACTCCTAACTCGCTAACACTCGACGGCACCGCTAACAATGTAAGAGCTTTTCCTTACTACAATTCGATCAGAGCCGGCAGCTATGAGCTTGGGGGCGCCAAGGATGCAACGCTCATCACCACGACCGTCACGACCAATAATTCGCCCGATATATATGGACGGTTCGCAAACACCGTCACGACAGTCACAGACAATGACACGGACCCGTATTCTGGCGATAGCTGGACATCCACAACTGCTAATACCTATACGCCCACGCCAACCGCTTGGTGCCTGGCTCTGCCGACCCAAACCACGGTTACGAATTCCAGTACCGCCCCAGGCGGCGCGGCAATCACTCGTACGGTGTCCTATACGCCGGACTACACCAATTGTCGGATTACCGAAAAGATAACCGAGCCGGGAAGCGCCACTTACAAAGTTACCGAGGACTTCGGTTACGACTCGACGACTGGCAACTTGTTGACGGATACCGTCACCGGCGTCGCTATGACGGCCTCACCGGCCTCGCGCACAACAACGTTCACCTGGAATCCGACCGCGCAATTTCCAGCGACCATTCAGAACGCGCTCGGTCAAACCATCTCACTCGGCTTCGATCCAAGATACGGTACAAAAACCAGCCAAAGCGACCCGAATTCGACCACCGCTAATCCGCTGGCCACGACGTGGACCTATGATGGGCTAGCGCGGGTCGTGACCGAGGCAAGACCGGATGGTACCTCGACCACATGGTCACGAAATGGTTGTGCCACGAATTGCGTCAATTCGAACAATAAGTTGACGGTTACGCAGACAGTGCTCAACGTTGGCGGAAGCACGCAAACGATTCAAAATACCTATTTGGATTGGTTCGAACGCACGCTCGCCACGAGCAAGCTGATGCTAAACGGTGCTTATGATCGCAACGAGGTGCAGTACGATTCGCTGGGCAATATTCATCTGCAAGGGGTACCGTGTACTTTTATTTGTTCGACGCCATTTTGGACGATCAATACCTATGATTTCCTGAATAGGATAACTGCTTCTCAACGCCCCCTAAGCGCCACGAATTCGACCTTGCAAACGACATCCTTCGGTTACTCAGGGCTCACGACTACCGTGACCGATCCACCGACGACCGCCGCTCCATCTGGTAGGGTGACGACAAAAATCACGCTGCCTTCGGGACTCTTGGCCAGAACTCAAGACAACAGCGGTTACAATATCAATTTCACCTACGATGCATTTGGCTCGCTACTGAGTGCTGTCGACAGCTCGGCGCCAGCGATCGCGCTGTTTCAAGCTGCCCCTTATGCATATGGAATTAAGGCGTTTCAAACTTCGTCGACCGATGCGGATTTGGGGAAATGGACGAGGGTCTATGATGCGTTGGGGGAATTAACTTCCTACGTAGACGCAAAAAATCAAAGCTTCTCTTTTCTGTACGACGCACTGTCGCGACCGACTCAGCGAACGGAGCCCGACTTTACAACAACATTTATTACCAATTGGAATTGGGGAAATAACGCCACCAGTTTTAACATTGGCAAACTTCAGAGCGTGACCGCTACGGGCTCTTCGGGCACGTATTCTGAAGCATATGTGTATGACAGCAAAACCAGGCTTTCGACCAAGACGATCGCAATACCGGGCGATGCATCGTATACATACACGCAGACCTACAATTCATCCGGATTGCTTGACACACTGCAGTATCCCGTCAGCACATCTTCCTACCAGATGCTGCTAAAATACACCTACAGCAACGGTATTTTGCAGCAGATCTCAGACATCACTGCCGGTGGCCCCGGGACAACCTACTGGACGGCGAACACCACGAATCCGCGGGGTCAGATTCTTCAAGAAACCCTCGGCAACGGTGTTATCGTCAATCACGCCTTTGATGCAGTGACGGCCCAAGTTCAAAGCATACAAGCCGGTGTCGGCGGTGGTGCCGCACTGCAGAATAATTCGTATCTGTTTGACGCCGTCGGCAACTTGACTCAGCGACAAGACGGCAATGTGCCGGTAACCACTGAGAATGCATTTCCTGACAGCCTCTACCGGCTCGACCACACAATAGGCGATAGTAATACCCAAATGAGCTACGACGGGATGGGCCGAGTATCAACATGGGCAGCAAATGGCAGCGCCACGAATGTTAACGACTACGCAACACCGCAATCCGGCTGCACTTATTACCTCAATTCACAACCGCATGCAGTACGCAGAACCACTCCGGGGACCAAGCCCCCTATCTCGTTCTGCTATGACGCTAACGGCAACATGACTACCATCAGTGTTGGCGGGAATCTCGCAGGGTCAGTTACCTGGACCGGTTTCAACCAACCCGCTGATATTGCAGCTGGTACTACATCCGGGCAGCTGTTCTACAACGCTAATCATCAACGCTATAAGCAAATTGCAAGCTATAACGGAGCAATTGAAACCACGATTTACGTCGGAGGGTTACTGGAGAAGGTCGCTAACTCGACGGGGACCGGCTATCGACACTACATTCCCGCGGGTAATAATTTCATCGTGTACACGCGTTTGAACACGGGCACAAATTCCACTTACTACATTTCGAAAGATCATTTGGGTAGCAGTGCCGTTATTTCCGATTCATCGGGCGCACCGATCGTAAAAGAGAGGTTTGGTGCACTGGGGCAAATAGAAAATACAGCTACGGACCAGGCAACCATCGCAAATATCTCGCGCCACGAATTCACTGGCCAGGAACTCATGAACAATACTGGAATATTGTTTACGAACATGAATGGCCGCGTTTACAGTCCGAGTGGCGGTATGTTCCTTTCCCCCGATCCTTATGTCTCTGATCCCGGCAACACGCAGAACTACAATCGTTATTCCTACGTCAACAACAATCCGTTGACCTACGTGGACCCTACGGGGTATGACTGCACCTTTACGACTACCGTGACCCCCGGGTCGGATGGCATCGGGAATGAAACTGGGTCTGATGGAATACAGCAGGCCACTGTTACGGGCAGTACTTCGATCACGACATTGTCCGGGTGTGGTGATTTTAGTAGCTTCGCCGCCCGCTTCGGGAATGGTGGGGGCGGCGGGGGTCAGCAGGCGAGCGCTCCTTTTTCCAAGCGCAAGGGGACTCCTTGCTTCAACCTCGCACAGGCTATTACTGGCGCTGTCCAAGTTGCAACGGGCTTGACCCAAGTAGCTCTCGGGACTGTACAAGCTCTGGCATCGCTTGCTGGTGCTCCGGAAACCGCCGGCCTTTCATTAGCTGGATTGGGTGCCGGTATCACCAATGAAGTTGTAGGAGGACTTTCCGTTTTGGACGGGATCTCACTCCTCAACACGGCCTTCAGCGGATCGGAAGGGGGAAGCGTACTTGGAAACGCTGGCCGCGCAGTGGGTGGAGACACTGGAGCCTTCTTGGGCGACCAGGTCAATACCGGTCTCGCAGTCAAAGCAATAGGGGCTGGCGAATCGTTCTTGGGAATAAGCGGTACACTCGCCGCGGGATTGAACGCGGCGCTAGCCGCTGCGTCGACGATTCTTCCAGACTTACGCAAGCCATGCCAGGATGTACCATGATTAAGCGCTCCACTAGGCCACCCACAGGAAAAGGAGCGCCATCAAACATAAGATGGATGCAAATTTCTCTCGGTCTCATCATTATCGGTTTGGCCGTGTACGGATACATTACACGATCTACGACCGATTCTCTGACGACGATTCGACTTGTCACCGGTCTAATTTGGGGAGTCCTGATAATCCACTATTTTGCATCGAAACTGGTTCGCGATAAGCGCGAGCGCGCAAAAACTCAATCAGTCAATCCAGATTCCTCGTCCACCCTGCCGAAAGATACAAATCTCGTTGCAGCCGCATTTTCGAGGCGGCCGATCGCAACGACATTGGTTTTGCTACTGCTTTTCCTTCTACCCATTATTGCCAGAGTGCTTTTTATTCTTGCACACGGGAAGCAAGCATCCGTTGCTGATTGGCACGCGATCTTGATCGGAGAAGTTTTTGCTGTTCTAGTGCTATTTGTGATTTGGCGATGGCCCAACTGGTTCCGTTAGCGCAGCGGATCTCGACCTGACAAGCATAGGTTTTTGGCGATATCGCAGGACAGGTAAGACACAAATGAAAAAGTTTATTGGGTATTGCACTTTTTTAGTCGTTGTATTGTCTTCAATATCCGTAACACACGCACAATCGGTGACGGCTTCAATGGACGTTCGGTGTATTGTAGTGGGCTCAAGATTTAGCGCTATGCCCGACGCGGGCAAGCAGGCGGCTGGTAGGCTCCTGGTAATGTATTATCTGGGACGTGTTGATGCAGCGTTTCCGAACGTTCCACTCGCAGTAGAACTTGAGAAGGAAGATCGCGCAATGACTGCCAGCGATTTGCAGTCCGAAACAACCAGGTGCAGCAAATATTTGACGGATCGATCCCTGGCATTGCAGGAAATCGCGAAAAACCTCCGCAGGCGTGCGGAATAGAATAATTACCTGGATAGCCGCCGGCACTGATCTGTTATGGATCGGCGCGTTGGTGCGGGCCGCTCGATCCCCATTGATCACCTCAATAGTAAGACAAGAAATGCATAATCAGTTCCGTTAATTATGAAGCACTACAGCAGTGGCGAATCCGGCGAAACATATGATGGCTTTGCGCGCGTAAGCGGTCAGTATGCGGCGTACTTGATTAGACTGGGAAGTCGTGGATCTCAGAGTGCATCGGATTGGCGGCGAAGTGCTGTTTCCACAGGCATGGCGTGAGTTGTGCGACACGGCTGGCGGGATGCTCGCTGATCCGCTGCAGCACATCGACGAGATAGGTATAGGGATCGATGCCGTGAATCCGGCACGTGACGATCAAGCTTTGAATGATGCCGACGTGCTTTGCGCCGAGCTCGGTCCAGCAGAAGAGCCAGGACTTTCGACCCATCGGTACGACGCGCAATGCCCGTTCCAGGTGGTTCGTGTCAATCGGCACATCGGGATCGGTGAGGAAGAGTTCGAGTCCGACACGCCGCTCGCGCACGTAGTTCAGCGCTTGGATAAAAGGGTTGGTCGGCGTGAAGCCTTGGCGTTGAAGTTGCTGATCAACCCACTCGAAGAACAACTCAACCAGCGGTTTGCTGTGCGTCAGGCGATGCAAAAGCTTTGCATCCCCGATGAGTTCAGCGTCGCGGATCTTCTCCTCGACGGCATACATCGCTTTGATCTGCTCCAATGCCTCGGCGGCGCCGGCGGGTTCCGCAATCAACGCATCGAAGAACTTTCGGCGCCCGTGCGCCCAGCATCGAGCGTGGTTGATCCCGGTCTTCTCGGCGTACTGTGCGTAAGCGGCATAGCCGTCGGTGAGTAGTACGGCGTTGACGATCGGCTTGATGCCGAGCGCCTGACAGACGAAATCGGCGGATCGTGAGGAGTGGAACGGGAAACACACCTCGTCGAGTTGCCCGTAGATCGGCCAGAAGTAGCCTGTGTGCATTTTGCCGTGACCGGAGCGGCCAGCCTTGATCGGCGTCTCGTCCATGGCCTTGACGCGGCTCGCACGGATCGAGGCGAGCTGCGCGTCGTAGATCGGGGAAAGCAGGCTGATCACGGCCTGGGCTACTTGCGTCAACCAGGGCCGGCTGACGCGGATCCCTGCCGCCTCGAGGCGCTGATGCTGGCGGTACAACGGGATGTGCCAGGCGAACTTATCCATCAGCAGCCCGGCGGCAAAGCTGACATCCGCGCGGCTACCTTCCAGAACTCCGGCCGGTGCCGGCAGACACAGAATCTTTGCGCTCGACTTGATCTTGATCACGGGCCGACGGATCTTCAATACATGGTATGCGCCCGGGCGCTGGGCGATCCGGTAGGTCACCTTCTCGCCGATGACTTCGTACTGATCGGGCGACAGGCCTTTCACATCCGCATGGAGCAGCGTGAGGGTCTGGACCGGAACCTTCGACTCATCGAAGAACGGCAACTCCTCGCCACTCTCCGCGCCATCGTGTTGCGCGGTGCGCCGCGTATGGGCGGCAATCGGCTTGTGTTCCTCGACGGGCGCGGCGGGCACCGGGAAGGTCTCGCCAAGATGCATCTGCGAAGGATCGGCTTCAGGGGCGAAGCGCTCGCTCTTCTGACCAAAGATCTGGCGACGGAACCACTCGATCTGATGCTCGAGCACTGCGATCTTCTCGTCCTGCACCGCAATCGTCTGCGCCTGCGAACGCGCTAATGCGCCGAGCTCCGCGGCGCTCAGTTCGCCTCCTTCAGGAAGAGCCGATGAGCTGGAGGATGCAGCGCTTTGCATGTCATTTATCGTATCACGACGAATGACATAAAGTGCTTTATTTATAGGCCTTTGGAGATCACCGAAGGCAGGGAAAAACGCTTGCGAACACGCTTGCCTTCCAACCCCTCGAGCAGCAGCTTCAATCCCGTCCAGTCCATCTCGCGCGTGCGCACCGCGCGCCAGTCGCTGATGAACTTGCCTGTCTCGAGCCGCTTGCCCCAGATGCAAAAACCGCTGCGATCAAAATATAAACACTTGATCTGCGAGCCACGGCGGTTGACGAAAACATACAGCGCGCCATCGAGCGGATTATGGCCCATCGCGTGCCGCGCGAGCGCCTGCAATCCGTCGTAGGACTTGCGCATGTCAGTGGGCTGCCCGTAAAGGTGCACACGGATCTGCGCCTCGGCGAAGAACATTAGCCGCGCGCGATACTGAGCACGATCCCCGCGCCGAGCTCCAAGCGCACCTCATATCGCGAACTGCCAGAACGCAGGTCGCCCAAATCGATAAATCCGCCAGCCTTGCTCGACGACCGCGCCGCCTTGGCGACCATCGACTGTTCCGAATCGTCTGCCAGCCGCAACTGCCAACGACGCAGACTCTTTGTGCTAATCCGTTCCTGCGTACAGAAAGCCAGCGCCGTCAGCCCGCTCTCCTCGAATCGATCCAAAATCTTGCGCCATCCCTTCGCACCATACCGCCGCTGTTTTATCTTCTCCATCGCTCGCTACAGTCGTTAAAAAACCAGAGCACATCTTCCAGATCCTAACGCGGCCGGGAAGAACGCCACGTGCTTACCGCTTACTTGCGCGCGTCAACTGTTCAAATAGTGGCCGCGACATTGGACGAAAACAGTTAGCGCTGTTATGCCCTTGAACCGGCATCGTTTATCTGGAACTAACGGTTAGGAACGCACCTAAAGTCTCTGATCCGGGCAACACGCAAAATTACAACCGTTACGCCTACGTCAACAATAATCCGTTGACGTATGTCGACCCTACGGGATATGACTGCACCTTTACAACAACTGGCAATCCAGGCCAGGACGGAATCCCCGATACCCCACAGCCGGACGGATCGTTTGGTGGTGGCCAACCAGTTATTGGCAGTACATTACAAACCTCGCTTTCTGGGTGTTCCGGTCCGGGCCAATTTAGGGATTTCGGTGGTGGAGGCGGAGGTGGAGGAGGAAGCGGGGATGGCTCAAAAGTGAAGCGAGCAAATCTCAAGTGCTTTTTCCAGCACGCGTTGACGGGGATTGCCGGCGGCGCGCTCGGGGGTGCGGCTTTGGCGGTCTCGACTGGGCAAATCAACCCGGCAGAAATAGCGGCAGCGGCCTTCTTGGGTGGGATCACTGGAGGGATCGTAAATGCAGCCGCGCCCAACGGGGGCCTCCCAGGAGCTGCTGCGGCTGGTATTCTCAGTACTGTTGTCGGACTTGCCAAAGGTAAAGGCATAGGCGACGGCACTGAAGCAATAATAAGCGATGCGCTGGGAGGAGCCGTGCCGCCGAGTGTGGCTGGCATTGCCGTCGGCAGTACATTAAGCGGAGCCGCCGCCGCGACATCTGACCCTGCCTCGATTCCACGTACAGCAGACTCATGCAGCTTTCAGGCTGCGCTCGAAGTCCGCGGGTGATCGATAATCGATCGCCGAGTGCAGACGTTTTTCATTGTAGAACCCTTCGATCCAATT
>JALYIH010000043.1 GCA_030775865.1 Pseudomonadota bacterium | reverse complement strand
CGATGGCATCGCGCGCCGACAGGCTCTGTTCGATCTCGTATGCGCGTCCCATGGCACGGATGAAATCCGGCGTGTGGTAGTAAGAAATGTACTGCAGGGCGTCGGCAACGCTCGCAATCACATCGGCTTCGCGAATGATGGTCATGGCAACCTTGGCGGAAAGTCCAACTGTGCCGCAAATCTACCAATATGTCGCCAGTCGTGGGTAGCGAATCCCATACAATCGCGATAAATCGGGGAGGTGGCATGCGGCAGGTGGGTGAGGCGCTGGTGTGGGTTGGCTTGGGTCTGTGCGCGTGGTGGGCGCAGCCCGCCAATGCCGGAGATGTGGCGACGCTGCCGCTGACGGAATGCCGGCTAGAGCATCCGCTGAAGTTGATTTCCGTTCCCGCACGCTGCGGCACACTGCGCGTGCCCGAAGATCGCGAGCATCCAAAGGATGGATCGATTGAGCTGAAAGTGGCCGTGGTACCGGCACTGAATCGGCGCAGCACGGCAGCGCCCATGTTCCTGCTGGCAGGCGGTCCTGGGCAAAGCGCGATGCAAGTGTACGTGGCCTTGAACAGCGCCTTCACGCGAATCAACCGCAATCACGCCATCGTGCTGCTGGACCAGCGGGGCACTGGAAGTTCCAGTCCCCAGTCCTGCGAATATCCTGAGGACTGGCAGCAACCTGCGGATCCGATGCCGGCGCTGCGCAAGGCAACCGCCGATTGTCTTGCCAAGCTCGGCCTGCGAGTGCGCTTCTATACCACCAGCATCGCAATTCGAGATCTGGAGGAAATGCGAGCGGCCCTGGGATTCCAGCAGATCGATCTGTACGGCGCGTCCTACGGCACGCGGGTTGCGGAGCTCTACATGCGCCGCCACCCGGCACGCGTGCACGCCGTCATTCTGGACGGCGTGACCTACCCGGAACAGCTGATCGGCTTGGAGACGCCGCAGGACGGCGAGGAAGCATTGAATCTCATCGTCGCGCGCTGCCGGCAAGCGCCTGATTGCGCCGCGGTGTACCCGAATTTGCAGCAGGACCTGGACTCGTTGCTACACCAATTCGGGCCGCAAAAAGTCATGGTGACAGTCGATGATCCGAATAGCGGGCTGCCGTTGGAAATCGAGTTCAATCATAAAATTTTGGCGGCGGCTCTGCGGTTCTTGTCGTACAGCGCCACACAGGCATCGCTGCTGCCGACGCTGATCCATCAAGCCGTGCATGGCAAGCTCAGGCCGATTGCATCCCAATCCATCATGAATGCGCGGCAGATCGGCGATCAGCTGGCGAACGGCATGCAATACAGCGTCATTTGCAGTGAGGATGAACCGTTTTTCGCTGCCGCGAATATCGACCGGGCCGCGATGGCCAAGACCTACCAAGGCACCGAACTGGTGGATGCCTTGCGTGAGATCTGCAAACTCTGGCCGCGTGGTCCGGTGGACGCGGATCTGCATGCGCCCTTGCACAGCGACATCCCGACGCTGTTGTTGTCCGGCGAAGCGGATCCGGTGACGCCGCCCGCCGATGCCGAACGCGCAAGCGTTGGCCTGACCCGCCATCGCCACTTGATTTTGAAAGGCGAAGGCCACGGTCAGTTGGCCACTGCTTGCGTGCCGCGGCTCATGGCGGACTTTCTGGACAGCGCCGCGCCCGATGCGCTGGATGCAACCTGCCTCGAGCAGCACAGCCCCGAGCCATTTTTTCTGAGCATGGCGGGCCCTGCACCATGATAGAGGCAACGGGCTTGAGCAAGCGCTTCGGCAGCATCGAGGCCGCGAAAGACGTGTCCTTCACGGCGCGCGACGGTGAGATCACCGGATTGTTGGGCGCCAACGGCGCCGGAAAGTCCACCTGTCTGCGCATGCTGTACGGCGTTTTGACGCCCGACGGCGGCAAAGCCTGCATCGACGGCATCGACATCCGCGGCGAAACCTCCAAGGCGCGCGCTCACCTGGGTGTGCTGCCGCATGCGGCCGGGCTGTACAACAATCTGACCGCACGCGAGAACATTCAGTATTTCGGTTCGCTGCACGGGATGAGTGGGCAACGCCTGAAGGCGCGCACCGCGGAGTTATCGCTGGCGTTGGGAATGGAGTCCTTCATCGAGCGGCGCGCCAAAGGCTTTTCGCAGGGCCAGCGCATCAAAGTGGCCCTGGCCCGCGCCTTGGTTCACGATCCCGGGAACATAGTGCTGGACGAGCCGACGAACGGGCTCGATGTGATGGCGATACGCAATTTGCGCGAAATGCTTTTGGCCTTGAAAGCTGAAGGACGGTGTGTGTTGTTCTCCTCACACGTCATGCAGGAAGTGGCGGCGCTCTGCGATCGGGTGGTCATCATCGGCCACGGCAAAGTTTTGGCGGACGCCACGCTGCAGGAGATTCACGGGCGCAGCGGGACGGCAACATTGGAAGAAGCGTTTCTGCAGGTGCTCGGCGACACGGAGGGCGTGAGCTGATGCGCACGTTGTTCATCGTCTTCGCGAAGGAGTTTCTGGAGAACCTGCGTGATCGGCGCACACTCTTGTCGGCGCTGCTGTTCGGTCCGTTGTTCGGGCCGATACTTTTCGGGCTCATGGTCTCGCGCATGCTGGAACAAAGCGTGGTCGAGTCGGAGGTGCCCCTGAAGCTCACGATTTCGGGAAGCCACTACGCGCCGGGGCTCACGCAGTTCCTCAAAGCGCACGGCGTCAAGCTCATGTTTCGCGAACTGTCGGAGAACGAGGCGCGCGCCGCCGTGCGCGGCGGCGTTTCCCAAGTCGTGCTGCTCGTGCCGGAGGAATATCCGCGGCGGTTTGCGGCCGGGAATCCGGCGCCCTTATTGCTGTTCGCGGACAGCGCCGATTCGCAAACGCGAAAAATCGCGGACCGGGCGCGGGGAATTTTGGGTGCCTATGGCAGCACCATCGCGCAATTGCGGCTGCAGCTTCGGGGGTTAAGTCCGCTTCTGTCCCTGCCGGTCGCGGTGAACGAGGTCGATGTTGCGACCCCCACGGGCCGTGCGGTGGTGGTGTTGGGTTTCATGACGTACTTCGTGCTGTTCGCGCTGCTGATGGGCGGCCTCTACTTGGCCATAGATTCCACCGCGGGCGAGCGCGAGCGCGGCTCGCTGGAGGCGCTGCTGAGCTTGCCCGTGGCGCGCTCGGCGTTGGTGGGCGGGAAAATTCTGGCGACCTGCGCGTACATGTGTATTTCGCTGGCCTTGAGCCTGACCGCGTTCGTCTGCGTGTTTCGCTTCGTACCGCTCGAACGGATCGGCATGAGCGCCAATTTGGGCCTCAAAACCGCGCTGATTTTCTTTGCGATCTGTTTGCCTTTCGTACCGTTGGGCGCGACCCTCATGACCTTCGTTGCCTCGTTCACCCGCAGCTACCGCGAGGCGCAGACCTACCTGACCACCGTGCTGCTGGTGCCTACGCTGCCCATTGCATTTGCCAGCATCTACTCGCTGAAACCCACGAGCTCGCTGATGTTCATTCCCTCGTTGAGCCAACATTTGCTGATGACCAGCGTGCTCAAGGATGAACCGATTTTATTGTTGGATGTGCTGGTGTCCGCCGCTGCTTCCCTTGGCGTAGCACTGCTGCTGTTCGTTCTCACCGCGCGCCATTGGCGGCGCGAAACCATGCTCGGGTAAAATTAATTGTAGGAGTGTTTAATAACGCGCCATTGGCCGATTGCAATTAAGGGGATTCCTGTATAGGCGTTCAACAACGCCGTATGTATACTGTTGAGTCGCGTCATCTGTGTTCCGGGGGTATTGGCATGACCGTCTCATCATCCGCGCGGATGAACATTGTTGCATTTATAGCAATATTGACGCTTTCTGCGGGCTCAATGCTGTGGTTATTTTGGCGCTTCCCTCTCACCACGGCGATCATCACGGTCGGCGTATTCCTCGTGGTGGGTGTACTCGCTCGGCTCGCTCGTTCGATCGAGGTCGACATCACCGATCTGGATCGGACCAAACAGCGCGTCTGACGTCGGCAAATGGCGACATGGCACGGGCTGCGGCCCGTAGGCCGTGGGGTGCTACTTGCCGATACAAAAACTGCTGAAGATCTCGCCGAGCAAGTCATCGCTGGTGAACTCGCCGGTTATTTCACCCAAGGCAAGCTGCGCGCGTCGCAACTCTTCCGCGAAAAGCTCGATGGCGTGAGTGATCCTCAAGGTCTCAGCGGCCTGCACCACGCAAGAGTTGGCGCGAGCCAGCGCATCGAGATGTCGGCGCCGAGCTGAGAAAGCGCCCGACTCGCCGCTCGAGTATCCGGCACTGGCCTTCAGATGCGCGCGCAAGAGATCCAATCCCGCGCCGGTTTTTGCGCTCAAGAAAACTCGCGGGGGACTTGAGGATTCATCGATCTGGGGTGCTGCGCCGGTCAAGTCGATTTTGTTGAAGATCAAAGTGACCGGAACGCCGGGCGGCAATTCTCCAAGCGCTGCGCTGAAATCGACGGGCTCGCCGGTGCGGCCGGCGGCGGCGTCCAGAATGTAGAGCACCCGGTCGGCTCGCCGCAGTTCGTTGATCGCGCGACGCACGCCTTCAGCCTCGATGACATCGGCGGTATCGCGCAGTCCCGCCGTGTCGATCAAGTTCAGCGGCAAGCCGTCCAGATGCAGGTGCTGGCGCAGCACATCACGCGTGGTTCCCGGTTGATCGGTCACAATGGCAATGTCGTCGCCCACGAGTTTATTGAGCAAGCTGGATTTTCCGGCGTTGGGGCGGCCGGCGATGACCACGTTCAACCCTTCGCGCAGCAGCGCGCCTTGGCGTGCCGCGGCGGTGATGGATTCGAAGCCGATCAATATTTTACGCAGACGGTCGCCGAGCATACTGCCCGGCAGAAATTCCAGTTCTTCGTCGGGGAAATCGATGGCCGCCTCCACTGCTGAGCGCAGTTCGGTAATCTGCGCCTGCAGCGCGTGGATGCGCGCTGAGAATTCTCCCTGCATGGAACGCACGGCCGCGCGGGCCGCCGCCGTGGTGCCGGCATCGATCAAGTCGGCGATGGCCTCGGCCTGAGCGATGTCGATTTTGCCATTCAAGAAGGCGCGTTCACTGAACTCGCCCGGCCTTGCCATGCGACAGCCCAGTTCGAGCAGCCGTTTGAGCAACAAATCGCCCACGAGCGCGCCGCCATGGCCTTGAAGCTCCAACACATGTTCGCCCGTATAGGATGCTGGCGCGGGGAAGTACAAGGCCACTCCCCGGTCCAGGGGTTCGCCATCGCTGCCTAAAAAACTCGACACCTGAGCGAAGCGAGGCGTGGGAAGAAACCCAAGAATGAGCGCGGCGATTCGCGGCACGTCGGCGCCTGAGACGCGTATCACCCCGACCGCGCCGCGCCCGGGAGCGCTGGCGAGGGCGGCGATGGTGTCGGGAGATGCCACTGCGCTAACTTCGCTGCTTGGCAGCCTCTGCTTCGACCACTTGATTCACGCGCCACTGCTGCGCGATGGACAACACGGTGTTCGTCAGCCAGTACAGCACCAGCCCCGAGGGGAACCAAGCCATCATGCCGGTCATGATCAGCGGCATGAACTGCATGATCTTGGCCTGCATGGGATCGGGGGGCGCCGGATTTAGCTTGAATTGCGCGAACATGGCACCGCCCATGAGCAGCGGCAACACGAAGTACGGATCTCGCGAGGACAGATCATTGATCCACAGCAGGAACGGCGCTTGGCGCATTTCCACGCTCTCCAGGAGCACCCGATAGAACGAGATGAACACGGGGATCTGTACCACCATCGGCAAACAACCCGCGAGCGGATTTATCTTTTCCTTCTTGTACAGCTCCATCATGGCGCGGCCCAACTTCTCGCGGTCGTCCTTGAAGGTTTCCTGAATCTGTTTCATGCGCGGTCCCACGGCGCGCATCTTGGCCATGGAGCGGCCGCTGGCCTGACTCAAGGGATAGAACAGCAGTTTGATCAGGGCCGTCACAATGATGATGGACCAGCCCCAGTTGCCGATCAGCTTGTGCACATAGTTGAGCCCGGTGAAGAGTGGTTGGGCCAACACGGTCAAGACACCGAAGTCGACGGTGCGCTCCAGATTCCTGCCGAGCGCCGCAAGCTGCGACTGCAATTTAGGGCCGACAAATAATTCTTCGTGGAACTGCGCTTTGGCGCCCGCCGGAATTGCCGTCATCGGCCCCGTGGCGCTCACCAGGTACTCGCTGTTGGCTACCTGGACTTGATACTGATACGGCTGCCCGGCCGGCGGCACCACGGCGGCGACGAATTGATGCTGCAAGGAGGCCAACCAGCCATTGGTAATGGTGGCCGCGAACTTGGCGTCGGTGTCATTTTCGACATTGAGATCCTTGGACTTGGTGCCGTCGTAAATGGCGGGACCCTTGAACGAATATGTCTCGACATCGAAATACGAGCGCGAGGCATGTTCCCAATGACGCAGGATCTGAGCATAAGAGGCCAGGTTGCGCGGCGATGGGCCATCGTTTTTCACATCGTACTGAAGATCGATGGCGTATTGGCCGCGCTTGAAAATGAATGTCTTGGTGACGGTGA
Organism: Pseudomonadota bacterium; assembly: GCA_030775865.1. Classification (GTDB taxonomy): domain Bacteria; phylum Pseudomonadota; class Gammaproteobacteria; order Steroidobacterales; family Steroidobacteraceae; genus Bog-1198. Next base: position 379 of record JALYIH010000043.1, on the reverse strand, counting down.
GACCTTGGCCGTCGGTCCAGATGAGCGGTACGCGCAGCTCATCAGCGCCCGGCGCAAGGACGAAAGTGTTTTCATCCGACTTCCACAACACGTGGTGCGTGGGTGCGGTTTCACCCGCGCCGCCGATGAGCCCGCTTTGCAAAAGATATCGCGTAGGCGGCGGTTCGTAGCTCAATAGCCTCACGGGAATATTGGGCGTGTCCTTGCGTAGCGGATATTGCAGCAAGTCGCCGCGATCGAGTTCCCCACCCTTAAGGTTGATGCCGATGTCGAGCACGTCAGTGGTGACATGCAGCTGCGCGGCCGGCCTCGAGTCCGGCTCAGGTGCGGGTGCGGCCGACGTGGCCGCGGTTGCCGCGACGGGCGCGTTGGCCGACGG
>JALYIH010000042.1 GCA_030775865.1 Pseudomonadota bacterium | reverse complement strand
AGGCGGCATTGGGCACCAGCAACAACTCGCTGTCGCGCAACGCGACGACCGTGGCGCTGCGCTGAGTTCCCAGAAGCCAGCCAGCCTCCCCCACCAGTTCGCCACGCTCGATCTCGGCGGTCAAGCCGATCCTTGACGGGGTCTTGACGCCTAGCCGGCCGCTGGCGAGCAGATATACTCCATCCGGCTCGGAGCCCGCTTCGAACAGCAGGTGGCCGGCCGGCAGCGAGAAATGTACGGCACCTGCGGCCAAGGCCTCGAGCGCGACCGGGTCTACGCCCGCCAGGTCGGTGCAATCCCGCAGCCAATCGATGGCGCGATGCATTTCGTGAGAGGCGCCCGACTGTTCTTCATCCAATGCCATGCGTCTGTAACGGCTGCCAAGGGGTGTTTCTTGAGTCGATCTGTCAATACCGTGGTCTTTTCGCACGGCAAGGAGAGCGGTCCCTGGGGAAGCAAGATTACGGCCATGGCGGCGGTAGTCCGAGACTTGAATTTGGGCGTCGAATCAGTGGATTACCGCGGTATGGACGACCCAGGCCGGCGGGTGGAAAAACTTCTCGAGGCCGGTGCTGAACTTGAGGGACCGCTGGTCCTGGTGGGCTCCAGCATGGGAGGACATGTGTCTGCCGCCGCAGCCGCCCCCTTATGCGCACGGGCCCTGTTTCTGCTGGCGCCGGCCTTCTACATGCCGGGCTTGGAGAAATATACGCCGCAAGACGTCGTCGTTCCCACCGTCATCGTGCACGGCTGGCACGACGATGTCGTGCCGGTTGAAAACAGCATCCGCTGGTCCCGTGAACACCGGGCGACGCTTCACGTGCTGGATTCCGATCATCGGTTGGAAGATCAGATCGGGCCCATCTGCGTTCTGCTGAGGGCCTTTTTAGGGGCGCTTTAGCGGCGCAGGCGGCTCGCGGTCCGCGCCCTCGGCCGAGAGCTGCGCCATCGCCAATTCTCGCAAACTCTCGCCCAATTGCTCGCCGCAGCGCCTGCCCATGGCATAGAAGCCGGCACCCAATGATGCCAGGTACGCGGAAATGTATTGCTTGCCCACCGTTGATTGCAGAAACGACAACACCCGCTTCAACTCGACATCGCTCAAGTCGCGATAGCCGTAGGCCATGTAGCGCCTCATGGGCTCGCGCATGCTGTCTTCCAGAGTCTGACGACTGGCCTCGCCGGATTTGCGGGCGCGCTCTTCGACAGGCCCGGGATCCATGCCGGAGCCGACTGCGGTTCCCAACGCCACGGCCGTGCCCATGGTCAAGAGAATTTGTATCGTGGATTCGGATGAGCGCTCGGCGCGTTCCAGTTTCTCGAAAAGAACATTGCGCTGCGCCGTGGATGGCGCGGTGATGTCGCCGTTCATGATTTTGTCCGTCTCATCATCGCTGAGAGAAGCAAGCGCCAGATCGGCGGCCACCCAGCGCTTGCCGGTGTCGCTCGCGAGAAACACTTCGGCTTTCTTTACCGTGTCGGCATCGAGATTTGCCGCGAAAGCACTCAAGGCGGGCGCTTCGAACACATCGATCCGAAATGCGCGGATCGCCGCGACGTTCACGGCAGCCAGCTGCTTGTCGGACAGCGGCGTCGAGGTATTTCCCTGGAACAGCTTTCGAATATGCGCGGGCATCGAACCCAAGGATGCCCGCACCTGCTCGCGGATGGCGGCGGCTTGATAGAGCTGAGCCGCGGTGTCGATATCGACCGGCACGATCGCGGCGTTCGCTGTCGCAGCTACAAGCAATAGGAATGCAAAGCGGAACATGCTCGTATTGTACACTCAACCTCCTGACTGGCCGGCATTACCTAAGGTGCTTATGCGTTACGTTAAGTATTCGACAATGGCGCTGGCGGTTTTGTTCATCGCAAACTGTTCCTCATCGGAACCGCCGCCTCCGGCAAAGAACGCCTTCGAGCCGATGACTCGACAAGTCGATCGAGCGCGCGAGGTGCAGCAAACTGTCGACGAGAACGCGGAAAAGGCGCGCAGAGAGATCGAAAATCAAGAGCGCGGCGATAAACCCAGCCCTTAAGCGACCATGAATCCGTTTGCCGGCTTCGGTCAGGCGTGGCGTTGGAGCGTGCGCAAGGTTCTGGGATTGTGGGTGCGCGCGACCATCAAGCCTGACGATGCCGTCGCTGCGATCCCGGCCCGGCCGCGCCCGGTATGCTACGTCCTGGAGCGCGAGAGCCAAACCGACCTCGCGGTGCTCAGCGGCGTCTGCGCGGAGCACAATCTGCCTCGCCCTTCGAGGCGCTTGATGATGGGAGAGAAGCGCGCCGAGCGCGCTTATTTCGAAATGATGAGGCGCCCCAGCCTGTTCAGAACGCGCAATGCGGCGCGCGCGCCGCGCTACTTGGTGCAACTGGTCGCCGCCGCCGCCGCTCACCCCCAGTTCGATGTCGATCTCGTGCCTGTCGCTATTTTCTGGGGCCGCGCACCGCATAAAGAAGTGAGCTGGTGGCGTCTGCTGTTTTCCGAGGACTGGATACTGGTCGGACGCTTCCGCAAATTCCTGAGCGTGATATTCAACGGCCGCAATGCTTTGGTGTACTTCGGCGAGCCCATTCGGCTCCGTGATGCCATGGAACAGGGCCTGAGCGAGCCGCGCAGCGTCCGGCGGATACTGCGTTCGCTGCGCATGGTGCTGCGAGCGCAGCGAGCCTCGAGCATCGGTCCGGACCTGTCGCACCGGCGTACCATGGTGCTGCAGATCTTGAAGACTCAAGCTCTGCGCCAGGCAGTGCGCAACGAGATGCAGGTACGCCAACTGCAGCGCCGGGAGGCTCTGCTGCTGGCGCGCAAGTATGCCGTGGAAATCGCCGCGAACTATTCGCAGGCCATGGTCACATTCATGGCCGGGGTGCTCGGCCGCCTGTGGAATTCGCTGTACGACGGCGTGGAACTCGAACACCTCGAGAACCTGAGCGGCGTCGCCGATGGTGCGGAGATCATTTACGTTCCCTGTCACCGCAGCCATATGGATTATCTGCTGCTGTCGTACATCATCTACCGCAAAGGTTTCGCGGTGCCGCATGTCGCCGCCGGCGTGAATCTCAACATGCCGGTGATCGGGCGGTTCATGCGCAAATGCGGCGCGTTCTTCCTGCGCCGCAGCTTCAAGGGCGATGCGCTGTACTCCGTGGTGTTTGCCAAGTATTTGGGCTTCATGATGGCGCGCGGCCATCCTCTGGAATATTTCATCGAAGGCGGCCGCAGCCGCTCGGGAAGGCTGCTCTCACCGCGCACCGGCATGCTGTCGATGACGGTGCGCAGCTATTTGCGCGACCCGAAGCGTCCGGTGATGTTCATGCCCGTGTACTTCGGCTACGAACGCATCGTGGAGGGCAGGACCTACATCGGCGAGCTGTCGGGACAGCCGAAGCAAAAGGAAAGTGTTTTCGTTTTGCTCAAGTCGACCGTCTCGGTGTTGCGCAGCAAATTCGGCAAAGTCCACGTGAATTTAGGGCAGCCCATTGCCCTCGATGACCTGCTGCAAAAGCACAATCCCAATTGGCGCGGAAGTCCAGCCGAAAATGACGACCCGCGCGCAGGATGGATAGGAGATGCGATCTCCGAGCTCGCCGTTCGCATCAATACCGAAATCAACGCGGCTGCCGCGGTGACGCCGATCAACTTGGTCGCCATCGCGATTCTGGCGACTTCGCGCCAGGCGCTCCCGGAAAGCGACCTCATACACCAGTTGGAGCTGTACCAACGGCTGCTGCGCGATGCGCCGTACTCGCCGTTGGTGACCGTCACACCCGACAGCGGACGGCAAATGGTCGCTTATGCAGAGGCCTTCGGCCTGCTGGAACGGCAGAGGCATCCACTCGGCGACATCATGCGGATGAATGCGGAAAATGCCGTGCTGGCCACGTATTACCGCAACAACATCCTGCATCTATTCGCCCTGCCGTCGCTTCTGGCCTGTGCCTTCGTCAGCAACGCAACCATGCGCACCGCCGATATTCAGCGGCTCGTGTGGCGGGTGTATCCCTATATTTCCGCCGAGTTATTTCTGCGTTGGGAAGAAGCGGAGGTCGGCGCGGCGGCGGACGCGCTGCTCGACGCCTTCGTGCATTTGAATCTGCTGCAGGCCAATGAGGATCGCAGCGAATGGCAGCGTCCGCCGCCGACATCCCTCGAAGCCATCCGGCTCTCGGTGCTGGCGCAGGCAACGATTCAAACCCTGGAGCGCTACTACTTGGCGATCGCGTTGCTGTTGCAGGCGGGGAGCGGCGCCATCACCCATGAGGCGCTGGAAGAGCGCTGCCATCTGATGGCGCAGCGCATGACGGTGCTTTACGGGCTGAACTCGCCCGAGTTTGTCGACAAGAGCCTGTTTCGCAATTTCATCGAGCTGCTGCGCCGGCGTAACGTCATACAAATGTCCGATGACAAGAAACTGCTGTTCGGTGAGCCGCTGCTCGGGGTCGCCGCCGATGCCCAGTTCGTACTGTCCGAACAGATCCGGCACAGCATTCTGCAGGTGACATTGGGCCAGTGACGACCTTGAGCCCGTGACAGGCTCCTTATTCCCAACCCTGCCGGCCGCGTTGCGACTTGGTCGCGCCGCGCCGCTTCTTCGTCTCGATGCGCCGTTCCTGCGAGCCCTTGGTCGGGCGCGTCTTGCGGCGAATCTTCGGTTCGATCATGGCCGTGCGGATCAAGGCCGCCAGACGCATCGCTGCGGCACGGCGATTCTGCTCCTGGCTGCGTTCGCTGCGCGCGCTGAATAAAATGCTGCCGTCATCGACGAGTTTTTGCCCCGCAATCGCGCGCAGGCGATTCCGGGCAGAAACCGGCAAGCTGGTATTGAGCGGCAACAGGAATCGCAGCTGCACCGCGCTAGACACCTTGTTGACGTTTTGACCGCCGGGGCCGGACGCACGAATGAATTTCCATTCCAATTCTTCGTCGGGAATGGCGATGTGCGGTGTGATCTCGATCGGCACTAGGCTCCTTGGCTCCCGCGACGCATCTTTAATCGAGTTCAGCGGGCGCGCTGTGCACGATGATTTCGCGCTGCGCCATGGGAATGGTGATCTGATGTTCCTTGAACAGCCGCCATATCGCGCGATTCACCTCGGAGCGGACATTGTTCACGCCTTCCTGGGGATCGGAAATCCAGAAACGAAGCTCCAGCTCGATGCCGCTGTCGCTGAAGTGCATCAACCGCGACACCGGCGGCGGATCGCGCAGCACGCGCGCTTGATGGTCGCAGGCCTCCAGCAATATTTTCAGCGCGAGCTCCGGATCATCCTTGTAGCTGACACGAATCGGCAGCTTCAGGCGGATGCGGGGGTCGGTGTAGCTCCAATTGATCACTGCGTTGGAGATGAGTTGCTGATTCGGCACCAGCATTTCCACCCCATCGCGATCGCGCACGACCACATAGCGGCCGCGCAATTCCTGCACCCAGCCGAAATTCTCGGTGCTGGTGCCTGCTTGGCCCGAAAGACTGATGACATCCCCCGGCTTGATCGAGCGGTCCATGAGCAGCACGAAGCCAGAGACGAAATTCGCCGCAATGGATTGCAGGCCGAATCCCAACCCCAGGCCCACCGCTCCGGTCAGCACCGTCAATGCCGTCAGGTCGACACCGGCAGCATTTAGGCCGATCAGAATGCTCAGGGCAATCAAAAAAGCGTTGGCGAATTTTGCGATGCCGATGCGGGTGGACATCGCGACGCCGGTGAGCTTTTTCACCCGCCGTTCGACCCAGCGGCTGATCCAGGCGGCTGCCAGCATGAACAGCGTCAAGGTGAACAGCAACTTCAGCACCGACCACACCGTGATGCGGCTCTTTCCCGCCGCGATGCCGACACTGTCCAAGGTGGCGATGATGGGATCCAGCCAGCCCAGGTATTCCGCCGCGATGGTGAGCCAGATCAGCAGCGCGACACGCGTTTCCCAGGTCTGGATCCAGGATCTGTTGCCGAGACTCGCGGCAAACACCAGCACACTGATGCGCACCACGATGTAGGCGAGGATCAGGCGCGCCGCGGCGCCCAGCAAGGTCACGTCGAACCGAGCCGCCTGCAGCGAGCTGTTCGCCACCATCACCAGCGCGAACACCACGATGATGGGCGTGACCACCACGTTGCCTTGCGTGGCGAAATACCTCCACGCCAGTGCCATCGGCGGATTGCTCTTCTGCCGCTGATTGCGCCTGTTCAACTCCAAACCGACCAAGCCGCCGACCAGAAGACACACGCCGAGCACGGCGACTTCTATCAGCACATTGCGGGTCGACACGATGTCGAAGAACGCTTGGAAGCGGCGCAAGATCTCGTTCATGCGTTCAGATCCGGTATGAGCTGACTTTCCAGTCTCGCGATCTGATCCTTGAGTAGCAGCTTGCGCCGCTTGAGGCGTTTCATTTGCAGCTCGTCCACCTTGAAGTCCATGCTGAGGCGGGAAATGACGTCGTCGAGGTCGCGATGCTCGATACGCAGCTGGCGCAGGCGTTCGATGTTCTTGAACAGATCGGTATTGACGTTGTTCTCTTCGTCACTCACGTTTATAGGCCGAAGCTGCGCCACACCGGCGTGACGCGATCCGGTAGCTTAAGGGAGCGGCCCAGCGGATTCCAAGCAGCTTGGGGGTTGTGAAAATCCGATCCCACCGATCCGGTCAGGCCATGTGCGACCGCGAGAGCCGCGCAAGTATCGACATGCTGAGCCGAATTGCTTCCGCTGACCACTTCCAGCGCCGAACCGCCCGCAGCGGTGAAATCGCTGAGCAGGCGCCGGCGCGCGCCCGAAGATAGGGAGTAGCGCGCGGGATGGGCCAGGCAAGCCACACCGCCGGCGCCGCAAATCCAGGCCACCACCTCCTGGAGCGCGGGCCAATCCGCGGCGACATGCGCCGCTTTGCCCTTGCTCAGGTATTTGCGGAATGCCGCCTCGGGTGTCGCGACGTGGCCGCCGGCCACCAACGCCTGCGCCAGATGAGCGCGAGTCGGCAAACCGGGATGCATCTCTACGGCGGCCAGTAGTTCCGCGCCGGGGAGTTTGAACTTTGCGAGGCGCGCGCAGATCTTGCGCATGCGGGCGCGGCGCAGTTCGCCTTGCGCCTGCAGCATGCCGAGCAGCGCGGGTGCGGCGGGATCAATCCACAAGCCGAGCACATGAATCGCCTGGGCGCGCCACGAGGCCGAGATCTCCACACCGGGCACCAGCGTGACTCGCTGCGCCGACGCGGATCGCTGGGCCTCCCCAAGACCTGCCACGGTGTCGTGATCGGTGAGCGCCAGAACTTCAATCCCGGCGGCCGCCGCGCGCTCGACCAGTGCGGCCGGCGTCAAGGAGCCATCGGAGCAATTCGAGTGGGTGTGCAGATCGATATTGAGCGCGGCGCTCACAAGGGGCTGCCAGCAAGACCCACCGCTTCGAGCCGGCCCCCGGCGAGCACGATGAACCCTTGCGCGCGCTCGAAGCCGTCGCTGGTGTAATCAAAGGTATAGGTGCGCAGAAGCCGCCGCTTTCCGCGGGAATCGCGGGTTAACCTGAAGCCGGCAAATGCCACGGTACCGTCCAGAAACTGCACCACAGCGCGGGAGCAGGTGTCCTTGGCGATGCGATTGGCAGCCTCTCGGGCATCCAGGGAGACCTGCCAGACCTTGTAGGCGCCCGCCAGAGCGCCTGCAGCCGCCACGAGCATAATGAAGTCAGCATCCATGACTTGAATCTTAACCCTTCGCGGTCCGCCCTGCCGCCCCTTGGTTTTCAGGACTTGACCCCCAAATCATCGACATCGAAGCAGGAGCAAGCAATATGACCCATGACCATCAGCCGTCGCTGGCCGTGCGCGTGGATCCCAACGAGATGGTGCGCTATGTGCACGATCTGATGATGACTCCGCCGTCGTCGACGGGCGATACATCGATTGCCATCGCGCAGCGTCAATGGGGCGGCGACACCGCTTTGGCGCGCGCCGCTCACTTGCGCTGGAGTGCGCTGAATCGCGCCTTTGCCGATGCCCGGGTCAGCCCATGGACCATGCCGCAACGACGCGACCAGATTCACGTGCCGGCGGCGCTCATCGCTGCCGCGGGCGTCGCGAAGCTGACCATGGCCGAGGATGAAGTCGTATTCGATATCCCGACCCTGTTGGACGCCACCTTGCAATTGTGCGAGCCGGTCGGGCACGCCTGAGCCGAGTCGCTTAAGGTGGCAGCACGCTCGGATCGCTGAAGGCCACGAAGTCGCCGTTGATCACGCTCTCCCGGCAGTTGTAGCGCATGGGATGTCCGTCCATGCGGGTGACATGACCGCCCGCGGCTTCCAGCAGCGCTTGTCCCGCGGCGGTGTCCCATTCCGAGGTGGCCCCGAAGCGCGGGTAAAGATCCGCTTTGCCTTCGGCCAGCAGACAGAATTTCAGTGAGCTTCCCACGCCCGAGATGAGGTGAGGACCCAAGCGGGCTAAATACGCTGCCGTCTGCGGACTCGGATGCGACCGGCTTCCGACCACGCGCACCGGCTGCTGCGGAGCAGATGTTTGAATGCGGCGCGTCTCCCCGCCCTGCCGGCGGCTGAATGCGCCGACGCCGGCAATGCCCCAATAAGTGATTCCTTGAGCGGGTGCGGCCACCAGGCCCAGCTTAGCTTCGTGCTCCACGACCAGCGCAATGTTGACGGTGAACTCGCCGTTGCGCTTGATGAACTCGCGCGTGCCATCGAGCGGATCGACCACCCACAATTCGCGCCAGCTTTGCCGCGCATCCCAAGGCGCCGCCGCCGATTCTTCCGACAGGATGGGTATGTCCGGCGCAATGCGCTTCAAACCCTCGAGGATGAGCCGCTGCGATTCCAAATCGGCCAAGGTGAGCGGCGAGTCGTCGTCCTTGTGCTGCACCGTGAATCCGGCGCCGTAGATCTGCATGATGGCGGCGCCCGCGCGCTCGGCAATGTTCATCAAGGATTCAGCCAGGGCAGGAAGATCTCGCATCGCTTGATATCATACGCACATGCCAACTTCTTCTGCAGTGGACTGGGAGAGTGTCGACACCGTTTTGCTCGATATGGACGGGACCTTGCTCGATCTGCGCTTCGACAATTGGTTCTGGCTGACGCTGATCCCCAGCCGCTATGCCGCCGCCAATGGTCTCGACGCGGCGGAGGCGCAAGCGCTGCTGGCGCCCAAGTTCAAAAACGTGGCGCACACCTTGCAGTGGTATTGCATCGAGTACTGGACGCGGGAGCTGGGTCTGGACATTCCTGCCCTCAAACGCGAGGCATTGCTGCGCGTCGGCTATTTGCCCGGGGCTGAAATGTTTTTGCGTAAATTGCGCGCCAGCGGCAAACGCATATTGCTGGTGACCAACTCGCATCCCACGACGCTCGCCATCAAGGACGAGCGCGTCGGGCTGACGCAGTATTTTGACGCCTGCTATTCCTCGCAGACGTTCGATGCGCCGAAAGAACATGCCGAGTCTTGGCGGCGCTTAGGCCAGCGCGAGGAGTTTTCGCCGCAGCGTACCTTGTTCATTGACGACAGCTTGCCGGTGCTCGAGTGCGCCCGCGGTTTCGGCATTGCTCACTTACGCGCGGTACGCTGTCCGGATAGCGGTGCTCCGCCGCAAGCCACGGGAAGTTTTGCGGCGATCGATGCAGTAGCCGAACTGTTGTAGCTTAAGTCGCTGGACCGGCC
>JALYIH010000041.1 GCA_030775865.1 Pseudomonadota bacterium | reverse complement strand
GGGCACTCGACGGCCGGGTTCGGTAGCTCGTTTTGCGCGTATCACGGAGCGATCGCGGCAGACCCAAATGTTACCTACACGAACCTGCCTTATATGACCGATGCGGGCAGTGCCTGTGGCGCAAACAGCGTAAGCGGTCCGCTTGATGGAGTCAGCATCGTCGAAGGGCACGAGCTAGCCGAGGCCATCACCGATCCCCTCCTCAATGCGTGGAAGGACGCATCAAATAATGAAATTGGAGATAAATGTGCGTGGACAGATTTGACTGATATCGCTACGAGCCTTGGGACTTTTGCCGTGCAGCCGTTGTGGAGCAATGCAGCAAATGGCTGCGTTCTCTCGACGACGGTACCCTTCCCCGCTCCGGCATCCATCTCAGCTGACGTGGACTTTGCCTGCCCGCTAACCCTCGTGAGTTGGAGTTCGGTGTCAGGGGCGACGTCGTATCAGTTGTATACAGAGCAGGGAAATCTACCGTGGTTCGGCAGCGGCGGCCTGCAATACACTGGGGCCGCGACGCAGACAAAAATCCGCACCGGGAATCATCTAAACCATCTCTGGAAGGTGGAAGCATGCAACGCTAGCGGCTGCAGCGCTCTGTCGACAGGGACCGCGTCGGGCGCATCGCCGGCCCCTTGTCCGTAATAGGAGGCACAATGAACTGCGCGGCGTGGCGACTGCAAAGAGCCACGCCACGCATTCGTTCTCCCAAACGATAGTTGCTAGTCGCAGAGACAGGCTTCCCTGATGAGCCATTCACCTGCTCGCGACCGCCGGAAACGCTGGCCTCATGACCAAGGAGCTGCGTCATCTGCTGTGTGACCACGCAGCCGGCAACTATCGGATCCTGATCGGCATGGCCGCCGACTTGCTCATGAGCGCGGCACAGACCGAAACCACCGTGCTCGCTGAAAAACTGTACTTCCAGGTGATCAACTTACCGGCCTCGACTGCGCCGCGCCGCGCTGCGGGGGTTCGCTGACATGTGCGATCAGCCCGATCCGTTCGTCTTCCCCGAGCTACCCGACGAGGCGGCGGCCGCCCGAGAGCAGTTCCTCGAGGACTTCTACAACAGCTTCCAACAGCGCTATGGAATCCAGCTGTACCGCTACTACCGCGCGCTCGATGAGCGCGCCGCCCGTCACCGTCCCATGCCCTCAACCCTGCCGGCGCCTCAGGATTCACCGTTCTGAATGCCCCGGAAATGACCGCGGCGCCGACGCCGCGGTCACGATCGCCGATGGGCCATCACCGATCGTGCAAATCAGTCCATCAAATTAACTGACCGCTCTCACGGCTACGAGATCACGTCCATCGATGTCTGGGGAGGCCTATCACAGCACCTTGAAAGCGGCCGAACACCTCGGAACCCTAGGCGACACGAAGATGCGCATCCGGCAGCTCGTGGCCCAAGAGGCTGGCGGCGGGTTTGTTCGCCAGGTCTTAGGTCGCGAGTTGGAATTGGCGTGACGGAACGGCCCTCCTAAAGAGCAGAAATAGGGCGCCTCGAAGACGAGGCGTCCTAAGTCCCCCCTATGGTGCCCGATTTTCCCGCGTATTCTAGCGCGGTTCGACACTGGAGGGCGGCTTGGCGGGAACGATGGCGATAGATGCGAGGCTGATGCGGGCCGCGACGCTGCTGGATACAGATCCGGCCGCAGCCGCGCGGGAAGCTGCCGAAATTCTGAAAGAACATCCCGGCCATGCGGGGGCAACATTGTTGCTCGGCACGGCCCGGCGCAGCAGCGGCAACCCTGAGGCCGCAGCATCCTTCGATGAACTTGCCGCCGCACAGCCGAACTCGGCGCCCATCCAATTTGAACTGGGACGAACACTGGCAGCCCAGGGCCGCGTCGCGCAAGCGCTCGCCGCGCTCAATCGAGCGGTGGAGCTGGAGCCCAACCTGGCGGAAGCCTGGCGCGAGCTTTCGGCTTTGCACGCAGCGCTCGGCGACACTCTCGCGTGCGACGCCGCGTATGCACGTTTCACGCAGCTGGCATCGCCCGATCAACACCTTGCCGAAGCACACGCCGCCCTGGCCAATCATCGTCTCGACGCGGCCGAAGCGCTGTTGCGGCAGCATCTCACCCAGGATTCGCAGGATCCCGCGGCGCTGCGCATGCTGGCCGAAATCGCCGCCGAGCGCGAAGACTATGTCGAATCGGAGCGACTATATTCGTTGTGTCTCAAGATCGCGCCGGGTTACAGCCGCGCGCGATTTGATTTTGCGCGCACGCTGCACATGCAGCAAAAGGCACAACCCATGCTGCCGCTGCTGGAGCGCTTGCTGATTTTGGAGCCTGACAACCTGCAATACCGTTCATTGCAAGCCTCGGCATTCGGGCTGTTGGGCCAAAACGAACGGTCTCTAAAAATTCTCGAGTCGCTGCTCGCAGAGTTCCCGCACAATGAAAAGCTGCGCATTCACTATGGCAATGCTCTGCGCACGGGCGGCCGCTCGGAGGATGCCATCGCGGCATATCGGAAAGGCGCCGAACTTCGGCCGGGGTATGGCGAGGCCTGGTTTTGTCTCTCGAATCTGAAGACTTTTCGATTTGTCGAGCAGGAAATCGACATGATGCGGGCGCAGGCGGACAGAACGGATCTTGGCGATGAGGATCGCTTGCAGCTGGAATTTGCGCTCGGCAAGGCGCTCGAAGATGCAGGCGAGTTTGGCGAGTCCTTCGAACACTATGCTCGCGGCAACGCGTTGCGGCGAAGTGCGGTCCTTTATGAACCCGATGCCAACGAGCGATTCGTACAGAGCCTGCAAACAATGTATACGGCGGATTTCTTTGCCGCGCGCGCGGGGTCGGGATGCCGCGAACCGGATCCGATCTTCATCATCGGCCTGCCGCGCTCGGGGTCGACTTTGCTGGAGCAAATTCTGGCGAGTCATTCGCAGGTGGAAGGCACGCGCGAACTTCCCGACATCCAGGGATTCGCTTTGGAATTGGGCATTCGAGAATTGCGCGGCGGAGCCCCGCAATTTCCCCATGCGGTTGAACGGCTGACGCGTGAGGAACTCACCGCGCTGGGGCAGCGCTATCTGGATCAGACGAGGCCCAATCGATTGCGCGCCACGCCGTATTTTATCGACAAGATGCCGAGCAATTTTTTTCACGCGGGACTGATTCAGCTCATATTGCCGAACGCGCGCATCATCGATGCGCGGCGTTCGCCGCTCGCCTGCTGCTTCGCGAATTTCAAGCAGCATTTTCAAGCCGGCGTCTGGTTCTCGTATAGTCTGGAGGACATCGGTCGTTTCTACCGCAGCTACATTCACTTGATGAGGCACTATGACAGCGTGCTTCCCGGACGCGTTCACCGGGTTCATTACGAGAGTCTGGTGGCGGATCTCGAAGGAGAGGTGCGCCGGCTGCTCGAATACTGCGGCCTGCCATTCGAGGAACGGTGCCTGCGCTTCCATGAAACACAGCGGGTCGTGCAAACAGCGAGTTCCGAACAAGTGCGCCGGCCCCTGTTTGCGGACGGCCTGAACCAATGGCGTAACTTCGAACCATGGCTCGGGGAATTGAAGCAAGCCCTCGGCGATGTCATCCAGCAATCCCCCACGCGAGAGTAGACAATGGCGTTTCAACCCCCAGAAATCATGAACATGTTTGCGGTTCCCTTCACGTTCTCCATGCATCCGGAACAACAAAGATTGAATGAGGGCCTGAAGCACTATATTTTCAAGCATGAACGGGAGCGGGGCGGAACGAACCCGCGGCCGCGCACCCAGCGCAATGCCGCGCTGTACGAGAGCCATTTTAATTTGTTTCGCGTGCAGGATCCGGCGGTTCAGGAGTTGAAAGCCTTTTGCTGGAATCAGCTGCTGTCATTGATCGCTCGCTTGAACAGCTATGATTTACCCACCGTCAATCGCCTGCAGATCTTCAACGACAGCTGGTTTCACATTACGCGGCGCGGCGGCTTTTTCGGCTTGCACAATCACCCCAATGCCTCTTGGAGCGGCGTGTACTGCGTCGAGCCGGGCATGAGTGATGCAAACAAGGAAGGTAGCGGCGTGCTGAGCTTCGTCAGCCCGATGCTCATGAGCGGCATGTAACAAGACGCAGCGAACACAAAAATGAAGCTGCCCTATGGGAATATGCTGGCACAGCTGTCACTGGCGGCGGGCCAGTTGGTGATGTTTCCCTCGTGGGTGCTGCACGATGTCAAACCCTTCGAGGGCGAAGGTGAGCGTATTACGGTGGCCTTCAACTGCTGGTTCACCTTGCCCGACGGCTAAAAAAAATGCCCCGAGCGAACTCGGGGCTGGTTTGACAATCAAATCGAAGTGGGTGCCGGCCGCTACGGGCCTCCGACAATTCTTAAACTGACGCGACGGTTTTGCTGCCGTCCTTCGAGTTGTCTGTAGGCGAAGCGCGCGAGCGTACGTAGCAAGATCCCCACCCGCGGGGCCGCGCGAACTATGACGGGTCTAAGGAGCTGTTCTAGGGGCGTCGCCTGCATTTCGCAGGCGAATTTCAAATAATTTCGGCCAATTTTTTCCCGTCACGAACAGGCGATCGCCCTTGGCATCGTAGGCGATCCCGTTCAGCACATCCGTTTGCCCCGGGACGATTTCGTTGCGCTTCAACAAGCCGGCGAGATCGATAATGCCGATAACTTGGCCGCTGGCGGGGTCAATACGCAGCACCCAATCGGTTTGCCATACGTTGGCGTAAATCTCTCCCTTGACCCATTCTAGCTCGTTCACATTGGAGATTGGTTTGCCCTCGACAGTCACTCGAATGCGGTGAGTTTCTTTCAGGGTTTTGGGGTCGAGGAAGCGAAGTTCCGGGGTGCCGTCACTCATGATGATTTCGGAATCGTCGCGAGTCAGCGCCCAGCCTTCCCCCTTGTAATGGAATTGACGCTGCAACTTGAACGAATCGAGGTCGTAGACGAAGCCAAGATGAGATTTCCAGGTCAAGCTGATGAGCTGTCCGTGCCAATTCACAATTCCTTCGCCAAAGTATTGCGCGGGAATATCCAGCTTCTGAAGCACTTCGCCTGTTTCGAGACGCACCTTACGAATGGAAGAATGCTCCTCGAGGCCGGTGCTTTCATACAAAAAGCCGTTTAGATAAAACAGCCCCTCGGTAAATGCTGTCGCGTCATGCGGATAGGTATGAACTATCTCGTAGCTGTATCTTGGGACGGCCGCCTGAGCGCTTGCGCACACCAGTGCGCAATAGGCAAAAACAACCTGCAGTGTGCGCGCAATCTCCATGGCGTCAGTTCGCCTGGGGCCCATAGTTGACAGGTCCCGCAAACTCAAAGGTGCTGACCAGTACATCGCCTTTGCCGCGTACGGCATGCGCCGGCTGGGTGCAGAAGCCGCGCGCTTCGATACGATACGATCGGGCTGCGGCAAGCGGCCGCTGGGTCAGAGAATCGACGGTACAGCGGGAATCGCCCAATGTACCGAATATGCGGCTCGTACCTTGTACGATGACCGTCAAATTGACTTTCACCTCGCGGGCGGCAAGGCCCTCCTTGACGCCGGTCAAGCCGAATACCAGCAGTAAGTTAGGTTTGGCTCCTGCGGCGCGCTGAAAACTCAACCGCACGCCCGGCGGATTTTCGCGGAACTCGCCTTCGCACAGCGTGCCGCTGTTGGGCCAATCGATGTGCGCATCCACTGCGCCGCCCAATTTCGCGTGCAGGTACCCATCGCCTGATGCCAGGCAAGCCACCGCTGCGCTCTTGACCGGAGCGGCCGGCGCAGCGGCAGGCGCAGCGGCAGGCGGGACGGCTGCGCTGCTCAAGGACGCGGCCGCCGATAACCCAATGATGATCAATGCCTGCGTCGCGAAAGTCGGTATCATTTCTTCCATGTTGCCACGCCTGCCGAAGATTTTGTTGCGCCTTGCGGGATCATTGCTCATCGCCTTGAGTCTCGCCCTCAGCGGCTGTTCACTGGTTGCACCCAAATTCACGCGGCCGAACGTCACGGTCATCAGTATCGAGATGCGCAGCGGAAATCTGCTGCAGCAGAACTTCGCCGTTAAGCTCAACATTCAAAATCCGAACGATCGGGCGCTGCCGGTTCGCGGGCTGCACACGGAATTGACTGTGGGAGGCGAACAGATCGCGAGTGGCGTCAGCGACCGTGCCATCACCGTTCCTGCCTTCGGCGAATCGGAATTCGACATGACCATCACCGCGAACCTCGCCTTGGCGCTGCTCAAATTGACGGACAAGGCGAATCAGCATGCCGACTCGATCGACTACGAACTTACCGGCGCGGCCAGCATCGATCTGCCATTCCTGCGGAATCTGCCGTTCCGGCAGTCCGGCTCGTTTAAACTGAAAGGTGCCCAGTAACTCTTTGATAAAACAATGTTTTTCCTGATTGTCGAGCGGCCTTGGCGGACTTGAGGTCTGGTAAACTTAAGGGCTAAGCAATAGCGCGGCAAGTCATTGGCCGCTTCAAGGGTCTAATGGCTGCCTCGCCGTACGAGCAATTGGAACAAGAGTTTCGCCGCCTGCATGCGTTTCGCGGAGCACTATCGCTACTGCGCTGGGATGCCGCGGTGATGATGCCGCGCGGCAGCGCCGATGTGCGAGGCGAGCAACTGGCGGCGCTCGAGACTGAGCACCACGCGTTGCTCACAACGCCCAAAGTGGCGCGGCTGCTGGAGCGTGCGGAGGCGGGCGCTTCTCAACTGGAAGATTGGCCCCTGGCAAACTTGCGCGAAATGCGCAGGCAGCGCGATCACGCCATCGCGACGCCGCCGTCGCTCATTTCCCGCCTTGCCAAGGCCACCGCACGCGCCGAAGTATTTTGGGTCGAGGCCAAAAAGGCGAACGACTTCAAATTGCTCGCACCTCATTTGGAGGAGGTGGTTCATTTGGTGCGCGACAAGGCGGCGCTGCTCGGCCAGGCGCGCGGACTGGCGCCGTATGACGCATTGGTCGACGGCTTTACGCCGGGCGTGTCGGCGGCCGACATCGATACCATCTTCAAAGCGCTGTCGCGCAGGCTCCCCGGCCTGATCAATCAGGCCATCGAGGTGCAAGCAGCCCACGCGCCGACGCCGCTGGTGGGTAAATTCAGCGTCTCGCGCCAGCGGTCGCTGGCCGTGGATGTACTCAAAGCGCTGGGTTTCCCGTTTGATCGAGGGCGCCTGGATGAGAGCGAACATCCTTTCACCGAAGGCGTGCCAGGCGACATCAGAGTCACTACGCGATTCGACTTGAATGATCCTTTTTCGGGCCTTCTGGGCGCGGTGCACGAAACCGGTCACGCTATGTATGACTTGGGGCTGCCGCTCAAATGGCGCGACCAGCCGGTGGGCCGGGACCGCGGCCTGGCGCTCGAGGAGAGCCAGTCGCTATTGTTCGAAATGAATCTTTGCCGCAGCCGCTCCTTTGTGAAATACCTGCGGCCGTTGCTGGAGAAATATTTGCAGGTGAGCGGCCCTGAATGGCAGGAAGCCAACCTGTATCGTCAGTTGATCCGCGTGCGCCGCAGCTGTATTCGCATGGATGCCGACGAGCTGACGTATCCGGTTCACATCATGCTGCGCTATGAGCTGGAGAAAAAGATCCTCGAAGGTTCGCTGCCGGTGGCCGACCTGCCGGAAGCGTGGAACGCCAATCTCGAACAGCGACTGAACATTCGTCCGGCAAACGACGTCGAGGGCTGCTTGCAGGATATCCACTGGGCCGTCGGTCATTTCGGATATTTTCCTTCGTACGCCTTGGGTGCGGTCATCGCCGGCCAGCTCAACGAGGCGATGCGCGCGGCGCATCCATCGCTGGATGAGGAGATCGCCGCCGGCCAGTTCAGCGGGGTGATGGACTGGCTGCGGGACAATGTGCATGGCATCGGCGCACGGCTGCCGGTGCAGGAACTCATCAAACAAGCTACGGGCAAGCCGCTGACGGCGGCGGCTTACTTGCGATACTTGGAAGCGAAGTATCTCGAGATCCCGTGAGTAATACAGATCCCGTGAGCAATACGTTTAAAAGGCTGCAGGCTCAGCTTCGCGGTTCGGTCGGCAAAGCCATCGCTGACTACTCGATGGTTGCCGAGGGCGACCACGTGATGGTGTGCCTCTCGGGCGGCAAGGACTCGTATACGTTGCTCGACATTCTCTTGAGCCTGCAACGCAGCGCACCGGTGAGCTTTGAGATTACCGCCGTGAATCTCGATCAGAAGCAGCCGGGATTTCCCGCCCACGTGTTGCCCAAATATCTTGAAGATCTCGGCGTGCGCTACCGCATCATCGAACAAAACACGTACGCGGTGGTCAAGCGCGTGATCCCGGAAGGAAAGACGATGTGCGGCCTGTGCTCCCGGTTGCGACGGGGGGCGCTGTATCGATTCGCCGCCGAGAACGGCATCACCAAAATCGCTCTCGGCCATCATCGCGACGATATCGTCGAGACATTGTTCTTGAACATGTTCTTCGGCGGTAAATTGAAGGCGATGCCGCCGAAACTGCTCAGCGAAAATCGCCACCACATCGTGATACGGCCGCTGTGCTACGTGCCGGAACGAATGATTGCGCGGTATGCGATGGCGCGGGCATTCCCCATCATTCCTTGCACGCTTTGCGGATCCCAGACGAACATGCAGCG
Source organism: Pseudomonadota bacterium (assembly GCA_030775865.1). Classification (GTDB taxonomy): domain Bacteria; phylum Pseudomonadota; class Gammaproteobacteria; order Steroidobacterales; family Steroidobacteraceae; genus Bog-1198. Next base: position 28,577 of record JALYIH010000041.1, on the reverse strand, counting down.
CACCGTGGTGAAAAACATGTTGGGCCAGTGGGAGCAGGAGTTTCCCGGCCGCATCGAGGCGATTTTCTCCAGCATTTGCAATATTTCCGGCTCGCAGCTGGCCGACCTCAAGTTGTTCGACTTTGCCGGGCTCGAGGGCCGTCGTGAACTGTCTCCCATGACGGAAGCCGACGAGGACGCATTGGCTGAGGAGCTAGAGATGGTACGGGCCTGACGTGAAGAAGGCGCGGCGGCTTCGATCGCGGACCGTTGCCTGGGAAACGCTGTCGGACGAGCAGCTTCTCAGCCTGCGCTTCTGCGACTTGAGGTTGACCATTCAGGGCACCGAATTGCAGGACGCCATCGAGCGCCTGTACCGCGAGTTGTCGTTGCGCGGCATTCGCTTTCGCCCGCATTGCTGGCTCGCTCAGGAGTGGTTCTCGCCGGACGGCATTCCGGGCATCGCGATACCCTTCTACCTTGCACACAAGCGTTTGATCAGCCTCGAGCGCAGATTCATGCGCGAGGTGGAGGGCGGCAATCGCAACTGGCTCATGCGCATTCTGCGCCATGAGGCGGGGCATGCGATTGATTCAGCCTACCGTCTGCGGCGACGCAGCCGCTGGCGCTCCGTATTCGGGCCGGCGTCGCTGCCATACCCTGACACGTATCGGCCGCGGCCCGGCAGCCGCCGCTTTGTGCAGCACTTGGGGGCGTGGTACGCCCAAGCGCATCCGACAGAAGATTTTGCAGAAACCTTTGCTGTCTGGCTCAAGCCGAATTCTGCGTGGCGGCGTGAATACGAGGGCTGGCCGGCGCATGCAAAGCTGCAGTTCATCGACCAGCTTGTCCGGGAGATCGGCGATCAAAAGCCGCAGATCGCGGACCGCAGCACCATCGAGGATGTCACGCAGGAGACCGGCACCCTGCGCGAGCACTACGAGCAGAAACTCGCGCGTTATCGGCTGCCGCGCCGCTCGGGGGCCGACGAATTGCTGCTCAAGGTGTTCACCACGGCGCCGCGCACCCGCTCCTCACCGAGGGCCGCCGGCGTGTTGCGCGGAATGCGTGCCTCGTTGCGCCACCAAATTCAGCGTTCGGGCGCTTTCAGCGAATACCTGGTGCATCAGGTGTTGCGCCTGATGATCGAGCGTTGCGAAAACCTCGGGTTGTATGTTCGCGGCCCGCGACGCGAGCTCAAGGGCCAGCTGCTGTGGGCGGTGGGGCGATTGGCGGAGTCATACGAAGAGCGCAAGCTGCCGCGACTGATGCTATGAGGGCGGGGCTGTGAAAAAGGTACGCGCCTTGGTTCTGGTGCATTCGACGCTGGTACCGCCCGATTCGCTCAAGGGTTCGACCGAGAAAGAGATCGAGGAGTGGCGCACAGAATACGATGTGATTTCGCATCTGAAGAAGGCGGGGCACGAGGTCATGCCCTTAGGTCTGAGCGACAGCCTGTCGGACCTGCGCCGCGCCATTTCGGAATGGAAGCCGGGCATCGTGTTCAACCTGCTGGAGGAATTCGACGGTATCGTCACCTACGACCAGCATGTGGTGGCCTTTCTGGAACTCATGCATCAGCCTTACACGGGGTGCAATCCGCGCGGCATGCTGCTGTCGCGCGACAAGGTGCTGTCGAAGCAGCTGCTGTCCTATCATCGCATTCCGACGCCGCAATTCATGGTGTTTCCGCGCGGCAAAAAAGCGCACATCCCGAAGAAATTGCGCTTTCCGCTGTTCGTGAAATCCTCCACCGAAGACGCGTCATTGGGGATAGCGCAGGCCTCGGTGGTCGCCGACCAGAAGCAGCTGGCGGAGCGTATCGCCTTCATCCACGGGCAGACTCACTCCGACGCACTGGTGGAGGAATACATCGAGGGGCGCGAACTTTACGTCGGCGTGGTGGGGAACGATCGGCTCAAAGTGCTGCCCGTATGGGAGATGACCTTTGGTTCCTTGCCGGAAAATTTGCCGGCCATTGCCACCCGCAAGGTCAAATGGGATCGCGTCTATCAGCAACGGTACGGCATCACCACGGCGGCCGCCGAGGAATTGCCCGAGGGCACCGTGGCGCGATTGGAGCAACTGTCGAAGCGCATTTTTCGAGCGTTGCATTTGACCGGCTATGCGCGCATGGACTTCCGTCTCAGGCCCGACGGAGAACTGTTCGTGCTGGAAGCCAATGCCAATCCCAACATCTCGGCCGCGGAAGACTTCGCGGCCTCGGCACTAAAAGCCGGCATGAGTTATGACGACCTCCTGCACCGCATCATGCAGCTCGGCGAGAATTATCCGGCGGCGTGGCGCGGCCTGGAAGCTTGAGTTCGCAGCGCGCCTGCTAAGGCCGCGTCCAGCGATTCAGCCAGCCAAGCACGTTGTCATACCACTGGATGCTGTCGGCCGGCTTCAACACCCAGTGATTTTCGTTGGGAAAGTACAAGAGCTCGCTCGGAATCCCGCGGCGCTGCAGGGCTGTGAACACCGATAAGCCCTGAGAGTCCGGCACGCGATAATCCTGCTGACCGTGGATCACCAACATCGGAGTCTTCCACTTGGCGACGTGGTCAATGGGATTGAACTTGGCGTACGCCGCCGGGTTTTCGTATTCGGGGCCGGAGAATTCGTGTTCGGGAAACCAGAGCTCTTCGGTCGAGTAGTACATGGTGCGGTTGTCGAAGATGCCGTCATGGCTGACCAAGCATTTGAAACGATCCGGCCACTGGCCCGCGATCCAGTTGATCATGAAGCCGCCGTAGGATCCGCCTAGCGCGCACACATTTTCTGCGTCGAGCCAGGCATTGGCTTTGAGCGCCGCATCCAATCCAAGCTTCAAATCCTGCAGCGGCTTGCCGCCCCAGTCGCCGCTGATGGAATCGGTGAATGCCTGGCCATATCCGGTGGAGCCGTGAAAATCGATCATGACCACCGCGTAACCTGCGCCGGCGAATGCCTGCGGGTTCCAGCGCCAGCTCCAGGCGTTGCCGAAGCTCCCCTGTGGGCCGCCATGAATCAGGAATGCAACGGGATACTTGCGATCAGGCTTGAAATCGACCGGCTTGATCACGTAGCCAAAAACATTTTCATTGTTCCAACCGGAAAAGCTGAATTGCTGGTATTCACCGAACTTGCGTTGCTCGATCACCGACTGGTTGAGGTGCGTCAGTTGCGCGGGCTTGCCGCCGCCGAATCCGACTGAATAAAGATCTGCTGGGTTTCCCAAGTTGCTGGCGGTGTAGAACACCTTCGAGGCGCCGACGCCAAAGCCTTCAACCTCGCCTGCGGCGGTGATGGCAGATGCTCGGCCGCTCGCGGGATCGATGGCCCAGAGGGGGCGCTGCCCCAAATGATCGGCAGTCGCAAACAAGGTCTTGCCGTCCCGCGACCAGGCAAAGCTATTGATCGAGCGATCCCAGTTCTGTGTCAGTGCACGCTTCACGCCCGACTGTAGATTCAGCAACACAAGGTGAAAGCGATCCGCTTCGAAGCCCGGCCTGTCCATCGCCACATACGCCAGTTGCGAACCGTCGGGTGAGAATGCCGGCTGTCCATCCCACGCCTTGTTATCGGCCGTGAGATTCTTCGGCAAGGCGCCGCCGTCGGCGGCAACCGTATAAATGTCAAAGTTCGTCGACCACGCTTCGCCTGCCGTAGCGCGGACAGAGAAGGCGACCTGCGCGCCATCCGGACTGAAGGCATAATCCTCGCGGCCACCAAACGGCTTGCCGGGCACATCGCCGATGCCGCCCGTCAGAATGACCGGCGTACCTTGCGCCACACCGGTGTCGCTCAAGGCCATCGTGAAAACTTGCGAGCGCCGGCCGTCGCTCCAGCTGTCCCAATGGCGGACGAAAAGGTGTGTGTGCAATGCGCCGGTCGCTGCCGAGTGTGCGATCGTATCCAAGCGCTTTTTGGTGCAGGCGAGATCCGCGCAGTCCAGAAACACCTCGACGCTCACCAAAATCCGATCGCCCTTGGGCGAAACACGAAAGCTGCCGACTTCGAGCGGCAAATTGGTCACCTGGGTGGAATCGGGGACGGGCGTGTCGCCGCGAGGCCCCGTGCCGCTCGAACTTATCCGCCACACCTGGTTGGTGCCGTTGCGATTCGACAAAAAGTAAATGAAATTGCCGTCCTTGCTCCACTCCGGTGAATTGGAGTTGGGACCGCCGTCGGTGAGGCGCAGCGGCGTCGCGCCGCGTTTCCCGGTATCCAGCAACCAGACGCTGGTGCGGCCCTTGTTTGCCTCCATGTCCGTGGTGCGCTGGGTGAACGCCACGCGCTTGCCGGAAGGTGAAACGGCGACGTCGGAGATGCGCTCCATGCGCACCATGTCCTGAATGGTGAAGGGCAGCGTCGGCTCTGCCGCGGATGGGGCCGCGCCGGCTGCGACCGCCACGCACCAAAAGCCCAGGGCTGGAAGGAAGCGTTCGGCAGACATGGTGGCTCTCTTGGTGGAGGTACGGGCTGGATTGTACTCCAGGAGCGGTAATACTTAAGCCAGGTTTCTAAGCGCCAACTTGATCCACATCGGGCAGGGGATGTCCCTCGTTCAAAGAGGCGTCCTGCCATTCGCGCAAGGCGGAATCGATGAGCAAGGGAACGCGCCGCGACGGTGACAGCGCGGCGATTTGCGCCTGATAGGGCCGGCGTCGAAATAAACGAGTTGTTCTTGAAACTCGAAGCCCGCTTTGCGCAAGAATAGCGAGGGCCGTAACGACCAACTGGAGTAATTCTTGCTGCCGATGAAAAGAGTAGAAGTGCAGTATTGGACCGGGTTTTCGCTCATGCTGCGAATTCTAACAGGCTGGGATCATCAATGAACTCGCCTGTGGTCCTGAGTTTCGATTTGGATGACACCTTGTGGGCGGTGGAACCCGTGATGACGGCGGCTGAAGCCGCGATGCTGTCGTGGCTCTCGGAAAGGCATCCACAGATCATGCGGGGACATGACCGCGAATCCTTGCGGGCCATGCGCGTCGCCATCGCTCAGCGATTCCCGGAGCGAAGTCATGACATGACCTTCCTGCGTCACCGGGCGCTGACGGAGATGTTCGCCGCCGCCGGCTACCCCGTCGCGCACGCCGATGAGGCATTCGAAGTGTTCTATGCGGAGCGCAATCGCGTGAAATTGTATGACGAGGTGGAGGCTTCGCTGGAGCGCTTGAGTCGACGCTATCGCTTGTTTGCCTTGAGCAACGGCAACGCCGATTTAAAGCGTTGCGGCATTGCGCATTGGTTCGAGGGACACATCACCGCCATCTCGGCCGGCGCCGCGAAGCCCGATGTGCGTATCTTCAATCAATTGCTCGAGGCAGCCCGCGTCGAGCCCGCGCAGGTGCTGCACATCGGCGATGATCCGCAGCTCGATGTCGTGGGGGCTGCGCAGGCAGGCATGCAGGCGGCATGGCTGAATCGAAGCGAGAAATCATGGCCTGCGCATTTGCCGCCGCCATCGCGCACTATCTCGACGCTCGAAGATCTTATGTAGCACCAAGTGGGGGCACGCACGGAGTTAGCAGCCTACGCCCGCGACTGCTGATTTAAAAAGCCTTAAAATATAGGTATTTTCTGACTCCAGTTCGCGCTTTCTAAGTTTACTTACGCGTAAGTTAGTCGATAGGATGGTATCGGCTGTAGAAGGATGCGAAGTATGCAAGCCTTGCCTGCGGAACCTCTGGTGGCGGTAAGTTCGTTGCGCGAATTCTTTCGTGACGCATTTCACACCGCAAGCGAACATCAGCATCTCGACATCGACGAGCAGGCCGAGCAATACGTCGTCAATCTGCTCACGATGTTTTCACGGGCCGATGCCCTGTACGAACAGACGCCGGATGGGCTGCGCATCAGGCCGCTCGCGCACATGCTGGCGGACGCGTTGGATGCGCCGAGCGCGGGCGCCCGACAGCGGAGCCTGCAACGCTTGGGCGATGTTTCCTTGTTTATCGCCGGATTTTTCGCCCGCAGCTTTGCGCGCAAACTGATCGACGTCGACTATCACATCGCCATGGGTGGCAACGCCTACAGTTCTCTGGCGGATACCATGCAGCGCTCGCTGTCGGGACGCTGCGTGGCGGGCGTCTATGCGCAGCTGGCGGAGAAATTCCAAGGCTTGGTCGATGCGCTGAACGAAGTGAGCGATATGTCGCATCGGCACACCGACGCTGACATATTGCGGCTCTACGAAATATGGATGAAGACCGGCAGCCCGCGGGCGCACGGCTTGTTGCGCCAGCTGGGCGTGCAGCCGGTCACGGCGGCGGGCGCGCGCCGCGAGCATTGATCGATGGTGCTGCGCGGCCTGCAGTCGTTGCTGGAGCGCCTGTACGACGTTGAGCTGCGGTATGACGTGGATGATTTTTTGGTCACCGATCGGCGCGACGTCAGCTGCAACGAACCCGAAAACGATCGGCGCGCGCCGGACGAAGAGTTGTTGCTGGCGGAAATGGCGGACGGCGCCGGCGTCGCGCTATACCTGGATCCCGATCTGTTGCGCCGCTTGGAAGCGGCGAATCCGCATCACGCCTTGACCGAGAATAATCTGGCGGACTACTGCACGGCGCTCGAAGGGGTAAGCCATTTCGTCTACTCGACCTGGCGGCTGGAGCGCGACTCGCCGGTGTCACTGCTGGAACTGGAAACCCAGGCCGAGGTGGATAAATATGCCGCAACGGTGTTTCTTCTGGCGAGCCAAAGCGGCGGTGATTCCTACCCGGCGCAGGTGCACGCGCGGCTCTTCGATCGCGTCAGTTTCGATTCACGCCTCGAGCCCGATCAATATGAACGCTACCGGACCGCGCATCGCTGCGCGGCGAATTATTGTCGCCGGTTGGAAAGACGTTTCGTGAGCAGGGGCGTGGCGAGAATCGAGGCGATGGTGCGCGAACTGCGCGGCTTCTATCGCTTGAGGCACGGCGCTAAAATGCGTCACGCGCTGGCGTGACGGGTCAGCTCATTCCTGAAACTCGTCGTCCTTGTCCCCGTCCTTGGTGCCCTCGAACTGTTTTTTCATCTTCAGCCATTCGCTGAGTTTGCGTAAGTCTTTTTTTGCCGGTGGTGGTTTCTTCCCCAGCCGACCGCTGTCGTAAGGGTCGTAGCCCTTTTTCGTACCGAGCGGGTTGGCACGCACGGTCTCGAACGGCGTCGGCGCATCATCGGCGATCGACAAGGCCGGATGCTCGAGCTTCTGCAGCCGCTGCGTCGATACCTCTGTGCCGAACGCACCTGTCTCCAGCTGCCATTCCCAAACCGCATTGCCGCGCTCGTCGAATCTGACTCGTCCGGTGGATTTTTCACCTCCGCGGTCATTCTTCGAAGACGGCTCCGCCGTGCCGCTGGGGGCCGGCTTAGTGGCAGACTTTGGCTTGTCGTTGTTCACACTACCTTTTTATGCACTGCGTAGGTTAAGTCAAGCCAGAGGCTTCCAAAACCAGCGAAGCGTCACATTCGCAGCTGATATTGCGTGCGCCACAGCGCCATGGACGTTTTACCGTCGTTCCATTCGCCCCGCAGGATCAGACCGATGGCTTCCTCCAGCGGCAGCCATTTGAGTTCCAATTCCTCATCGGCGTCCGGACTGGCGGGGCCGATGTTGAGATCGCGCGCGAGGTATAGGTGGATCACCTCGGTGAATATTCCGGGTGCCGGAATGTACAGGCCCAACGATGTCCAAATTTTCGCTTCCACCCCGGTCTCTTCCCGCAATTCCCGCAAGGCGCATACCTCGGGCGGCTCGCCCGCATCGAGCTTTCCTGCGGGAATCTCCCAAAGGAAATCTTGAACCCCGTGCCGGTACTGGCGCACCACGCAGACGCGTTGGTTGCTGTCGATCGCCACCACCGCCGCCGCACCCGGATGGCGGACGAAATCGATGTCGTACTCACGGCCGTTCGAGTAGCGCAGCCGTTCGGTGGAAACTTGGATGACGCGGCCGCCATGCGCGGGGGTACTGGCGACGACCAGGGGTTTCAACATGAACTTGAGGTCCTATGTGCAAGGTTGGGTGACGATCATCGCCGAAAGACGGACAACTGTGTGATCTGGCTCCTCGCGCGAACGGGGCGAGATGCGCGATGCTCCGGCAAGTTTAAGTTTGTTGCGTCGAAATCTGGATATACGTACAGTATCGTAAATCTCTATGATGAAAGCCAAGCCCAACGCATTCGACACGCTCAATCCGGGGCAGCGTCGTGCCGCTACTTTCGGCACGGCGGTTCCGGACAAGGGTGTCAGCGCGGGTCCGCTGCTCATCCTGGCGGGGGCGGGTACCGGTAAGACCAACACTCTTGCGCATCGAACCGCTCACTTGGTGCTGAACGGTACCGATCCCTCGCGCATCCTCATGCTGACTTTCACGCGCCGCGCCGCGCAGGAAATGATCAAACGCACGCAGGCAATCGTGGCGGAAGTGATGTCCGATCGCGGCAAGGCGGGCGATCGCAGCGTGGTATCGAGATTGATTTGGGGCGGCACCTTCCATTCCGTGGGAAGCCGGATTTTGAGGCTCTACGCCAAACATTTGGGTCTCGACCCGAACTTCACGGTGCTCGATCGCGCCGATGCGGCGGACCTGATGGATGTGATCCGCCACGAATTGGGATTTTCCGGCAAGGAAAAGCGATTTCCGCGCAAGGATGCCTGCCTCGCGATCTACTCGTATCGCGTCAATACCCGTCTTTCGCTAAAGCAAACTCTCGAGGAGCAATTTCCGTGGTGCCGGGAGTGGGAAGGGGATCTGACGCGCTTGTACCGCGAATACGTGGGGCGCAAACAGAAGAATCGCGTCCTCGACTACGATGACCTGCTGCTGTACTGGCACGTCATGATGCAGACTCCCGCCCTGGCACAAAGTTTGTCGAAGAATTTCGATCATGTGCTCGTGGATGAGTACCAGGACACCAGCACCTTGCAGGGCGAAATCGTGCATGCGCTCAAGCCCGATGGCAAGGGCGTCACGGTGGTGGGCGACGATGCGCAGGCTATTTACTCCTTCCGGGCAGCCGCGGTCGAGAACATTTTGGGCTTCGCCGAGCGCTACAAGCCGAAGGCCGAGATCGTCGTGCTGGCACAGAATTATCGATCGACGCAGCAGATATTGGATTCGGCCAACGCGCTCATGTCGGAGGGTGCCCGTCAACATCGCAAGACACTGATGGGTACCCGTCAATCCGCACAGAAACCGTTTTACGTGGCGCTGGATGACGCGCAAGCACAGGCCGAATACATCACCGGCAAGATTTTGCAGACTCGCGAAATCGGGGGGTCCCTGAAACGCCACGCGATCCTGTTCCGCAGTTCGCATCACAGCGACGTGCTGGAAGTGGAACTCACGAAGAAAAACATTCCCTTCGTCAAATACGGCGGGCTCAAGTTCTTGGAAGCAGCGCATGTCAAGGACATGATGTCGGTTCTGCGCTGGGCCGACAATCCGCGAAACGCGGTGGCGGGATTTCGCGTTTTGAAGCTGCAACCCGGCTTCGGACCGGCAAATGCCAAACAGGCTTTGGATCACTTCGAGGCGCGGGGTTTCCAGGCCAAAGCTCTCGCGGACTTCGATGCGCCGCAGCCTGTGAAAATGGAGTGGAAGAGATTCTGCGCGCTGATCGAGAAACTCGCCGATCCGGCAACGCCTTGGCCGGGCCAAGTCGGCATGGTGAAGGATTGGTATAAGCCTCAGCTGGAGCGGATCTACGACTCCGGCTGGACGCGCATGGGCGACATCGAGCAACTGGACCAGCTATCGGTACAGCACTCCAGCAGGGAGCGGTTCTTGACCGAACTTACCTTGGATCCGCCGCTTGCCACGAGTGATCAGTCGGCCGGCGCCTCGAAGGACGAGGACTACGTGATCCTGTCCACCATACACTCGGCCAAAGGCCAGGAGTGGGACAACGTATACGTGCTCAATGTCTCGGATGGCAATTTTCCGTCGGAATTCTCGACCGGCAAGCCGGAGATGATCGAGGAAGAACGCCGCTTGCTGTATGTGGCGATGACTCGCGCGCGCAATGAATTGCATCTGTGCGCGCCGCTCAAATATGCAGTCACTCAACAGGCGAAGAACGGCGACGCCCATGTGTACGGCGCCAAGAGCCGCTTCATGACCGACAAGATGCTGGAGAGCTTGGAGAAGATTTCGGTGCGCACGACCGGCGGCGTGGAAAATCTAAAGGCCGGCGATGCGGCAACGGTCGACGTTGTCGCACAGCTCAAAGAAATGTGGTGAGTGCCTTTCGGGTAGCGCCGCTACCCGAAAGGGGCTTACCAGCGGCGTGACCCGCCGCCGCCGCCACCACCACCGCCGCCACCACCACCGCCGCCACCACCACCACCACCACCGCCGCCGGGCTTTCGCGGGGCACGTTCTTGGGCCTCATTCACGCGCAGCGGCCGACCACCCATCTGGAAGCCATTCGTCTGTTGGATCGCGTTTTGCGCTTCACCGGCAGCCATATCGACGAATGCAAATCCGCGGGGCCGACCGGTCTCCCGATCGTTGATGAGTTTGACGGATTCGACTTTGCCGTGGCGCTCGAAAATCGCACGCACTTCGTCTTCTGTTGCGGTGAATGGCAGGTTGCCAACGTAGATCGTCGTCATTCAACTAATCTCACTGACAGATGCGCGCAATGCGCGCGGTTTCAACACGCAGACACTCACGCGTGTTGCAGCGTCGAGGCCTGTACCAGTAGGCCGTACACCAATATCGTTAGGCAAACGGCCTAATAACCGATGCTACGCTTTGAGATAATTGTTGGCAAACGCAAGATTTACGGCTGAAAGGCGCTTATTCGACCTCTAAGTACGCGTAGCCGTTGAGTTCGTTTTCATAGAAGCGCTTGACTGCCTGAGCCTCCGTCAAGGACATCCGGCCTTCCTGCACGGCGCGTTCGCAATCCCGGGCGATTCCCGGATACAGCTCGTCCGTGTCGTATTCCATGTACTCGAGCACCTTGTTGGCGGTGTCGCCTTTGACGATCTCCTCGATCCACCAGCCGCCGCCGTCTTGCAGTCGAATGTGAACGACGTGTGTATCGCCGAACAGATTATGCAAATCACCCAGAGTTTCCTGGTAGGCGCCGACGAGAAAGGCCGCCAAATAATAAGCCTCCCCTGGCACCAGTTCGTGCACTTCCAAAGTGCGTTTGGTGACGCGCGGGTGCACGAAGCGGTCGATTTTGCCGTCTGAATCGCAGGTGATGTCGGCCAGCACGGCATTGCGAGTCGGCCGTTCAGCCAGCCGCTGGATGGGCATGATGGGAAAGACCTGGCCAATCGCCCAACTGTCCGGCAGCGATTGAAAAATGGAGAAATTGCAGAAATAGATATCGCTCAGCATATCTTCGAGATTTTCGAGCTCTTCCGGCACCCGGTCGAGCTTGCGGCAATAATCGCGGATCTTGGCGCACGTCGCCCAGTAGAGCTTTTCCGCCAGGCCGCGAAACTCGAGGCTTAAATACCCGAGGTTGAACATCTGCAACGCTTGCTCGCGCGCCTGAAGCGCGTCGTGATAGCACTCCACCAAACGCCGCTCATTCACGGACTTGTAGCTGTCGAACAAATCGAGCACCGGTTGCGGTACTTCTTCCGAGCCGTGATAGTCCTCTGCCGGCTTGCCCGCCACTTTGAACTGATCGAGCTTGGACGATCCCAAGGTATCGAACACCAGCAGGCTGTGATGTGCGGCGATGGCGCGCCCGGACTCGCTGATGATCATGGGATGCGGTACGTCGCGCGCGTCGCACACGCTCTTGATACGGTACACCACGTCGCTGGCGTATTCGTTGAGGGTGTAGTTCATCGAGGACTCGTAGTTGGTCCCGCTGCCGTCGTAGTCGACGCCCAACCCGCCGCCGATGTCGATGTACTTGAGGCCCGCGCCCATGATTTTGAGCTCCGCGTACACATGGGCCAGCTCGTTGATGGCGTCCTTCACGCGCCGGATGTCCTGAAGTTGGCTGCCGGGATGGCAGTGAACGAGCTGCAGGCAGTCGAGCATGTTGCGCGCCTTTAAAAGCGCATACAGATCGAGAATCTCGCTGATAAATAAGCCGAATTTGGATTTCTCGCCCGCGGATTCGCGCCAGCGTCCGGCGCCTTCGCTGGCGAGTTTCACGCGCACGCCGATCTTGGGTCTCACGCCGTAATTCTCGGCATGCTTGAGAATCAAGTGGATTTCTTCGTAGTTCTCCACCACCGGAATGATGTTGCGGCCGAGCTTTGTGGCGATGATGACCGCTTCGATATAGCTGTCGTCCTTGAAGCCGTTGCACACCACGAGGCGATCGGGCGCGTTCTCAGTAATGGACATGACCGCGAGCAATTCCGGCTTGGAGCCGACCTCGAGTCCGAAGCCGAACTCCTTGCCGTAGCGATAAACCTCTTCGACGACCAGCCGCTGTTGATTGACCTTGATGGGGAACACCGCGGCATAGCGATTCTTGTAGTCATTCTCGGTGATGGCGGTGGAGAATGCGTCCGCAAGATGGCGCAGACGATGCGCGAGAATATCCGAGAAGCGAATGACCACCGGCGTGTGCAGGTCGCGCGCCTTGAGTCCTTGAACCACGTCGTACAGATCGATTTCGCGGCTCGCGTCCAGATTCGGACGGATGACTACGTGGCCTGCTGCATTGATGGAAAAATATCCCTTGCCCCAGGCTTCGACCTGGTACAGGTCCAACGACTCTGCGATCTTCCACGCATGGCTGGGGCCGTTGAGCGCTTTTGCAGGCGTGTTCATGTGGCGCGCACGATAACAAATTGGGGCTGCATGTAAATGACGGCGTCGTGCAATGGACGAGCCGCGTGGCGGCTAGGCACCCCGGCCGATTGGCCGATTCGGATCTTTAATCCACTCGCTCCACGAACCGGCATACAACTTGGCGCCAGGAAGGCCCGCCACTTCCAAACTGAGCAAGTTGTGACAGGCCGTGACGCCGGAGCCGCACATCGCCGCCACGTGCGCAACCTCTCTGCCGGCAAGACGCGCATCCCACAGACGCCGCAGCTCCGATGCGGGCAAAAATTGGCCGTTCGGCGCAAGATTTGCCGAAAAAGGGTGGTTCACGGCGCCGGCGATATGACCGGCTACGGCGTCGATGGGTTCGACCGACCCGGCATAGCGTTCCGCGGCCCTGGCGTCCACCAGCAGATTCCCAGGTTCGCTCAGGAATGCCGCGATATTCGCAGTGTCGATCACCGCTGCGGCGTTAGCCTGCGCCAGGATGCGGCCGCCGGCGGGAGCGGCCTTCGGCAAGGGCTGCTCGGCTCCCGACTCCAAAGTGCCGCCCGCGACGGTCCAGGCCTTCATACCGCCGTCCAGTACGGCGACTGACGTATGGCCCAACCATCGCAGCATCCACCAGGCCCTGGCCGCGAATGATCCGCCGGCGTCGTCATAGGCGATGACTTGGGTGGCATCGCCTATTCCCCACTTGGTCAACGTGGCGGCGAAGTCCTTTGGTAAGGGCAGCGGATGGCGACCGGAATTCGCGCTGACCGGAGCCGAAAGATCCCGATTGAGGTCGGCGTATCGGGCTCCGGGGATATGGCCCGCAAGGTACGCCCGACGGCCGCCCTCGCGCTGGATCAAATCGAAGCGGCAATCGATGACGACGATGTCGGCTTTGCCCGCCAATTCTCGGAGGGCGGACGCGTCGATTAAGGTAGTAAATGTCATGAATCGAGCTTAGCGCGATGAGTTCAGAACTTCATCCGCTACAATCGACGCCATGGCACTTACTCTTTATTGGGGCAGCGGCAGTCCTTTCTCGTGGCGCATCCTCTTGGCACTGGAGCACAAGGGATTGCAATACGAGTCTCAGCTTCTGCACTTCGACAAGCAGGAACACCAATCGCCGCAGATGCTGAGGATGAACCCGCGCGGCCGCGTCCCGGTGCTGAAGGACGGGGACTATGTGGTTTTTGAATCCGTGGCGATACTGTACTACCTGGACTTGAAGCACCCGCAGCCGCCGATTTTTGGACTTAGCCCGGAAGAGGCTGGGGTCATCATGCGGGTGATTTGCGAATTTCAGGCCTATGCAGAGCCCTCGGTGCAAAAGATCGTCAGCGCTATTTTTGCCGACAGGGTTGCTCAAGATATCGACAATCTCACCGATGCCATGCATCTTGTCGGCCGCGAGGCGCGCACCATCGAGGGCCGCTTGAGCAAGGAAGAATGGATCGCGGGTGCAAATTATTCCGCCCTCGATATGGTGATCTTTCCGTGGATACAGATTCTGCGGCGCGCCCTCGATCGACGCGCCGCCGCGGAGCTGGGCGCGCGCTTCCTGCCCATGGAGCGCAATTACCCCGCGCTCGCCCGCTGGATTCACCGCATCGAATCGCTTCCGGGCTACGAACGCACGTACCCGCCTCACTGGCGCGATGGATAAGCGGCGGTCACGGTGGTATTGGGGTCTCGTCTTCCGCGCGCCCCGCGCGCGTTATCGGACGGGGTCGTCCTCGACCCCGTAAATTCGGCGCGCAGCGCCTAAAGTAAGGAAAATTATGAGCAAACACGAAGTGCATGTGAATTTCGCGGGCAGGATCGTCATGGTCGGGTTCGGCAGCATTGGACAGGGAATCTTGCCTCTGATCTTGCGTCACATCGGCACTTCGTCGGATCGCATCACGCTCGTTACCGCGGAAGACAAGGGCAACACCGAAGCTCAAGAATTCGGCGTAAAGTTCGTCAAGACCGCGCTGACGCCCGAGAATTATCGAAAAGTTCTCGAGCCATTGATCGGCGCAGGCGATTTCCTGTTGAATTTGTCCGTCGACGTGTCGAGCGTCGCCCTCATTCAATTCGCTCGCGAACGCGGCGCGCTGTATCTGGACACCTGCATAGAGCCGTGGGCCGGCGGATATACGGATCCGAATACGCCGGTGGAAAAGCGCAGCAACTATCACATGCGCCTGGAAGCGCTGAAGCTGCGTAAGGGCAATGAGAAATCGCCGACGGCGGTGTTGACCCACGGCGCCAATCCTGGCTTGGTGTCGCATCTGGTCAAGCAGGCGCTGCTGAATATTGCCAAGGACACCGGCGTCCAAACCAGCGTCCCCACGGCACGTGCCGGTTGGGCCAAGCTGGCACAGACGCTCGGCATCAAGGTCATGCACATCGCCGAACGCGACACACAGGTCGCCCATGTGC
Organism: Pseudomonadota bacterium; assembly: GCA_030775865.1. Taxonomy (GTDB): domain Bacteria; phylum Pseudomonadota; class Gammaproteobacteria; order Steroidobacterales; family Steroidobacteraceae; genus Bog-1198. The sequence goes on along the minus strand of JALYIH010000041.1, from coordinate 13,441 downwards.
CCAAGGCGACCAACGAGTTCGTGAATACCTGGTCCGTCGATGGCTTTGTGAGCGAAGGCGCGCAGCCCGCGGAATTGGGTTGGGGGACGCATGAGAAGCATTTTCCAGCCGATGGCGGCCGGCACCAGGCCGGTTCCGGCTGCGCCATTTACTTGAATCGTCCCGGCGCAAGTACACGCGTACGCACCTGGACTCCAAAGGCCGGACACTTCCACGGATTTCTCATCACGCATTCCGAAGCCATCTCGTTCGCGGACTACTACACGGTAATGGACGGTGAGCGGGTCGCCTACCGCCCCACGAGCCACTACGCCTACCATCCCAGCGATGACGCCGTGATGTCCGTACACGAATTCGCCGGCCGCAATTGGCATCTGCAGGATCGCAAACGCATCCTGATGAAGGAGATTACGGACGGCATCGATGAACTTGGCGTGCTGCTCGCCGGACATGCGAAGAACGCGTATTGGTACGGCTCGCAGCTCTCGATCGCCGAAGCTCGAGCGTTAGCACCTTACAACAGCGCTACCAGCCTGCAAGTCACGTCGGCCGCGCTCGCCGGCATGATTTGGGCGATGGAGCACCCGGATCGGGGCATCGTCGAGCCGGACGATATGGATCACCAGCGGCCGCTGCAGATTTGCGGGCCGTACTTGGGGACAGTCGTAGGCGAGTACACGGATTGGACGCCGCTGTATCAGCGCGGCGAGCTGTTTGCCGAGGATCTCGACACCGCGGATCCCTGGCAATTCAAGAACATTCGGGTGATGTGAGTTCGTAGCTGATCGCGACCACCGTCAAGGTGGTCGCGCCTCCCGGCAGCTCAACGGTGACTTCGTCGTCCAGACGCTTGCCCAAGAGGTTCCTTCCCAAGGGCGAATCCATGCTGATGTAGTCGGCGGCCATATCAAACTCGTCCGGGCCGACGACCCGATACCATCGAAGATCGCCGGCAGCATCTTCGATGTGGACCCACGCGCCGAAATACACACGTTTTGGATCACGCCGGCCGGGGTCGGCCAAGGGGTCGACGATGGTCATCCCTTCAAGCCGCTTGCGCAGGAAACGTACGCGCCGGTCGATCTCGTGCAGACGCTTCTTGCCGTAGGTGTATTCGGCGTTCTCCGAGCGATCACCCTGCGCCGCAGCCTCGGAAACGGCCTGGGTGACGCGCGGGCGTTCCTGGAGCCATAGCTGGTCGAGTTCGTCCCTGAGCCTTCTCACGCCCTCCGGGGTGATGTACTTGGAGCCGGACGGTGTGGGCGGGCGATATCTTGACACGGTGCAATAACCTTGGCGGCTTTCCAGGACGTGAATTGGTTCTTGGGAGAATTGCAACCGACTGAGCAGTTGCTCACAGATTGCGGGAGGCCCGAATCATAAGCTCTATACCCATGAGCGCTAAATACTACACCCACTTTATCGCGCAATCGGAAGACGCCATCGAGTACAACGAATATCGCGGTGTCGTGGAATTGCTGGGCCAAACGGCGAACGTAGAAGGCGATCGAGATATCGCGCGCATGCTGGCGCGCAGTTTTGACCTCGAGGAAACCGACATCCAAGTCCTTCAGTGGCACCAACTGCACTAAGGCGACCGATCCCCTAGCGGGCTTTATACCCTTCATTGAAGTCCGCCTCTCATGCCCCGAGCTAACACTCGGGGCTTTTTTTGGCTGCAAACATGTGCCGCGGCCGTCGACTTATCCGCGGCCTGCGCTACCGGGTACGCAACAAATCTTTTCCTAATTTTTGCCTGTCCTTCACATGCCATTATCGATCGCGAGACCGCACCGCGGACTCATGTTGCATCAACGCCACAGTCATTTCAAATGGGTGTTGTGCCGCGTCAAGATTTCATGAATGCTATATCACTACGTTCGGGGAAGGTGCAGCCGCTCCCGCGTGCAATCTGATGCGTGCTGATGCCTGCACGCAACACGTCAAAATAAACATTGAGGGGACAATGATGATGAAGAGATCAACGGAAAGGAATTCCGGCGGCGCCAGCTCTGCCTCGGAAAAGTCATCTCGCCTGAGATGGGGTACTGCCGCTGGGGGCCTGGCCACTGCCCTGATGAGCACGATCGCGATGGGGCAGACGGTCGCCACGGCGCCTGCCGCAGAGTTACAAGAGATCATCGTTACAGGTTCCTTGATCAAACGTACCGACACCGAGACGCCGAGCCCTGTGCAGCTGTTGACTGCGGATGACATTAAGCAACAGGGATACACCAATATTTCCCAGGTGCTGTCGAATTTGTCGGCCAATGGCCAGGGTACCCTCAGTCAGGGCTTCTCCGGAGCGTTCGCTTCCGGCGGTTCCGGTGTCGCTCTGCGTGGATTGAGCGTGGGCGGTACGCTCACGTTGATCGATGGTCAGCGTATGGTGGCCTACCCCATTTCGGACGACAACGAGCGCAGCTTCGTCGATGTGAGCGCCATTCCCATCAACGCGGTCGAGCGGGTCGAAGTGCTGAAAGATGGCGCATCAGCCGTCTACGGCGCCGACGCCATTGCCGGCGTCGTCAACATCATCCTGAAGAAAAGCTATACCGGGACGGAGTTCGCCGCGGAAGCCGGCACCTCGCAAAAGCATGACGGAACCACCGAACACCTGTCGGGTATTTCCGGCATCGGTGACCTCGCGAGCGATGGCTACAATGCCTATGTGGCCGTGGATTTTCACCACACGGACCAGATCCTCGCGACCCACCGCCAAGGTGGCTTTACAAACCTCGATTTCAGCAGCCTGCCGAACGGATTGAATACCACGCCGGGAGCCTTCGGAAATCCGAATAACCCGTATCCTGCCAGTATGACCGGCTACCTCATCAATCCGGCCAACCCGACGGCCGACCCGAATAACGAAGCGTTTTTGCCTGGATGCTCGGCGGTTCAACAGCAGTTACAACAGTGCGCATTCCATTATAGGGGGCTGCAAATCCAGCCCTCGACCGGTCAAACCAACGTGCTGGCAAAGCTAAGCAAGTCGCTTGGCTCAGACTTCACCACGTCCGTGACCGTGTCCCTGTTCAACAGCAAGGCAGAGCAGGTCGCCAACTACTCGAGCACCCAATATGTATTCGGCGGAGTTCAAACCATCGCAGTGGGTCCCGGCGCCCTGCCGAATCCAATTTCCTATCCAATCTACACGGTACCGGCGAACTATCCGGGCAACCCGTATGGAGCGCCGGCCCCTCTGGTCTATAGCTTCCCCGAGGTCGGCGATCCGGTCACTCTGACCAACACCAATACCTACCGATTTATCTGGGACATCAAGGGAACGGCCGCCGGCTTTGATCTCTATGGGGCGCTGGGCGTGATGTACTCCAGAATGCAGCTGAAGGAGTTTGGATTCATCGAGGCCGGCAAGGTTCAAGCGGCACTCAATAACGGCTACTTGGTGGGTCCCGGCGCGAGTCCGGCTGCGGCCTCGGCCCTCGCGCCGGAAGTATTGGCACATCCCACGAGTTCGCTGGATACCGCCGATTTCCATGCGTCCAAGACGTTGTTCCAGCTACCCGGTGGTCCGTTCGCCGTGTCCCTCGGGGCGCAATTCTTTCATAAAGTAGAGAATGACCAGGCGCCGGCAGAGGCGGTCCAGGGTTTGCTGATCAATGGGAACAATGCGTTTGCCCTGGGGAGCCAGAATGACGCGGCAGCCTTCGGTGAGTTCAACGCGCTGGTTTTCAAGCCGCTCGAGATCGATGGCGCAGTTCGGTATGACAATTACAACAATGGCGTCGGCGGTTCGACAACGCCCAAGCTCAGCTTCAAATACAAACCGATCGACATATTGGCCTTTCGCGGAACGTGGGGTAAGGGATTCCGAGCGCCATCGATCGCCGAAAGCGCCCAATCGGGAACGTTCTTCAACGCCGGTACGGCAGCCGATCCGATCCTTTGCCCAAATCCCGGCAATCCCTATGCCAAGGGCAACTTTCCCAGTCAGTGTACATTTCAGTTGATCGGCGGCCAGTTGCCAGGGCACAGCTTGAAGCCGGTGAAATCCACCAACGAAACGCTCGGAATCATCTTCGAGCCTTCGACCATGTTCAACGTGTCGGCCGACTACTACTACATCAAGTTGACCGACGACATCGTGTCGCAACTCCAGGTGGGCGGAATCGGTAGTTACACCAGCCTGGTACGCGCTGCACCGGCGAGCCTGCCGTTCTGCACGGCGGATGGTCAGGCTAACTGCACGACGACCGTGACAACTCCGGTCGGCTTGGCTTCCTATGGGACTTTCCCGTACCTCAATGCCAGTGATACCAAGACGGCAGGTTTCGATGTCGATATTCAATCGAATTTCGATATCGGTGATTTCGGCAAGATCAAGGCTGAGCTCAACTACACCCACGTCATAGAATACGACGTGACCGCGGGTGGTCAGACCTTCCAGTTGGCCGGAACTCATGGACCGTCCAGCATCTCCGGGGATACAGGCAATCCGAAGGACCGGGCTGTGTTCACTCTCTCATGGTTGAAGGGCCCGGCGACGGTTTCGGCTACGGTGAATTACACCAGTCACTTCAGCATCACAGACCCGTCTTCGGGTATATCGACATGCGGAGCTGCCCTCACCTACGACAATCGCTTCCAGGGCTTGCCGGCAAACGCGCCGGTTCCAGGCTCGGTTGCCCCGCTCTGCAACATACGCACGTTCGTAGAAGCTAACTTGTATGCGAGTTACGCGCTGTCCGACCATCTGCTGGTGCACGGCGCCATTACGAACGCGTTCAACCGGCAGGCGCCGACCGATGCGCAGACCTATGGCGGCGGTGGCGGATATCCTTACGATCCGTCGCTGCATCAAGATGGCGCGATCGGCCGGTTCTTCCTGGTGGGTGCCAACTACAAGTTCTGATACGGTCAGCACTTAGTTGAGTAAAACGGGCCCCTGGCTAACCACCAGGGGCTTTTTTTTTCGGTGCACTCAGCTCCGGGGGTGAGCCCGTCCCCCGCCCGACGCTAGTGGTAGACTTCCCCAACGACCCCAAACAAAGGGGCGGGAGGAGAAGATGGGTAAATTTGCTGTCGCTTTGGCCGCCCTCGCGGGGCTGCTGCTGTCAGGTTGCGGGTACAACACCATTCAATCCACGGACGAGCAGACCAAAGCTGCCTGGTCCGAAGTGCTGAACCAGTACCAGCGGCGAGCCGATCTCATCCCCAACTTGGTGAAGACCGTCCAGGGCTATGCCGCCCAAGAGCAAACCGTGCTGCTCGGCGTCACGCAGGCCCGGGCGAAAGTAGGCTCCATTCAGGCAACGCCCGAACTGGTCAACGACCCGGCTGCGATGGCGAAGTTCCAAGCCGCACAAGGCGAACTGACGAATGCCTTGTCGCGCCTCTTGGTGGTCACCGAAAACTATCCGCAATTGAAATCGGATCAAAACTTCCGCGACCTGCAGGCGCAGCTCGAAGGTACGGAAAACCGCATCACCGTGGCGCGCAATCGCTACATTCAAGCCGTGCAGGCCTATAATCTGGCGATCCGCTCATTCCCGTCCAATTTGACTGCGATGATGTTCGGGTACAAAACCAAGGCCAATTTTGCAGTGGAGAACGAGGCGGCGATTTCCAAGCCGCCGTCAGTGGACTTCGCCCCGCCGCCGGCGCAGCCGCCCGCGCCGGCACCGGCCACTACGCCCCCGCCGGCTGCGCCCACGCGCTGACCCGTGCGCGTTGGCCCCTTCGGGGCAGGGCTGTTCCTGCTGTTCTGTTCCTCGCTTAGCAGCGCAGATGTAGCCGTGGCCGTGCCGCCGCTGACCTCGAGGGTGACCGATCTTACGGGCACCTTGTCGGGCGGCGCGGTCGCGCGCATCGAGTCGAAGCTCGCGGGGCTCGAGGCGAAGAAGGGCAGTCAACTCGCCGTGCTCATCGTGCCGACCACACAGCCGGAGGAGATCGAACAGTACGGCATTCGGGTCGCGGATGCGTGGAAGCTCGGCCGCAAGGGCATCGATGACGGCGCGATCTTGATCGTGGCCAAGAATGATCGGCGCGTGCGCATCGAAGTGGGGCGGGGCTTGGAAGGCGCCATGCCCGATGCCATCGCGAACCGAATTATTGACGAGACCATATCGCCGCATTTCAAATTGGGCGACTTCGACGGCGGCGTGGAAGCGGGCACCGATAAGATGATTTCCGTGGTCAACGGTGAGCCGTTGCCTGCGCCGGATAAAAAATGGGAGCGGCATAGCGGCTTGGGCAATATGTTGCCGCTGCTGTTGGTCGTGGTCGTCGTTGCCGGTGCCGTTCTGCGCGCCCTATTCGGCCGCCTGTTCGGATCGATTGCCACCGGCGGCCTGGCCGGCGGCATCGTTTGGCTGCTGAGCCACTTGATTCCGATTGGCCTCGGCGCCGGCGTGCTGGCGTTTTTGTTCGCGCTGCTTGCGGGCGGATCACGCGCGGGATGGTCGGCGGGCGGCGGATGGGGCGGTGGAATGGGCGGCTTCGGCGGAGGGTTTGGAGGGCGCGGCGGCGGCGGGGGCTTCGGCGGGGGCGGGGGATTCAGCGGTGGTGGCGGTGGATTCAGCGGCGGCGGCGCCTCGGGAAGTTGGTAATGCAGATCGGACGGTTGCTTCGGCACGCAACGGCGACACATTGGCGCACGCGAATGCTGTTTCCCAGCGCGACTCTCGATGCCATCGAACAAGCCATTGCCAGAGCCGAACAGACCCATGCCGGCGAGATTCGCTTCGCCATCGAAACGGCGCTGACCCCCAATCACATCTTGAACGACGTCACGCCGCGCGCGCATGCGCTGGAAGTATTTTCGCGGTTGCGTGTTTGGGATACCGAGGCCAACAACGGCGTCTTGGTCTACGTTCAGCTGGCGGATCGCATTGTCGAAATCGTCGCGGACCGCGGCTTTCAAGGCCGCGTAAGTCCCGCCGAGTGGGAGGTCGTGTGCCGCCTCATGGAGGAGCACTTTCGTGCCGGCCGCTTTCAAATAGGCTCGATTGCCGGCGTCGACGCGATCGCCAACCTATTGGCCCGCCATTTTCCGCAGGACGCCGCCAAGTCGGCGAATTCGCGCAATCAATTGCCTGATCGCCCGACTTTGTTGTAGATAGAACGCGTGGCTCGTCTATTCACCGCTGTGCCTCGCAGGACTGTCGCCTTGGGCCTGTGCTTTGGTGCGCTTGCGTCAAGCGGCTGTTCGCTGTTCCACCCAACGCCCAAAGAACCGCCTGCGGTGGCCAAAGCATTGCCGCCGCCGAAGCCCGTGCTGCCCACACCAAAGGCCACGCACCATTTCGACGTGGATCCCCACACCGACATCGTCGGTTACGTGCAAAAGACCACCGTCGGCAAAGACGATACGCTGCCCGATATCGCACGACGCTTCGATGTGGGGTATGAGGAGATCCTGACCGCAAATCCCGGAGTCGATCCTTGGTTGCCGGGAGTCGGGCGCGAGGTGGTGGTGCCCACGCAATTCATTTTGCCCGCCGCTCCCCACGAAGGCGTCGTGGTGAACGTGGCCGAGATGAGAATTTTTTACTATCCGCCTCACAAGAAGGGCGAAGCGGAGACGGTATACACGCATCCCATCGGCATCGGCAAAGTCGGTTGGAAGACTCCCGAGGGCTCGACCAAAATCGTCAGCCGTCAAAAAGATCCGGTCTGGGTGGTGCCGAAATCGGTGAGAGCGGAACATGCCGAGGATGGCGAGAAGCTCCCAGCCCAGGTGCCCGCGGGACCCGACAATCCGCTCGGGCAGTATATGTTCCGCCTCGGCTGGCCAAGCTACCTGATTCATGGAACCAACAAACCGTACGGCGTGGGCATGCGCTCGAGTCACGGCTGCATGCGCCTGTACCCTGAGGACATTGCGGTCTTCTTCGATCTCATTCCGATCGGCACCAAAGTGACCGTGGTCAATCAGCCGTATCTTTTCGGGTGGCGCGACGGCACGCTGTATTTGCAGGCCTACGCCGTCATGGAAGACGATTCGCGCAATTGGTCCAAGGATCGCAAACGCCTGCTCGCCAATTTGCTGCATCCGAAGCAGCGAGGCAAGATCGCGCAGCACGACGATGAAATCGACTGGCAGCGGGTCGGCGACTTGGCGCACTCGCCACGCGCGTTGCCGGTGCCGGTAACCGGCGGCAGCGATGGCGTGGATGCCGTCATCGCGCAGGGGCTGCTGGTGCAAAACATCTTGCCGGAAGGTTCCAACTGGGACGGGCAGTCAGGTTTGCTCGTCGATGAAAAGACATTCAATGATTTGCTCAGCGGACGTGACAAGGCGCCGGCAGGAATCCCATGATTCGTTGGTGGCTGGCCGGTCTCGCGCTCACCATGTCGGGCGGCCTTTCCTTGAGCGCACCGCTCGCCGACGTAGGGGCCATCGATCCCACCTTCGACTATCATTCCTACGCCAATGTGGATCAATTTCGAGTCACGCATTTGGAACTTGATTTGCGGGTCGATCTCGAGGACAGAACGATCAGGGGCGTCGCCGCGCTCGAGTTCAAGCGCCTGGATCCGAGGGCCACGCAGATCGTGCTCGATACCAAGGACCTCATGATCCTGGACGTCACCCAGAAGTCCACGGATGTACTGGGCGCAACCGGCAAAAACCAGGCGATTTGGGTCAGCCGGCCGTTCCACTTGCAAAAGCCGGATCCGATCCTGGGCAGCGCGCTGGTGATCGAACTGACGCCCTCGAAGAAGGGTACCGAATTGATCAGAATCGATTACGAAACGCTGCCGGCTTCTGCGGCGCTGCAATGGTTGACGCCGAAACAAACCGCTCGGCACAAGGCTTTCCTCTATACCGAATCGGAACCCATCGGCGCGCGCACCTGGATACCTCTCCAGGACACTCCGCAGGTACGCGCCACCTATAGGGCCAAGGTGCACACCGATTCGAAGGTGCGTGCCGTCATGAGCGCCGAGAATGATCCCAAGGCGAAGCGCGACGGTAATTACACCTTTGTCATGCCGCAGCCCGTGCCTTCCTACTTGATCGCACTCGCGGTGGGCGACCTGGAATTTCAAGAAACCGGGCCGCGCACGGGGGTTTATGCTGAAAAATCCATGCTGAAGGCGGCCGCCAAGGAGTTCGCGGATACGGAATCGATGATCCAGGCGAACGAAAAGACCTTCGGACCCTATCGCTGGTCACGCTATGACGTGCTGGTGATGCCGCCGAGCTTTCCGGCAGGAGGCATGGAGAATCCGCGTCTGTCCTTCATCACGCCCACGATCATTGTGGGCGATAAGAGTCTGGTGTCGGTGATCGCGCATGAACTCGCGCATTCCTGGGCGGGAAACCTGGTCGGCAACGCCACGTGGCGCGATTTGTGGCTCAATGAAGGTTTCACCGACTATATGGAAAGCCGCATCATGACGACGGTGTATGGAGAGCAGCGTGCCTCCATGGAAGCGGTTCTCGGATTGAATTCGCTGCGGGACGATCTCGCGAAGCTGAAACCCCCCGACCAGATTCTTGCCATCGATCTGCGCGACCGCGACCCGGATGCGGTGTTCAGCGAAATTCCCTATGAGAAGGGCCGGCTGTTCTTGAATTACCTGGACGCCAAATTCGGCAGGGAACGCTTCGATGCGTTCCTGCGCGGGTATTTCGATCATTTTGCGTTCAAGAGCATCACCACCGAACAGTTTTTGGCGTACCTGCAGGAGAATCTGCTCGATCCGTTTCCTGACATCGTGACCCGCGATCAAGTCAACGCCTGGGTTTTCAACTCCGGGTTGCCGGCGGACGCCGTGCTGCCCGTAACCACGATGTTTCAGCCGGTGGACGCGGCGCGAGCGGCATGGCTCGCCGGGAAACTCCCGCCGAAGAAATTCGGCATGGACTGGCTCGCTCAACAATGGCTGTACTTCCTGAACAACATGCCCGCGACGCTGCTGCCTGCTCAACTCGCCGACCTCGATAAAGCTTATGGGTTCAGCAAGAGCCCGAATGCGGAGATTGCGCATAGCTGGTTCAAGCTGGTCATTGCCAACGACTATCAGCCGAGCTTTCCGCGTCTCGAGGAATATTTGAATACCGTCGGACGCCGCAAGCTCATCGCGCCGCTGTACGAGGCACTGATGAAAGCGCCGGCAGGCGAGCAAGTCGCGAAACGCGTCTTCGCCAGGGCGCGCCCCGGTTACCATCCGGAGACCGTCAAGGCGATCGAAGCCATTGTCGATCCGCGAGAAGAGACGAGCGAATGATCAGCGAGTGGATGAAAGTCATGCTCGAGGAGATTTCGCGCAAGAAGGCGGAAGAGGAACAGTGCCGCCTCGAAGAGCAGCGCCGTCGTGAGGAGAGGACTTGTGATACAGTTCGCGAAGTGCACCTCTCATGAATAGAATTCGGTGACGCCGAACAATCTAGGACTACAGGTCGCCGAAGAGCGCGGCCCCGACCAATCCATTTCGCGTCTCCCGACGGCGCGCACCGCCTTCGTCGGCCGCACATTGCGCGGGCCCGTCAATCGTCCCGTATTCATCAGGAGCTTCGCAGAATTCCAACACGGATTCGGCGGCCTGTGGCAGCCCAGCCTCTTAGGCTATGCCATCGAGCAATTCTTCGATAACGGCGGCCGCGAGGCCTTCATCGTGCGGGTCGTGAACGGCGCCCGTTCCGCAACCCTGACCTTGAAGGCTGGACCTTCGGTGCTGCGGCTGCAGGCTCTGCGCCCGGGCACACGCGAGTTCTTACGGGCCAGCGTCGACTTTGACAATATCGCCGCGCATGAGGCTGGCTTGTTCAATCTGACCGTGCAGCGGGTGCGCGCTCAGGGTACCGGGCAAGTCGAAGATCAGGAGATATTCCAGCGGGTCTCGGTGCTGCCGACCGACGAGCGCTACTTGCCGCACGCGACTGCGAATTCGGCGCTGATTCGGCTGAACGGGGAGATGCCGTTGCAGCGGCCCGATCGAACCTTGGATCCGGCGAGCGGCCTGGCGACCGCATACGTGAATTCCAATTCCGATGGCGACGACGGCGCGCCGCTTACCGACTATGACCTGATCGGTTCGAGTCTGGATCACAGCGGTGTATTCGCGCTCGATCACGCGGAGTACTTCAATTTCTTATGCATTCCGCCGTTGACGCGCGATCAGGACGTGGGCCCGAGCGCCTTGTTGGTTGCGGCGCGCTATTGCAAGGAGCGCCGCGCACTGCTGATCGTCGATCCGCCGTCGACGTGGCAGACGGCGGACGACGCGCTGACGGGTTTGCGCGAATGGAATTTTCCCAATGAAAATGCGCTCATGTACTTTCCGCGCGTGCTCGCTCACGACAAGCTCCGCGGCCATTTCGAGTCCTTCGCCCCTTGCGGAGCGGTGGCCGGGATGCTGGCGCGGTTGGATGAAAATTCCCCTGTGTGGCTGCCGACGGATCGTGAAGAGCCCGTCCTGCGCCCCGGATTCAGGCCGGCCTGCCTGGTCGGCGAAGATCGGCGCATCAGACTCGCAAGTCTGGGTGTCAATACCATGCAGGCCATACGCTCGACCGCCCGCTTATTTTTGAGGCCGCGTACCTTGGCGGCAGGGAATACGGCGAATGCCGATTGGCGCTACCTTTCGGCGCGGCGCTTGGCGCTGTTCATTTTGAGCAGCATCGAGCACGGTACGCGCTGGGTCGCCGCGGCGAGCTCGCCGGCCGAGGTGGCCGAGACGCTGATCGCTCAAGTGCGGTCATTTTTCGAAGGACTGTACGTGGAGGGAACCTTCGGCTTGCGGCCGATGGACGATGCGTTCTTCGTTATTTGCGACCCGCGGGTCAACAGCTCCTGGGCGAAGGGGTCCGGCGAAGTGCAATTCGTGATCGGGTTTGCGGCAAGCCGCGAACACGAGTTTCATTGCTTTCGCATTTCACAGTCGGCCGCAGGGGGCAAGATTCAACCGGTCAGCTTGAATCGGCTCAATTTTTCCCAGTACAGTCCCGCGGAACTGGAATGGGTCGACAGAATCGCTAAGAGCCTGTCTTAAGATTCTCTTGGCCTCGGGCGGCCTGCTCTTTAGCCGGCGGCAATCGAAGCGGCAATTCTCCTTTCCAGTTCAATGGCCGCCGAATTTGCCCTGGGGGCCGGGATCGCCGGCGGAATCAGGTGCGGAATCCCCGGCAGCTCATCCAGCGCGATGCGCGCGTAGTCATAGCCGGCCTGAATCGCTCGATCGAAGGCCTGCCAGTTCAAGAGATCGATATTCGGCAGCGGCGGCTTCAACAGCACGTCGGCCAGTTCGCGTTGAGCACGCTCGCTCGCAGCGCTGTTGACCATCCCGGCGTGCATCAGGACCTGGAAAATATTGACACGGCGCTCACCGAAATTTCGATCGGCCCCGACATCGCAGCCGATGACGAAACCCGGTGCATGGCTTTGCATGACATCGACCGGCAGGTTATTGATGGCGGCGCCATCCACCAACACGCCGTCCTCGTGAAACACCGGCGGCATGACGCCGGGGATCGCGACCGAGGCCCGCAGTGCGTGCGCAATGCTGCCGGTGCGATGTTCGAACAATCGGCCCGTGGTCAGATTCGCACTGACGCAGAAGTAAGGATGGCGCAGATCCTCGATCATCGCGGCGCCATATTCGCGCTCGAGCAAACGCGACACTTTTCTGCCGCGTGTCAGGGCCAGGAAGGGAAAGGTGTAGTCGTTGACCGGGTTCGTGTCGACAAAGCCTCTGCGATAGCGCTGCCGCATTTCCTCATCGCTCCATCCCATCGCCACCCCCGCGGCGATGATGGCGCCAATGCTGGCGCCGCCCAGAAAATCAATGGGCACCTGCGCTTCGCGCAGTGCCCGAATCAGCCCCAAGTGCGCAAACCCTCGCGCGCCGCCGCCCGACAACACCAGGCCGACCCCTCGGCGCATCAATAGGCGCGCGAGCCTGCTGTAGTCGGAGGACTCAGCGATGTGATGATGCAGCGTGACGGGCAGCGTTTTGAGCCAAGGAGCAGCGGCCCCCGGTCGGATTTTCCGAGCGTGCAGCAGGGCCAGCTCGACCCGCGCGCCGCGCGCCATGGCTGCCTCTGCGATGCCCGTCGGCCATGCGCTGATGCGGCCTGCAGCGGGTGCCGTCATGAGGATGACATCGGCTTGCCGACAGCACTGCCGCGTCCAGCCGGAAGCGGCCCAATTTGCGACGTACACGACGTAGTCGTTTACTTCTTCGATCTGATTGAACCACGTCGCGGTGTGCGTGATGGCGCGAGCATCCCACACCAGCTCGGTGCGGCCGGTTTTGCCCAACTCATCGACAAGACGAGCGGCGAAGTCAGCCACATCGACCTCTATGCTGTTCGGCACGATGGCAAAGATGTGCGCGCGCTTCGGTTTGTACTCTGAGGCGTTGCTATGCCGCAGGCGCCGCGCGCAGAGACGTGCCAGAGCCAGGGAAAAGTGTGTGGACCGCGCCGCAATGCGATCCAAGGCGGCATTGGGCACCAGCAACAACA
>JALYIH010000040.1 GCA_030775865.1 Pseudomonadota bacterium | reverse complement strand
CGGAGTTTCTATCATGGCAGCGAAAGCAAAGAAGGCGAAGAAGAAGGTAGCAAAGAAAAAGGCCGCTAAGAAAAAGTAAGCCTTCGAAAGTAATCAACTGTGCCCGCGTAAGCGGGCACAGTTGTTTCTGAAGGTAGGAAATTTAGCGTGCCCTCGGACAATTCATCGGAAAAAAAACGCCGCGCCGCGCAAGCCGCGGTCCCCTACATCGAAAGCGGCATGGTGTTAGGCATAGGCACCGGCTCCACGGTGAATCAGCTCATAGAAGTGCTGAAAGACCGTAAAATCCAGCTCTCCGGCGCAGTCTCGAGCTCGCGCCAAACCTCCGAAAAATTGAGAGCCGCGGGTATCGAGGAACTCGACCTCAATACCTCGGGAGATCTTCAGCTGTATATCGACGGCGCCGATGAGGCCACCGCCGACGGCGTGTTGATCAAGGGCGGCGGCGCGGCACTGACGCGCGAAAAGGTGGTCGCCGCCGCCTCGAAGCGATTCATCTGCATCATCGATGACTCCAAGCTGGTGCCCGAGCTGGGTACCTTCCCGCTGCCCGTGGAGGTCATACCCATGGCCCGCTCGTACGTCGCGCGGCAGCTCGTGAAGCTCGGCGGACAGCCGGTATGGCGTGAAGGGGTTATCACCGACAACGGCAATCCGATCTTGGATGTCCACCATCTCAAGATCACCGACCCGAAAGCCTTGGAATCCGCCGTGAATCAAATTGCCGGCGTGGTGACGGTGGGTCTGTTTGCCTGGCGCCGCGCCGATGTGCTCATCGTGGCGGGGGACGGCGGCGTGAAAGTCTTGGAATTAGCCTAAGCGCCAGGTCCGCTTGTTTATATTTCCAACCGGGTGCCGATCTCAATGACGCGATTGGGCGGCAATCCATAGTAGTCCGCAATGACCTGCGCGTTGCGCGCCATCTGCATGAATGCCTTGCGCCGAAGCGGCGGCAGATCGGAGCGGCGCCCCGGAAGCAATTCCTCCCGGCTCAAGAAGTAGGTCGTGAGTTCGGGATCGTACGACACGCCGTGACTCTCCGCCTCCCTCAAGATGGTCGTAATGTTGGGCTTCTCCATGAACCCCACCTGAGCCACCACCCGAACGATGCCCTCGCATACCGGCGTAACGGTGATTCGCTTAGGCGCAGCGACGCGCGGCACTTCGCGGGTGACGACGGTCAGCAGAACTACCCGTTCGTGCATGACGCGATTGAATTTGATGTTGTTGAGCAAGGCGCGGGGTATTCCGGACGCCTTCTGGTCCAAGAAGATCGATGTACCCGGCACGCGAACCGGCGGGTCGCGCTTCAAGTCTTCGATGAAATCGCGTACCGGTTTCTGTTCGCGCAGCAGACGCGCCATGAGGGAGGCGCGCCCGCTCTGCCAGGTTTGCATGAGCCAGAAAATGATCAAACCGGATACCAGAGGCAGCCAGCCGCCATCCTCGAGCTTGGTCAAATTCGCCAGCAAAAACGCGATGTCGACGACGAAGAGCAGCGACAATCCGGTACGCAGGAAGCGGCTGTTCCTACCCGTCCGCGATTTGATGAGGCTCAAAGTCAACGGCGTTACGATGGTCATGGCACCGGAGACGGCCAAGCCGTAAGCCCCACCCAACGCGGCCGAGCTGCCGAATCCGACGACCAATGCCAGCGCCGCGACCATGAGTATCCAATTCATGGTCGGCACATAAATCTGTCCGGCAACAGACGCGGAGGAGTGCTCCACGCGCAGGCGCGGCAGAAGACCCAAACTGACTGCTTGCGTGGTCACCGAGAAGACGCCCGAGATGACGGCCTGCGAGGCGATGACGGTGGCGGCGGTGGCCAATACGACCAAGGGCAGCAGCGACCAAGCAGGCGCCATCAAATAGAATGGATTGCTGATGGCTGCGGGGTTCTCGATGAGCATCGCACCTTGGCCGAAATAGTTGATGACCAATGCCGGCATGACGATGCACATCCAGCCCAAGCGAATCGGCTGCTTGCCGAAATGTCCCATGTCCGCATACAAAGCTTCGCCGCCGGTCACGCATAAAAATACGCCGGCCAGGACCGCCAGTGCGCCGACCTGATGCTGGGCCAGCAAGCCGATGGCGCGCGACGGATCGATCGCCAGCAGCACCCCCGGCTCGCGCAAGATCCAGTAGAGTCCCATGCTCGCCAGTACCGCGAACCAAAACAACATCACCGGGCCGAACACCCTTCCGACGGAGCCTGTGCCTTTTTTCTGGATGATGAACAGCCCGACCAGCACGATGAGCGTGATCGGCAACACCGGGATCTGTGCATCCGGTGCTGCGACGTGCAGACCTTCGACGGCGCTCAACACCGATATGGCCGGCGTGATGGCGCCGTCCGCGAAAAATAATGACGCGCCGAGAATACCCAGCGTGCCATAGAGTTTGCGCCGTGGGCTGGCGCGCGCGGTGTTGATGACCAACGCGGTCAATGCCAATACGCCGCCCTCGCCTTTGTTGTCCGCATTGAGCACGACGGTGACGTACTTCAGCAAAATGACCAGAACGAGCGACCAAAAGATCAGCGACAGCACGCCGAGCACGTGCTCCGGCGTAACTGCGATTCCCGGACCCACGAAACAGGCCGACATGGCATAGAGAGGGCTGGTGCCGATGTCGCCGAACACGACTCCGAGCGCCGCCAGCGCCATGGGGGCGAGCCGTTGACCCGAATTGCGTTCACCGGACATTTAGGAGGCAGACTCCGATGCACACACCGTTAAGAAAAGGGCCCGCAAGTGCGGGCCCTGTTTGGCTGGGGGACTAGGATTCGAACCTAGGTAAACGGTGTCAGAGACCGTTGTCCTACCACTAGACGATCCCCCAAATCTTGTCGATGCGCTACGCGCGAATCTACGGGGTCGAGGCGACCCCGTCCGATTGGTTCGCTGCGCGAGCAGCAAACCGAGACTCATCTCTGCAGTCAGGCGGGGAATGCCTATCCGATCAGCGTTTCGAGAACTGGGTGCCGCGACGAGCCTTGCGACGACCAACTTTCTTACGTTCGACTTCTCGTGCATCGCGGGTGACAAAGCCTGCTTTGCGCAACGGCGACCGGAGAGTTTCATCGTAAGCCATGAGCGCTCGGGTAATCCCATGGCGAATCGCACCGGCCTGGCCGGTGATTCCGCCGCCCTCGACATGCGCTTCGACATCGAATTTGCCGTCGAGTTGGACCGCACCGAAAGGCTGCTGCACGATCATGCGGCCGGTTTCGCGGCCGAAGAATTCATCCAAGGTGCGACCGTTGATCGACACCTTGCCTGACCCTTGACGCAGGTAAACCCGCGCACTGGATGTTTTGCGACGGCCCGTGCCATAAAAGGAATTCGCGGCTGTATTTGCCATTGATTGTCCTAGAACTTTTAGATTTCCAGCGCTTTGGGCTGCTGTGCTTGATGAGGATGGTCTTTGCCGCCGAATACGTGCAGCTTCTTATACATGCGTCGTCCCAGCGGACCTTTGGGCAGCATCCCCTTGACTGCGAACTGAATCGCCCGCTCCGGGTGCTCCTGGAGCAGCTTGCCGAGCGAGATGCTCTTTAAATTGCCGACGTAGCCGGTGTGCTGGTGATAGAACTTGTCCGTGAGCTTGGCGCCCGTGACGCGCACTTCGCCGGCATTGACGACGACGATGTGATCGCCAAGGTCTTGATGCGGCGCATAATTCGGCTTGTGCTTACCCTTCAGGCGATGCGCAATCTCCGAAGCCAAACGGCCGAGGGTCTTGCCTGTCGCGTCGACGAGGAACCAGTCGCCGCGGGTTTCTTCGGGCTTTGAAAATACGGTATACATGGAAATACTCAAGTGATTCGGGTCGTTAACGAAAGGCGCGAAAGTGTACAGAACAGCGGGCGCAGATGCCAGTCCGGCAACCTTAAGCTGCAGCGCATATAATATAATGTATCGATGGATGCCCGCAGATTCGATCGTCTAGACCTAGCCTTAGGCGAAATCGATAAGATAATCAAGACCTTAAGCGTACCACCGCGCGCCTCCCGCGGCGTTCCCGCCGCCCCCGTCGCGCAGCCTCTCGAGGAGGCCGAACGCTTGGAATCGGTGCGCCTCATGCGGGTCAACCATTCCGGGGAAGTCGCCGCCCAGGCGCTTTACCAGGGACAGGCCCTCACCGCGCGCGACCCGGCAGTCAAGTCGGCAATGCATCAGGCCGCCGCCGAGGAGATCGATCACCTCGCGTGGTGCGAGCAGCGGCTGACAGAATTGAAAGGCCGAACCAGCCTTTTGAACCCTCTCTGGTACTTTGGCTCCCTCACCATGGGTGCGTTGGCCGGCGTTCTTGGCGATCGCTTCAGCCTCGGGTTCATTGCTGAGACCGAAAAACAGGTCGAATCGCATTTGCGCGATCATTTGGGGCGCTTGAGTGCGAAAGACTTGCGAAGTCGCGCCATACTCGAACAGATGACCCACGATGAGGTGCAGCACGGCGCGAAAGCCGCCTCGATGGGAGGTAAAGCGCTGCCGATTCCAATAACATGGGCGATGCGCGCGACATCCTTGCTGATGACGCGCGGCTCGTATTGGGTCTAACTCGGGCGGTAACCGAACCGTGCCGGAACCCTTTAGTGCTTGCGATTCCGGGACTTATGTAATAAAACGTGCGCCAGCATCGGCGTTTAAGCGACTAAAAAACAGCGGGAGTGACCATGGAAGAAGGGGCAAAAGCCTTAAGCGATATCCCAGCGATCAATCGTTTCTTGAGCTACTGCCGCATCCGGACAGTCCCTTCCAAGACCGTGATCATTC
>JALYIH010000039.1 GCA_030775865.1 Pseudomonadota bacterium | reverse complement strand
CTGCACAGGCGGATGACAGCGCCGTGCGGTTTCTGAAAGCGCTTGACGAAACGATCGCGCTGATTGCGGCGTTTCCGGATATGGGAAGCGAATGGGAATCGTCCAATCCCAAACGCGCCGGATTGCGCTATTGCCTTGTGAAGGGATTCGAGAACTACGTCGTGGTGTACCGGCGATATGAACCGCATGTTTTGATCACGTGAGTTTTGCACGCGAGCCAGAATATTGAAGAGCAGTTGGGGAACTGATGGGGCGACGCACGGCAAGCCTGCTGGAACAGGCATTGGTCCTGAGCATTGAAGAAAAGCTCAAGCTCATCGAGGCACTATGGGACAGCATGTCGCAGAATCCCGACAACATCCCGGTGCCGTCTTGGCAACTAGTGGAGTTGGAACGGCGAATTGAATTGCAACGGACGAGTCCACAACCTGGCCAAGCCTGGGTTTACGTCAAGCGCGAGATTATCGATGGCATGGGTGGTCGCGGGCAATCGTGAATCTAGCGAGGGGCCATGATGATGAGCGAAGAACAGCTTACGACTATGTTCAAATGTCTTGCCGGACTGAAGGATCGTCCTGCCATGTACATTGGCGACCATGATCCCAAAAAAGCTTTGATTTTTCTGGCTGGATTCACCACTGCGTTGGCTGTGTGTTCTGGTTTTGTGGACCACCGTGGCGAGGTCAAGCAGAGGATCATTAAGAGCCGGGGATGGAATTGGACGAACACGGGCCTGATCCCCCAAATGAAGGAGCGAGGGATGTCGCCGGAAGACATGATCGCCGAATTGGTTTCAGTTGAGATCGAGATGATAAAGCAAATCACCGCGATAAAGCTTGACTCCACCTTAGAAGGGAACACTCCCAATGAACGCTCGTAGCCTTCGACATGCGACGCGCCGTACTTTCCTCCGCGACACCGCTGCCGGCATGGGCATGGCCGCGCTCGCGACGATGCTGCCGCAATCGAGCCGCGCCCAGCAGCCCGGCGTCATCCAGCCGCACCTGCCGGTGAAGGCCAAGCGCGTCATCTGGCTCTACATGGCGGGTGGGATGTCGCATCTGGAGAGCTTCGATCCCAAGCCGCGCCTCGTGCAGATGCATGGGCAGCCGATGCCGGCGTCGTTCACGACGGGGCAGCCGATCGCGCAGCTTCAGGGGCAGGCTTTGCGCTGCTTCGGGCCGCAGCATCCGTTTCGGCGCTTCGGCCAATCGGGGCAGGAGATCGCCCAGATTTTCCCGCACATCGGCTCCATAGCCGACGACATCTGCATCGTCCGCTCGCTCAAGACCGATGCGATCAACCACGACCCGGCCCATACGTTCATGAATACCGGCACGACTATTTCTGGCCGGCCGGCGATGGGCTCGTGGGTGCAATACGGTCTCGGCTGCGAGGCGGACGACCTGCCGGGTTTCTGCGTGCTGACCTCCAACGGCCGCTTCGGGCAATCGCAGCCGATCGCCCAACGGCAATGGCACTCCGGTTTCCTGCCGTCGCGCTACCAGGGCGTCCACATGCGCGGCACCGGCGATCCGGTGCTGTACCTCACCAGTCCGCAAGGCGTCGATGGTCAACGGCAACGCGACGTCGTCGATGCGGTGCAGCAGCTCAACCGGCTGCACGACGGCGTGGTCGACGATCCCGAAATCGCCACGCGCATCAGCCAGTACGAGATGGCGTTTCGCATGCAGACCTCGGTGCCGGCCCTGCGCGATTTCGCCAGCGAATCGCAGCGCACGCTGGCGATGTATGGCATCCAGGGGCCCGACGGCTCCTTCGGCGCCAATTGTTTGATGGCCCGCCGGCTGGCCGAGCGCGGCGTTCGCTTCATTCAGCTCTACCATCGCGATTGGGACCATCACGGCTCGGTTCGCAGCCACATGCAGGGCAGCGCCGGCGAAGTCGATCAGGGCGCCGCGGCGCTGGTCAAGGATCTCAAAGCGCGCGGCATGCTCGACGATACGCTGATCGTATTTGGCAGCGAGTTCGGCCGCACGCCGATGGCCCAGGGCGATGGCCGCGACCATCACATGAAAGGTTTTTCGATGTGGCTGGCCGGCGGCGGCATCAAGGGCGGCATCAGTTACGGCGCGACCGACGAGCTGGGCTACAATGCGGTAGAGAATAGCGTGTCGGTACACGACCTGCACGCGACGATGCTGTATCTGATGGGCATCGATC
>JALYIH010000038.1 GCA_030775865.1 Pseudomonadota bacterium | reverse complement strand
GATTGCACCCGTCATGACTTCGATGGCGTGATCTGCGCTCTTGAGCTTCATCGCCGGCGAACCTGCGGCTTGTATGCCCTGGATGTGAAACCGGCGTTGACCTTTTCGCAACGCTTCGCTGTCCACCGCCATACCGTCCATGGAAACCCGATCGAACGGCGGGGCGTCGCGCTCGGCATAAACATTTTCGCGCAGTGTTCCGCCGACACACTGCGTCAACGGCAGTGATTCGATGGGTAAACACGTCAGCCGAGAGTAAATCGCCTCTTCGGCCAGACGCGGAGTAATGAGCGTAGCGGCCTGCATAGTTCGACAACGGCGGCGGAGGGAAATCCGCCGCCATGAAAGTTACGGCGTCTGCCTCGCTTTGTAGATTTTCAACTGCTCATTGAATCGGCCGACAACCGCTTGCAGTTCATCGACGGCGGCGTCGTTCTTCTTGACATACAGTTTGTGCTGCTGGTCTGCCTTTTTCTTCTCATCGGCCGTGAGCTTGGATGGATCGGCGGGCGGGGGAGAGTCCATCTCGAGCTTGATGCAGTCCAGATAGACATTCATCTCGCCGTTGTAACGTTTGAAATCCTGCGCCGCGGCCGTCATTTCGTCCTTGGTCGCTGTTTTGCCATCGGGGGGCTTGGCGGGCGATTGCGGGTAGGAGCATGTCGCCTGTGCGTGGGCGGCCAATCCGAATGCGAAAACAAGCGTGAGCGGTATCCAAGCCTTCATCGGGAATCCTCTAGTTATCGAGACGAATGAGGTGAAACAGAACCAGTATGATCTTACGGCCAAGGGCCCAAGGCCGCCAGCGCAGCGACGGTATACTGTAAGCGTCTGATTTGGCAGATTTATTTGATTGGGGCGTCGATTATAGTTCCCGCTATAGTGGTAACCCGTCATGCGCACCGCCATCTCAGCCACCCGCCGTGCATCCTTTACCCCATTCCGTACAGGGATTGCTGGAGTCAAATGTCGAATTTGCCGGCGGCGGTTCGACTAGGTAACGGCGAATCGCGCCTCCCATCCTTTAGGAACTACACATGAACTATCTTTTACTTATTTACACCAATGAAGCGGAAGTCATGGCGTTCGGAGAAGCCGGACTCAAGAAAATGTCTGATGATTATATGGAATTCACCAAGTCAATCGTGCAGGCCGGGCACTTCAAGGCGGGGGACCGCTTGAAACCTGCCTCCACGGCTTCCACCGTGCGTGTACGTAACGGCAAGACCGCCATTACCGATGGGCCATTTGCCGAGACGCGCGAGCAGTTGGGCGGCTACTACCTGATCGAGGCAAAGAATCTGGATGAAGCGACCGCCATCGCAGCGCGCATTCCCGGCGCGAAGTGGGGAAGCATCGAAGTGCGGCCCATTTGGCCGATGAGTTGAAGACAGCGGTCATTCGCTGCATGGGCGCAAGCGCTGCGGCGCAGATCGAAGAAATCTTCCGCCGAGAGGCGGGTCGGGTCCTCGCGACATTGATCCGCCTGCTCGGCGATTTCGATCTGGCGGAAGAAGCGCAGCAAGAGGCATTTGCCGCCGCCATTGAACAATGGCCTCAGCACGGTACGCCCGACAATCCGCGGGCGTGGCTGATCAGCACGGGGCGCAACAAGGCGATCGATCGCATACGCCGCCAGGTATTTTTTCGGGAAAACATAGCCGATCGCGAGCTGGCCGCGGCGCAAGCCGAGGGGTTTGCCGAGATTGACCAGGCGGACGAGGCGATATTCGGCGACGATAGACTGCGCCTCATATTCACCTGCTGCCACCCAGCCCTCAACGGCGAGGCGCAGATCGCGCTCACCTTGCGTGAGGTTTGCGGACTGTCTACCCAAGCCGTCGCGCGCGCTTTCCTCGTCACCGAAGAGACCATGGCGCAGCGCCTGGTGCGGGCCAAGAGAAAAATCCGCGACGCGGGCATCCCCTACGAGACACCTGACCCTTCAGTTCTCGACCAACGCATCGACGGCGTGCTGGCCGTCGTGTACGGCGTATTCACGGAAGGCTACGCCGCCACCGCAGGCACTCGGCTGATCGATGTGGAGTTGTGCGCCGAAGCGATTCGGCTGGGAAGGCTTCTCGATGTGTTGCTGCCCAACAATGCCGGTGTCATGGGCCTTCTGGCGCTCATGCTTCTGCACGATGCGCGGCGCGCCTCTCGGGTCTCTGATGCCGGTGACGTGGTACTGCTCGATGATCAGGACCGATCGCAATGGGACCAGGAGGAAATCGCGGAAGGACTCGCGCTCGTCGACAAATCCCTTACCGCCCGCGGACAGGTGAGTCCGTACGCGGTGCAGGCCGCCATAGCGGCACTGCATGTTCGAGCGGGGGACAAGCAGGCTACGGACTGGCCGCAGATAGTAGGACTCTACGAAGTGCTGCTGAGATTACAACCGACGCCCGTGATCGAATTGAATCATGCGGTGGCTGTGTCGATGGTGGACGGCGCCGCGAAGGCGCTCGATTTGGTCGACTCATTGGCGGCGCGCGGCAAGGTGACGCAGTATCACTTGCTGCATGCGGCGCGAGGCCGCTTTCTCGAGCAACTCGGTCGGGCCGAGGAAGCCCGAGAGGCCTATGGCACGGCCCTTAGAACCGCCACGCTGGACCCGGAGCGGCGCTTCCTGGCCGCGCGCATCGCTCGTATTTAGCGAATCGTCGGTGCACCCGTCTCGGGTGGATGCTCGCCGGGCACCGCAGAACTGCGGGCGTCGGCGCGCGCCGCCTCCTCGGCCGAAGGGGGGATTTCTTGCGTGGCGAGCGAGGTCTTATTGACCACCGATGGGTCGTCACGCAATTTGACGTACAAGTAGCCGGCTTTGGGGTGCGGCACGGGGAGCGCGGATCCCAGAAAACCGTCCGGCACCTTCACCGGATGAGTGAACTCCGGATCATTGGAAACTGAATCGATCAAGAAAAGATTCGAGCCCGTTAACTTGCAGGCCAGTTCCGGCGTGGCGGGGCACTTCAAATCCTTGAGCATCGGCAGGCGCACCAGATTGGCCAGGGGTTGCCAATCGCCTGCGACGCCTTTGGAATTGACTCGAAATTGCAGCGGACCGAATGCGGCACCGCCGAATACCTTTGCCGGATTGAGGGTGGCCACCGCCACTTGCGAATTCTCGAGCATCACACCGCCGTTGCTGAAGCTCAATGCCGTGGTGGACGATTCATCGCCGGTGGCGACTTCGATATATTCGTCTCGCGCAAACACCGCCGGCGATTGCGTCCGCAAGGAAAACGTCAGGGTCGCGTCTTGCGGCAGTTCGCTTTGCTCGGCCAGCTGGATATTGCTGTCGTGACTTGACGGAGACGATTGTACGTTCATCCCCAGCAACGTCACGACCGGCCGCGGTGCATCGACGACGCCGAGAAGCGGAAACACACGCCCGTCGGTCAGGGTAATTTTCGCAGCGATGGTGCGTTCGGGTTTCAGCGCCATGACGGATTGCGGGTCCTGAGCAACCATCGGCAATTCATCGATGCCATGCTTCGAGGTGAGCTCGCCCGGCACGAACACGTTGCCTTTGAACGTCAGGCTGGCGACCTCGTCGAGGCGGTTGCCCTTGAGGACACCGATGATATCGCCCGAATGAATGGCAAAACCATCGATGCGCCCGGCATCGGCAAAGGTATGAATGAGGATGGGATCGGGTTGATTGTTGCCGTATTGGGTCACCAGCAGGGTCATCGCTCCCGGTGTTGCGTCTTGAAGCGGCAGCTTGATTTCGACTTCGTCGGGCCTGGTCGCCTTCCAATCCACTTTCAACTGTTTGCCGCCCGGATCCTTCAACATGATGCCGTCGACACAACTTACGCTGTCGGCTTGCAGATGGACCGTGTCCTGGCGTCCGACGATTAGCGCCGCTTCATCGCCGGCGGCCAATTCCCAGGACTTTGCGTGGACATTGATCAGGCGAAAGGTCGGGCCCTCGTAGGGCTCGAATCCCCAATATCCCTTGAGTGAGGCATGAATGCTGTCACCAAGCGCAACATTTCCCAAGGCAGCGGTGTCGACCACATAGCCGCCTTGTATCGGATCGGCGACCGCCTGCAGGGCGATGGCTTTTCCGTCCCTGCCGGTGACATTGAGCGTCAAACCGTGTGCATAGCCGGTGGAGAATGCCAAGGGTGCACCATCGACGGGCAATACCAGCTTCGAACGCCGGACGCAGAAAATTTCCTTTGGATCCACCGCGTGCAGAGGCGGCAGCTGCGCCGGCTCGACCGCCGGGAGCGCTATCACCAGAACCGACATGGGACTGTGAAAGGATGGCGGAGCATTCAGCGTCAATGCGAGTTTGTCTTCTCGTTGCGAAGCCAGCGCTGGAATATATTGATACTGAGCCGTCCGAAACGATTCCAAGATGCGCGCAATGTCCAGCACCGACGCGATGTAAGGGCTGTAGTAGCCGTAGCTCAGCTGCGGGGTATAGCTCGCTTCCATGGCCAAATCGCTGCCAGGACCCGTGGTCAAAGCTTCGACAATCGAGGTGCTGTGACCGTCATTGAGAATGAGCGATTCTTGCCCCTGCATGAGGCACGGCGCCTGCAGTTGGGGAATCCTATCCAAGCATTTGTCCTCGACCCGGATGGCAAGGCTTCGAGCCAAGAGCGGTGCGGCTTCTTTCAGCTTCGAAGGATCGCCTTCGTTGAGAACGCGAACGGCTGAAAGAAATTTTTCCAATCGAGAACGGTCGAGTGCGGCCTGGTTCAAATCCTGCGAGGTGCGCACGAACGCACCGGGCCGACCGCGCACCGCCCCCATCACGGTACGCAGATCACCGCCGGTGTGCGGTGCCAGGAAGAGGAGGACCTGTTGCGCTCCCTGCGGCACCGTGACGGTAAGTCCCTCACTGCCGCATTTGGCCGACCATATCTTGCATGCGAAGAACCACTTCTCCGGGGGCGGATTCGTGGCGCCGCTCAAGAATGCGACCACCATTAAGTATTCGACAGACTGGCTCTCCGGCAAGTCGGCCTTTATCCACAGCCGATCGCCCGGGGCGAGATTTGGCACCTGCGAAGCAGGGAGCGTGACGCCGGCCCGGGTCACATTGAACTCCAGCGTAGGCCCGGCAAGGTCGAATGGTGCCGGGGCAGCCGTCGCGAGGGAGGTAAAGGCAATTGCTACCAGCAGGAGAACACATCGTTTTGCCATTTATCTTTAAAGCCTGTTGGTTAGTGCGGCGCACACTTAGAGTGCACCGCGTTGCAAGAGTTCGCCCCGGGCATGCAGTTCGCCGGGGCATTAAGTGTCCTACATGCCTATTGGGCTTCTGCACATGCACAAATGTGATTTGAAGTCCCAACGACTGCCCTTATGACGCTTGAACTGGTCGGCGTCAACCGCGGAGGGCTTGTGAGCAATTCTGAAGTTTTTCATACCGGCGATGCAGGATTCGAGAACGAGGTGCTGCACTCGGAGCTACCGGTGCTCGTGGATTTCTGGGCTGATTGGTGCGGCCCCTGCAAGATGATCGGCCCGATACTTGAAGAGCTTGCGCGTTCCTACAAAGGCAAGATTCGAATCGCAAAGCTGAATGTCGATGAGAACTCGGCGACGACGGCCAAATTCGGCATTCGAAGTATTCCGACGCTGCTCTTGTTCAATAAGGGAGCGCTCATCGCACAAAAGGTGGGAGCTGCGTCGCAATCCCATCTGGTCGCATTTCTGGAGGGTCACTTGCGAGACATGGCGGCTTGACGCTTACAAATGCGAGTTCACTCACTCAACAACGAATTGGAAAGAGGCAATCCATGAGCGCTCACGCAGGAAAAGTCGCTGTCCTAACAACGATCATTGCCAGCGGTGGACTGCGCTAATGCGCAGTTACATCGCCTAAATGCCGTCCCGAGGTTTCCGATTGGCGCCATCAACGCTAAACTGCGCGCGGGCGCCCGTAGCTCAGCTGGATAGAGCACCTGGCTTCGAACCAGGTGGTCGGCGGTTCGAATCCGTCCGGGCGCGCTTTTCGATCAAGAAGTTACTGAGCATCAATGTACCGACCGTAGCGAAAACGTAGTGTTTTTTGCTACGTTTTTCACTTGCAGCGCCTCCTCGATGGGCCTCGATGCCTGCCGCTCAATGCGTCCAGCCACGAAGGAGAGTTTCTCCGGGGCTAGGTGCGCATAGCGCAGCACCATCTCGTACGACTTCCATCCGCCCAGTTCCATCAGTTCGGGGAGCGAAGTGCCGCTCTGCACGTGCCACGAGGCCCAGGTGTGCCTCAGGTCGTGGAAGCGGAAGTCCTCGATCCCGGCGCGCTGCTTCGCCTTGTCCCCACGCGGTGGAGCTTTGCTGGATGCGTTTACCCCCGAAGGTGAAGCACCAGCGCGGGTGTTGTCCCCGCGTCGTTTCGAGCGCCGCCACGGCATCCGCATTCAAGGGAATGCCGCGACCATCACCCGACTTCGTCGTACCGTGATCGAGCCAGGCCACTTTTCGGGTGAGGTCCACGCGGCTCCATTCGAGCCCCAGGATCTCCCCCGCACGACAGCCGGTCGAGAGCGCAAACTCCACGATCGGCTTCATGTGCTCTGGCAACGCCTCGATCAATCGGTCAGCCTCCTCGCGTCTTAAGAAGCGCACGCGCCGCCGGGGTTCCTTCAGCATCCGAATCTTCGGCACCCCTTTGAGCCATCGCCAGTCCTGATGCGCCACATTCAATATCCGCCGAACCACCTCGAGTGCGCGATTGACCGTCGCGTTCGAGACACCATCTTTCAACTTGCGATTGCGAATGAACGGCTGCAACACCGTCATATCGATCGCATCCAGCTTCAGGGATCGAAGATAAGGATCGAGCTTCTTCAGATGATCTTTGTCATCCGAGAGGCTCCTCTTATCCGCGAACTCCTCGAGATATCGCACGACCGCCTGCTGCCATACGAAAATGCCGAGGAGCCCCTGCTGCTTCGCTTCTATCGCTTCGTTCTTCAGGCGGACGACGTGGCTTTCGGCATCGGTGCGATTGATACACCCAGTGCTTTGGCATACGCGGCGTCCATCTTTAAGAACGAGGCCAATCCACCAGAACCGCGAATCCTTGCGGCGGTAGAGTCCACGTTCACGGGCCATATAGTCTCCTTCCAGGCCCGCCCTCGGCACTTATCCTGCTGCATATGGGCATCGAGATCAATGCGGTCGTAGACCTTGCAGCGGCCTTTGCGGATGAAAGGCAGTTCCATGCCATCCAAGAATCGCAAACTGCAGCGAACGTACGCGGCGGCTTCACGGCGGGTGAGGTATCGAGAGGGCGCGGTAACGAGTGGAACTTCTCGGACGCTGTTGGAAGACTGTGGACGAGACAACTTCGACCGCTGCGCCGGCGTCGAGAAATCGAGCGGTAGCTGTCCCGAGAGTAGAGAGGGATCCTGTCGCAACTGCAAAGGGTTCGTGCGAGTCGGCATGACATGTTCGCGCTTCAGATCAGATCGTGTTGTGTGGTTCCGAGCGTTTTCATCGACGCTTTTCCAGTATCAACTATGACTCAAGGTGTGATTTTCGTGGGAGCGAGTTCCGCGGAAATTTCAGCGGAACTCTTACCTGAGCAGTACTTCGTGATTGGAGCGATTGTGAACAGTCGCGCTCAATAAAATAAATTATTGGCTTCGTTTGAGTTCCGCTGAAAATAGCGCGAAACGCAGGATAGCAACGCGCTTACTTTTGGGCCACATTGGGGCCAAGAAGTTGGAGTCGATGTGAGAGAAAGTCTTAAGTGAAGAGCCCATTTCTAATCAGCGAGCCAAACCCAGAACTCGATATCGTCAGTTATGGTCGGCGCGGCACGGAGCGCCCGCTCCATTTCACACCTGTTCAGATTGCGCAGATTGCACGCACGGTACGCGGTGCGCCGGAAGTGATGGTCAAGGTCTCGGGCGGCGCGCACACGACGCGAGGCGTTGCGGCACATTTTGGGTACATCAGCAGGCGAGGGGAGCTTGAGATCGAAACCGACGATGGCGAGCGGATGGTAGGTAAGGAGGTGGGAGCGAAGCTTATTGATGATTGGGACCTCGATCTTGATGCCCTGCTAGACAATTGGGCGAGTATGGAGCGCGGCGGGCGGAGGAATCCAAAGCTCGTTCACAACATCATCTTGTCGATGCCATCCAAAACGCCGCCCGCGCGGCTCCTGGCGGCGAGCCGGGACTTTGCGCGGGAGGAGTTTGCACTTAAACATCGGTACGCAATGGTGCTGCACACCGATCAGGCTCACCCGCACGTGCATCTCGTTGTCAGCGCCCACGACCGAGAAGACGGGCGCCTGAATATAAACAAGGCCGGTCTGCGGCGTTGGCGCGAGCAGTTTGCACGCCACCTACGGAATCATCGCATTGAAGCAAACGCAACGCCTGCACAGCTCCGTGGACGCCTCTCGAATCATCCGAAAGATGGAATCTATAGGGCCGCCCAGCGGGGCGAGTCGCGGGTGGAATGGAGGCGCGAGCGGCGAGCGATTCAAGCTGCAGAAGCCCGTACGGCGCACCAGGTGCCAGGCCTCAGCCGGATTGTGCAGACGGCCGAGGCCGTGCGGCATGATTGGCTGACCACTAGCGCCCAGCTTGAAAGGCAGGGCCTTGGCAGCCTTGCTGCCGACGTAGAGCGATTCCGGCAGTCGCTCAAGGTCCCGCTGACCCGGCAGGAGCGGGCGGAGACAATTGCTAGACGAGGCAGCGTCGATCGGTCGCCAGTGCAGCAGTTAGAATTGGCGAGATAGCATAGCGTCGGGTCGCTCGGAACCCTTCACTCATGGATTTCCGGCGACCATTGGACTAATAATCGGCCTCGAAATGAAATAGGCTGTCTGGGACGATAAATGTCTACTCGAGGACCGCCACGGGATGGCGATCACATTGTTCTAGCTACTTTGTCCGGTAATCTATCTCTCGGCCCCCCGTTACCTGTGCGGGGCTGGACTGAGGATTTAGAGAAAAGCGGAGTACCACGGAATGGCCGATAAACCGGAATATAGCGAATTGGTTGCGCAAGCTGAGAAGGCAGTTGCGAGCGTAAGTGACCCTGAGCTAAAGCGCATCGCCTTCCAAAAAGTACTGGACGATCTGTTGCAAGGTGGTTCTGCTCGAGCTCACCGGGATCCTCCGCGGCCCTCCACGCGAAAACAAAAGAAGGCAAGAACGGCGCGGACGGGCGCGACAACCGGTCCCCGCGCTTACATATCAGAAATGATCGAAGAAGGTTTCTTTAAGAAGCCAAAGACTATTAGCAACGTCAAAGCTGAACTCGAAAATCGTGGGCACCACATACCATTGACCTCTCTCAGCGGGCCGCTGCAAAAGCTGTGTCAGAAGAAGAAGTTGAGGCGCCAAAAACTAAGGACGTCGGACAAGAAGCAGGCATTCGCATATTCAAATTGGTAGCCGCGTGACCAAACATCAGCGAAAGCGGAGCGCGAATTCCGGTGCTGATGCTCTGGAGGCATTAGCTAAACAAGCTCTGGATGTTGCTAAAAAAGCCAGAAGGCATCGGCAGAATCTGGCAAATGATAATTTCTACGGAAACAGGCTGGCGACACTTCGCACCGATGCCACAAATTGCTTTCGAGACCTCGCTGCTCAGTCGGCCGGCGATACAACGGCAATGGCCGAGCTAATCCAGGCTGTTTTCGAACCTACAACTACTACACCCGCTCGCGTGAAAGCAATGCGTGAGCTAGTGTTTTCATTACGGACAACTTGGAAACAAGCAAACACCGGAGCTGCGCAAGAGCAGTCCGGTGGATTGTTTCCGCTAACCCTTCTAAGCCAGGCCAAGCGCGGTTATCTCGTCTCTGTTGGAACCCAAATGAATGGGTGCTTCGACAGTGGCTGGTACGACGCGTCTGCAGTAATGATGCGCCGTCTCGTGGAGATATCCATCATAGAAGCTTTCGAGCACAAGGGAATCGCGCAAAAGATCAAGGCAGCCGACGATAATTACCGACAGCTTTCCGATTTAGTTTCAATTGCTTTGAACGAACCAGCACTTTCGCTATCGCGAAACGCGAAAAAATTCCTTCCGCAGTTGCGCGATGTGGGTCATATGTCCGCACATGGCCGATTCTTCCACGCGCAGAAAGAAGACTTAGACAAAGTTCAGATTGGTTTCCGCGTCGTTGTCGAGGAGCTGTTGCGGCACGCCGCCTTACTATAGAAGGCATCGGGTCCAAATATCTCCGGTGATGGCAAATCGATGCCTTCGATGAATCGGAAGCGAAAAGGCAGGGAGACCCTGGTTAGGGGAGCCGATACCAAAATCGCTGGTTTTTATACAAATCGGGAGTAGCATGTATAGAAATTGGCATTTTCTATACACGTAGCTGTATCACAGAGACCTTGTGACCACCATTCCAGCCCTCGACGGCCTTTCGTCCGGCCGATTCGAGACTCCGACGATCCTGAAAGCGCTGGCCCTGGCCAGCCGCAAACTCGCCGAGCTGAAGGGTGTCGCGGCGTCAATTCCGAATCAAGCCATCCTCATCAACACCTTGGGGCTGCAAGAAGCCAAGGATAGCTCGGCGATCGAGAACATTGTCACCACGCATGATGAACTGTTTAAGGACGATGCGCTGCCTGAGGATTTCAGTAACGCCGCGGCAAAAGAGGTCTTGCGCTACCGGCAGGCGTTGGCGATTGGCTTTGATCTCGTCAGAGATAGCGGCCTCCTGACGACGAATCATGTGCTACAAATTCAGGCGGAATTGGAGCGAAACACAGCGGGATTGCGCAAGCTCCCCGGCACCGCACTCAAGGACGGCGCAGGCAACACCGTCTATACGCCACCCCAGGAACCGGACGTCATCATCGATCTGATGCGAGATCTGGAGCGGTTCATGAATGACGATCGAATATTTGATGCCGATCCACTCATCAAGATGGCACTGATTCACCACCAATTCGAGAGCATCCACCCTTTCTATGATGGCAATGGCCGCACAGGCCGAATAATTAATGTGCTGTACCTCGTCAAGCAAGGATTGCTTGATATCCCGGTGCTCTATCTCAGCCGCCACATCGTTCGGACCAAAGCCGACTATTACCGCCTCTTGCAGCAGGTGCGAGAGAACGATGCTTGGGAGGAATGGGTGCTATACATATTGAGCGCGGTGGAGCGAACTGCCGGCGATACGGTCAACACCATCGTCGCAATTCGAAGCGCACTTTTGGACTATAAACATCGCATTCGAAATCAGTTCAAATTCTACAGTCAGGATCTGATCAACAATCTGTTCACGCATCCGTACACCAAGATCGCGTTCATTGAACGCGATCTTGAGGTCTCACGCCTTACCGCCACCAAATATCTCGATGCACTGGCGGAACAGGGCTTCCTGCAAAAGCAGAAAGTGGGGCGAACGAACTACTACGTAAATGTTGTATTGAACCGGATTCTCATCGGCACAGAAGTCGGAGCGGGGAATGTCTGAGTGCCGCCAAAGAGCGCAATATGTCAGCGAGCTGCGAATAGAGGTGCTCGATTGGATTAGACCGGCGCTCGGCTTGTCTGCTAAAACGCATCGTGGTTACTATCCTCCGGACTTCGTGTTAGCATTTTCAGGTGCTTGGAACACTTTCCGGATGTTTGGCTGACGCACACTTTGTTCCGCAGCGACAGATTTTGCAGGGAGGCTAACGGAACGTGATTGACCGCAGTTCGTTCAGCCTGGACTCACATCAACGGTGCGCCCTGAGATGTCGGCGACTTCACTATAAGAGCGTGGGATGAGCGATAAGAAGAACTGGGGATCCACGGTGCTCGGGTGGTTCGTCGTTCAGAACGACGGCCAGGCGCCCGCAACCGTCGGGGGCAGCGATACGCCGCCGATGGACGACACCGCTGCCTTAGCCGCAACGTTTTCCAAAGACATTCCCCCGGCGCAGGGTGGGCGAGTCGATTTCGATGCAGTATTCGATGCCGCGGGCATCGACGCAGAGATGCGAGCGCATTGCACAAAGGCGGGTCAGCTCCTCGCGACGCTACCGACGCAGGCGGATGCAACGGTCAAGAAACAGATCGTCGAAGCCTCGCTTAAGGCATTCGGCGTACCGATCGCAAAGATCATCGAGGCCGGCGTCCATGAGGTGCAGGCGCTCGAGGGCTACATCCAGGCCGACGCTCGGGATACCCGCAAGGTCATCGAAGAATCACAGCGCCGAATCGCGCAGCATGAAGACGAAATTAGCCAAATCAAGACCGTTATGGCCCAACGTGGTGACGAACAGCAGGCGGTGTTGAAGGCGTGCAATGATTGCAAACTCGAGATTCAGCACGTATTGGAATTTTTTGGTCAAGAAGCCGTGGCTCGCGTCGTGCGCGAGTCGCCCAAACTCATCAACCCGTCCGATCAAAAGGCGAAATAATCATGGCCGACAGCGGAGTCATCTCGCGCCTGTACAACCTCTGGAAGGGGTTCGTCTCCCTCTGGATTTCCGATGTCGAGAAAGACCATCCGGAGATCGCGTACGAGAACGCAATCAACTCGATGATCGAGAAGTATTCGAAGTTGAAGTCCGCGACTGCCGCGATCATTCGGCGGCGTGAAGATCTTGATGCGCGCGTCTCGCAGGCAACCAAGGATCTTGCGCAAACCGAAGCCGAATTGAATACCGCCGTCGATACCCACCAGGACGACCTCGCAGTCGTCCTGATTCAGAAGAAGAATCAATTGACGCAGGATCTTGCGGATATGCGCGGTGATCTCGACACGGCCCAGAAGGACGCGACCTCCGCCAAGAGTTCCATACTGAATGTGCAGGCTGAAATCAAGAAGCTCAAGGCAGAACGCGATCTGATGCTCGCTCGGATGCAATCCGCGCAGGCGCGCCTCAGGATTCAAGATCAGCTCGAGGGGCTTTCGCTCGATGCTGAAGTCAAGGCGCTCGATACGGTCCGCGAGCACATCAAGAATACGATCGCGCAGGCGAATCTTGGCGACGAACTGTCGTCATCGTCCCTTGACTCGAGGCTCGCGGCGCTCAAAAGCCAGACTGGTGACGTCCAGGCGAAGCAGCAGCTTGCCGACCTGAAAGCCAAGCGCGCCGCGCAGCAAGCCGCGACCGGTCAGAAGACGCTTTAAGTAGTTCATTGGGGAGTACCGCATGAAGTTGACGCCATTCGCCAAACTTTTCATCACGATTGTGATTCTTGCCGGTGTCGGCTACACGGCATGGCATTTCCAAGGAACAGCAATCCGTAAGTGGGCGGGCGCGGAGCAATCCGCAAGCCAGGTGCAACCCGCGGTCTCGGCGGGCGATTTCGACGCGCTAAAGAATGCGCCTGCGGACCCATCTCGCAACACGGGTTCCACCGGCGTCTCCGGCTCTACATTGGCCAGCAGCGGCAAGCTGAATCGGCCGCTCGTGGTGGGAATAAACACCTGGGCAGGGCACTCGCCGGGAATCGTGTTCAACAACGGCCTCGATCCGAATGCCGGCTCCAGCTACAAGCAGAAGTACGGGATGGACGTGAAGTTTGTATTGCTCGAGGATCCGGCCGCAAAGCTGGCCGCATTTCGCAATGGCAACATCGATATCATGTGGGACACGGTCGACAACTGGGCGCGCGAAGCATCGATCCTTGCGGAACAGCATCAGTCGGCGAAATCAATCATCATGCAAGACTGGTCGAGAGGTGGAGACGGCATCGTTTCACTGGCGTCGATCAATTCGATCGAACAACTCAAGGGTCACAAGATAGCGTGCACTCAATTCACGCCGTCGCATTTCCTGCTGCTATACCTGCTGTCTGAGTCGGGTCTGAGCTCTGAGGATCGGGCGACGGTCGAAAAGAACATCATTTTCACCCAGGATGCGCCGGCAGCCGCGGCGATGTTCAAGGCGAAACAGGTCGACGCTGCGGTGACTTGGGAGCCGGACCTTTCCGGCGCGGTGACGGCACGTGGGGATGAGGCGCATGTACTGGTGTCGACCACAGCGGCCACCAACATCATCGCCGATACACTGGTCGCCCGACAGGATCTGATCGATCACTTTCCTGATACGGTGCGCGATTTCGTACACGGGTGGCTCGAGGGTATCCAGCGCATCCGCCAGGATCCTAATGCCGCCAACGACCTCGTAGGCAAGGCGCTAAAGCTCGATGCGGACACCGTATCGGGAATGCTCTCGGGCCTCAAGCTCACAACTTACGCGGACAACGCGCAGTTTTACGGACTCGCGGGAGGCAAAGCTCACTACGAAACCCTGTTCGATACGGCCTTTGTGATCTGGCGCAAGAAGGGTTTGGTCACACGAGCAGTCGAGGCGAAGGACTGGGCGGATTCCCGGTTCCTCCTCGCGCTCGCGAGCGACTTTCCAGGGGAGCGGGTTGATGAGCCGAAACTAGCGGCGAAGGCACCGTCGGCCTCGGATCGCGCGATCATCAACAAGCAGATCCAGATCCACTTCACGCCGGGATCGGACGAGATCATGGCCGGTTCCTTCATCGTGCTCGATTCACTCGGCGACACGATGACATCTTTTGGCAACACCTATCTACGCGTCGAAGGCAATACGGATGCCACGGGCAGCGCTGCTGCCAACTTGACCCTGTCCCAGCGCCGTTCGCTCGCCGTGATCAAGTACATCACGGACAATTTCCCGGCAATTCCGCGCAGTCGTTTCCAGGCAGAGGGCCATGGGTCGGCGAACCCCGTCGCGCCCAATGACACGGAAGGCGGCCGCCAGCTGAATAGGCGCACGGATATTAGAGTCATTCTAGCGACTCAATAGCGCTGCAAGTGAAGCGCAAGCCCGACCTGTTTGCACTCAGGGCGCCCATCCCATCCAGGGCGGCCCTTGCCCTTGGGTTCGTGGCGCCCGGCTTGGTTCTTGGCATCTGGTGCGTGCTGACCTATGGTGGGTTGGCGCCGCCGGATTTCCTGCCCTCGCCGACCGAGACGATCCGCGGCACGGTACAACTGTTTGTTCAACAGGATCTCGGCAGCGCGATTCTCGTCTCGTTTCGCCGGATCGCGATTGCGTTTCTGCTCGCTGCGGGACTGGCGCTACCGCTCGGCATTTTGATGGGCGCATTTGATGCCGTGTATCGAGTTTTCGAACCTATCATGGCACCTTTGCGCTACATGCCGATCTCTGCATTTATTCCGCTCCTGATCCTATGGTTCGGAATCTACGAGCAGGAAAAGATCGCCTTTCTCTTTCTCGGCGTCTTTGTCTACTTATTGCCCGTTGTGGTCTCGGCGGTCCATGCGGTTCCCGAGGAGCTCGTGCAAACGGCACGGACGTTAGGGGCAACTAAGGCACAAGTGGTTAGGACGGTGTTGCTGCCCGCAGCATTGCCGGAAATCTTCGATTCATTTCGCGTCATGAATGCGATCGCCTGGACGTATGTGATTCTCGCCGAAGCCGTCAATCCGGAGCATGGCTTGGGCTACATGGTGGAACTCGCTCGGACTCATCAGAAAGCTTCATGGTCATTTGCCGGACTGATCGTCATCGGTGGGATCGGATTGCTGACGGATTTCCTGATCCGCTCGGCGTCGACGATCATGTTTCGCTGGCGGGAAGAGACCGAGTGAGCGAGCGCGAAACGCCGAAGGAGGCGCCAACCACGGGCGAGCCTGGCACCGTCGCAGTAACGGTCGCCGATGGCGCAAGCGCGAAGCCGAGCTACAAGCCGGATCTCGCGGGCGCCGCCCGCACCAAACTGCGCGTAGAGAATCTGCATGTGACCTATCGTAGCCGGGAAGGCGCGAGCATCGAGGCTGTGCGAGGCGTTTCCTTTGATGTCATCGACCGGCCTGGAGCGGGCGAGATTATCGTGTTTCTCGGTCCATCGGGATGCGGAAAGTCGACGATACTGAAAGCCGTTGCGGGGCTAATCGTGCCGACGGAAGGCGAGATTTTTCTCGAGGGAGAGCCGGTCACCGACGTGAGCCGCGATCGCGGCATGGTTTTTCAGGCCTACACGTCGTTCGGTTGGCTGACCGTGCGGCAGAACGTGGAATATGGTCTGCGCATGCGAGGCGTCGGAGCGGCTGAGCGGCGCGAACAATCGGACAAATATTTGAAGGCAGTGGGTCTAGCCGAGTTTGCCGATCGTTACCCCAAGGATCTCTCCGGCGGCATGAAACAGCGCGTCGCGATCGCTCGCACGCTGATCAATAAACCTCGCGTTGTACTCATGGACGAGCCGTTCGGCGCGCTCGATCCGCAGACCCGATGGGGTATGCAGAGTTTGCTGCTCGATATCTCGCACACCGAGGATCACGCAATTCTGTTCGTCACTCACGATGTTTCCGAGGCGGTCTACCTCGCAGAGACGGTATACGTAATGACGCCGCGGCCGGCGCGTATCCTCCACAAGGTTGACGTACCGGCTTTCACGCGGCGCGATATCGCGCTCAAGTCGGGGGCGGAGTTTCGTGCGGTAGAGAAGCAGCTGTTGGATCTTCTATACTCATCCCCGCCAGCTGCGTAGAGTAAACATGGTGGGAACCAGCCAAACCCCGCAGACGCCGCTACGAACACGTCAATCAACGACCCCGGGCGCGACACCACCGGCGACTGCATCATCCGCGGGAAAAGTTGACACCCGGAGGCCGGACAGTTTGGCGGTTGATGAGACGACGCGGGAGCGTCCCGGCGCCGAGCCCCCGTATTTCAAAATGGCGTTTGCGAATCCCTACAATCTGTCTTTGTTGTCCGGCGGGCTCGCTGTCGCAACACTGACGGCGAACCCGCTACTCGGTATTTTGACGGTTGGTCTCGAGGCATTATGGATTCTGCACGCGCCCGACTCATCGCTGCTCCGCCGCTTAGTGTGGGATCCAAAATTTGAGAAACTGAGTGGCGCACTTGCAGCCACCGAACGCGAGCAGCGAATGCAACCGCTGGAAAGAGACGCGCGGGCACGCGTTGAAGTTCTGGTCGAACGCCAAGCGGAGATCCACCGTCTGGCGGCGCAGAATCCTTCGTTTGCCGGGGACTTGCTTCGCACCGAGCTGGGGAAGACAGACCGCCTGGTCTCGGCGTTTCTGGATATGTCGCTGACATGCCAGCGGTACGAGGGCTATTTGAAGCAAGTCGACACCGATCAGCTGAATCGCGACCGAAAGCGGTATGGACTGATTGCGAAAGCTGGCGCGGCGGATGATCAAGAGGCCCAGATTGCGCAAAAAAACCTCGACGTCACGGACAAGCGTCTTGCGAAGCTCGATGAAATCAGGCATTACCTTCAGGTTGCGCGCGGTCAACTCGATCTGATCGAAAACTCGTTTCAACTACTTGTCGAGCAGATCGTCACCATGCAGTCGCCTCGAGAACTTTCCGGTCAACTTGATGAACTTCTTGACGGCGTCGAAGCGATTCGTGAAACGACGCGAGACACCGAAAAGATTATAGGAAGGTTGGACAACGATGTCTGAGCCGCGGACCATTCGTATACTGCCGGCCTGGGCCGAGGATCTTCGGCGACGCTACGTGCGAGGTGAAGCCTCGATGTTCGTCCTCCACGGTAATGTATTCGACGCGGTCGTGCATGATGGCATGCGATCTCTGTCTGCATTTCTGACGGACGTGCTGCTGAGCGAGACCAAGGATACGATCGTTACCTACAATGTTGCGACCGGCGGCCATTTCGCTAAGCGCGCGCCGGGTGTTGAATCGGACGAAGACCTGGCTGCAGCGGGCGAGAAGGACAAGGCACTGGCCGCGCTTGAAAGACTGTTGGTCGCAGGCAATCGGACGGCGGTTGTGCTTGAGTATGGCGATGCCATTGCGCCCGCCGGAGACCCAGCCTTTCAGGCGGATGCCGATCGCGCCGCGGTCGTCACGTTGCATCGCTGGTCGTTCCTGCCGGCGATCGATAAAGGCGACAACTTGGTCATTCTCATTACCGAGAATCTGACGGATCTCTCGCCGAAACTGGTGGCGAATCCGCGGGTGGCGGTCGTGCGTGTACCCATGCCGGACCTCGAAGCCCGGCGCGCCGTTGCGAAGTTGGCAGATCCGCAACTGTCCGAGAATGACCTAACTCGCTACGCAACTATTACGGCGGGTTTGAAGGCGATCCAGATTTTCTCCATCCTTGCGCCTCCTGCCCCGGCACTCGAGTCTCGATTCGATCGAGAAGCATTCATCGCGCGCCTCCTCGGCGCCGGTCCCGACGTCGGCGCGCGAGCGCACAAACTTGCAACCCTGACGGCGGCCCTATCACACGAAGACGTCGAGAAGCTTATAGCGCCAGGCCAAGGAGTTGCCACAGCGGCACCTATTGCCGCTACGCAGGACGTCCACTCGGAAGCCGATCGACTAATCTCAGGACGCAAGCGGGAGATCCTGGAGCGCGAGTGCTTCGGGCTCGTTGAATTCGTCGAGCCGGCCCACGGATTCGAGGTGGTCGGCGGCATGGAACAAGTCAAGAATGAGTTGGCGGCCGTTGCGGAGAACATTCGCGAAGGACGTGTGAGCCGCGTGCCGATGGGCATACTGTTTACCGGGCCAATGGGCACGGGCAAGACCTTTGTAGCAGAAGCCTTCGCGAAGGAATGCGGATTGACGACGATCAAGCTCAAGAATTTCCGTTCCAAGTGGGTCGGAGCCACAGAAGGTAATCTCGAAAAGATACTCGGCGTTATCCAGGCGATCGGCCAGGTCGTCGTGATTATCGATGAGGGCGATCGGGCCTTCGGCGGTTCGGACGAAGAGGGGGACGGGGGTACCTCTTCCCGGGTGATTGCGCGCATCAAGGAGTTCATGTCGGATACCAGCAATCGCGGACGCATTTTGTTTTTGCTGATGACAAATCGACCCGACAAACTTGATTCGGACATCAAGCGGGCAGGGCGGCTGGATCGAAAGATACCTTTCCTATATTCACAGACGGCCGCGGAAGTGGAGGCGGTCGTGGCGGCGCAGCTGCGCAAGAACTCGATTGCGACCAAGGTTGATTTTTCGACTATACGGCCTGAGTTCTCCGAGAAGATGATCAACTACAGCAACGCGGATGTCGAAGCCGTCTTATTGTCGGCAAATGATTTGGCGGCGCGTGATCCCGGCGCGGATGCCATGGTTGAAAGCGGCCATTTTATCGCGGCAATCAAGGACTATTTTCCCAGCCGCGACACGGAGTTGCTCGAATACATGGAGTTGCTGGCCGTGTTCGAATCCAGTAGTCGGCGGATGCTGCCGCAAAAATATGCGTCTATGACACCAGAGGAACTGGATGCACGATTGCGGCTCCTGCGAACTGCGGTGGCAAATCGACGGTAAGTGATGATGTTTGCGATTAGTCGTGAACGACTGGCACGCTGAGAAGGTTGAAGGGGTGGAGCCTGAAAGTCTTGGCATTGGGGAGCGCGACCACGCCAAGTTTGCTGCGGATCGTCGCCAACGCGGGACCCAACACCGACTCACGCGCCGCATTTGCCACGCGTGCTGGCCGCGATCTCAGATAGTAGTTGATTATGAACGCCAGGTCGTGCGCCGCGTAGTTGGCTACGGCCACCGCGAAAGAACTTTGTGGATCCGCGCCTCGGATCTTAAGCAAAGCCGTATAGGCAAATCGATTGGCCTCTAATTCATATTCCAGCACGCGCTTTAGCACCGCAGGGGAAGCCCCCTGGAAATCGCGAATAGCCAGTCGGCGCGCATTCGCTCCGTAGTAACGCAGGCCGCGCTGTCGCGCCTCTTGCGCTGTCATATTCCACTGAAACATGTGCCCGAGAAGATGCGCGACGTCCCACACTAAGATTGCTGTTGCCTTCTGACGCGTATGCGTAAATATGCACTTCCCGTCACTCAGTGACGTATAGAACTCCGCACGCGTTGCATTGACTGCTGGGAAGCGCTGGTAGACCGAATCAAGGTTTGCCGCGACGACCGAGCCATGATAACTGCCAACAATTCCGCAGATAGCCCGGTAGTCGTGTTTTGTTAGCCTGATACGCCTGAGCAAATCGGCTGCAAGAAGACGCGGCATCAGCTCCGAGCCCGACGGGCTCGAGCGGCAAGCCGGCGACGACCGCGCCGAATAATCTTTTCAATATCGAGCTGAACGGCCGGCCCGGAATCGAGGCCTCTCGGGAATTCAGACCGCAACCAGGTGAGCTGTTCGCTGAGACGCTTTTGATGCGAGACTGCCGCAACGATTGCGGCTTCGCGACTGCGAAACATGCCTTTGCGCACTTGCGAGGCCACGAATTTTTCGAGAACTGCAGGCAGTTTTACTGCGTTGGTTGGCATTGCTGCCTCAGTATAAGAGACGCTTGTGCGTGGTCAAACCAGAAGATCGGCACCGTAGCGAAAACGTAGCGTTTGATGCCGCTTCATGCGCTACGGTGCCTATTTTGAGTGAGGGCGGGCCTGCTAAGTGTTTGAAAATTAAGAACCTATAAAATCATCGTTGCGACTTCGAACCAGGTGGTCGGCGGTTCGAATCCGTCCGGGCGCGCCATCAATTGGACTTGTAAGATATTTTTGACGATTTTGGCCGGCGATTTCTTCGCGAAATTGCGCAGTCTTTCTCGAAACGGAAGGTCGGAGGATCGAACCCGTTCAGGCGCACCAACAACAGGTAGTGTCAGTGGCAGCAGCCTCCCGTCTCGGCGGACAGCTTGAAGAAGTCATCGCCAGCTTGAGCAAGGTGGATGCGCGGTTTGCGTTGATTGAGGGGCTCGCTCTGGCGTCTCACAAAGTGATCCGCGCCACGCAGGACATTGACCTGCTCACCGACTCTGAAAAAGCCGAGGACATCGACCGCCACTGTTTGGCCGAACCGCGAGATATTCTCGTTTACTGACCGATTCTTGATCTAAGGTTCTCACCAAGCACTGATCCGCCCCGGCTGTGTTGAAAGCGGCGGCACACCTAGTGTCAAGCTGACGGACCTGACCCCACGGGCGCTCGCGCAACTGGGTAATATAGACCCATATGTGTGAGATCTCGATCGCTCGCAACGTCGGTGCTGCGGATAACGCCCCCGAGTCGATGAACGCGGCTGTGCCATGGCGCAGATTCGTGAGCATTGGCTCAGCGGCTCATGGAGCGGGCAGCCCATAAGATGAGGTTTGCGCCGAATCGAGTGGCTTGCGTAGCCATGGGACTGTTTGCCGGGAGTGTTGCCATACCGGTGCGTGCGGCGCCTGCGGAATCGGGCCCAGAACCGCCGCCGGACACCCTGCAAGAGATCGTGGTTACCGCGCAGAAGTCGCCGGTCCAGAGATTGATCGATCGTCAAGTCTACGATGTCACGGTGGATCTGCAGAGTACCACGGGTACCGCCGCCGATATTTTGAACGACATACCCTCGGTCGTAGTCGATGCGGACGGTGTCGTCAGCCTGCGCGGGGACAGCAATGTCACGATTCTCATCGACGGCAAGCCCTCGGCACTACTGACGGGCGCTGCTGCCGCCGACGGCCTGCTCCAGCTACCGGCGAGCGAAATAGCAAAGGTTGAGATCCTGACGAATCCACCGGCGCAGTTCAAAGCCGATGGTGCCGCCGGCGTCATCAACATCGTGACGAAAAAGGCTTCCCCAAACGGCCCGTTGGGCACAATCCAGGCCAGCGCCGGCAATGATGAGCGCTACGTGCTCTCGGCCAGTGGAAACTACAACACCGGTCCGATGAATTTCTCAGGCGGGATTGGTCTGCGCCAGGATGATCGGCAGCGCAATATCACCGACCGCCGCGCTGCGATCGATCCGACCACCCAGAATCTTGTTCTCAGCCAAGAAGATCTCGACGAACACGTGCGTCGACTCATCCCATCGGTCAATGCCGCGATGCATTATCAAATCGATGACAGCCAATCACTTGGCCTTACCCTTAGCCGTCGCGAGCGATTCGGCGATCGGCGTTTCATCCAGCACGATGAAAGCGCATTGACGACCGGGCCGCCGACCAGCATCTCGGATCGCAACAGTGTCGGTCAGGAATGGCGCCTGGACAGCGGCGAGAAAATCCAGTTCGACCAAAAGCTGACGCGCCCGGAAGAAACTTTGAGCATCGCCCTGCAACACTCCCTGGTGAGCGAACGCGAACATTATGACTATGCCAACATCTACATCGTGCCGGTCGCAGTGCCGAGCTACGACGACTTGAACCTCAGTCTCGATCTTGCCACGACAGAGTTCACCGTGGACTACTCGCTGCCATTGTCGAATAACCGCATGCTGAAGCTGGGGTTTGATTTTCAGGAAGACCACGACGATTTTGGCAACTCTGGCGACACCGTCGATCCGATCACCGGGACGCGGATACTGATTCCCGCCATCACCAACTTCTTCAAGTATCAACAACAGATCGACAGCATTTATGCCAGCTACCAGACATCCATCCAAGCATGGAGCCTGCAGGCGGGCCTGCGCGTGGAGGAGACGACCCCCTCATTTCCCGATGTGACGGGAGCTGGGGCGATCAATCATCGTTACACCCGCGCCTATCCGAGCTTGCACTTGGATCGCGCTCTGTCGGTGGAGTCCACACTGTCGTTGAGCCTCGGCCGGCGGGTGACGCGGCCGGATCCAGAGGCTTTCAACCCCTACATTGACCGTCAAGATACGCATAACTTGCGCGCCGGCAATCCCAACCTTCTGCCCGAGGATACGCAGTCCTTCGAGATTGGGTACAGCGTCGATACGAAGGGATTGAGCTACGGGTTGACGGGATATCTGCGTCGCAATCGCAACAGCGTGACCGACGTGACGGAGGTGATGAGCGCGGATGTGGTTCTCATCGCCAAGGAAAATCTGGCCAAAGATAACGCGGCTGGACTTGAATTCACTGCCAACGGACGTTTTACTTCGACGCTGTCATATGGGGTGAGCGGCAATCTGTTTCACGATCAAATCGACGCTACTGCGCTCGCAGCCACCGGCCTCAAATCAACAACCGGCCTCAATGCAAAGGCGAGTCTCGACTACCACCCCACGGCGGCGGACACGGCGCAGATTTCGTTCACCAGGTCCGACAAGCGTCTGACGCCGCAAGGTTTCGTCGGCGCCATCAACCTGGTGAATCTGGGCTTCAGACACCAGATTCACCCGCACCTCTCCGCCATCATCACGGTATCGAATTTGTTCAACGGCCAAATCCTTCACCGCTTTGTCGCTACCCCGACACTGACCGATCGCTACGAACGAGAACAGGTCGGGCAAGTCGCTTATGTCGGCATCGTCTATGCATTCGGAGCCTCGAAAAAGGCGAAGCCTAATGGTTTCGACTTCGACAAACCCGCGCAAAACTAATCGCGAACTTTGGTCACGGCCAGGCTGTTGGTCACATCGTCGATCACGGCGAGGTTGAAGGATCCGCGAGCGGCGGTGTCCAGGCCGAAGGCGCCGCCCTGGCTGGCGTCGACGTTGTATTCGCGCACGAACTGTCCGTGAGTAGTGAACTCGACGATTTCGCTGGGATGGAGGACATCGGCGTTTACCGCATCGCCGTTGGCCGCCAGCAGCCTTTTCCCTTCTTGTTGAACATGACGGGAACTCCCCTGTTGATGAAGGCGATGCAACGGTGAGTGACTTAAAGTTCGAGATAAGTTGCACTTGCTCGCGGGGGCTAGGGTGATGGTATGGAGCGCTTGCCGGCCGCGAGACCTTCCTCCACCGCCGGCCCGCACCATCCCGGCAGATAATCCGCGACCGCGGTCTTGGCGAGCTTCATTGCGTCTTTGAGTGCACGGCGGAAATTCTTTTCGACCAGCTTTCTTTTGATGCGACGTCGCAGGAAGTCTGCCCAGAGAAACTCGGCAAACGGTATGGTCTCCTTTGCGAACCCGCCTGACCGCCTCAGCTGACCGGCGAGGGTTCGGAACGGATCGTCGCGCAAACCCTTGACGGAACTCGGAAGATCCTCGTGAGAGCGTCGCCGGCCACGTTCATCGTAGGGGTGCAGCCAGCCGCGGTTGTCCATGACGAACCAAAAAGCCGCAGCGTCGAGTTTGCGCAGATCTGCGATGACCAATGTAAGTACGCTTTTCACGCCTTCATCGTACAAAGCCCGCGCAAGATGATGGTTATCGATGAGATAGTGACGTCCCTGGGGACCTAAAATGACGGGGATCATGTGTTTGCCGAGATATCTTGCGGCGCGTTTCCCTTGTTGCGCTCGCCAGCGACTGCGCCGCTCGGCCACCTCTCCCAGCCCCACCGTGATTTGAGTTGGACGTAAGGCCGCGATCAGCACGGGTTTTACGGAAGGTCGAAGTTTCGTATCCATCGAATTCCCCGGAGTTATCAGATCAGTTGCCGATGATTGCCTTCATTCTGATGCCCATTCCGGAGGATGGCTAGTTCGGTCCGCAATGCCTCGAGCGCTGCCGGTCCCAATGGACCTGCCTTGCCCAGGCTATCCGTCATCGTCCGCGGCGCGGATTCGCCGCGGCAGAAATTAGCGCGGCAGTCCGCAGACCTTCATGCTATTTCGTTGCAGCTTTAGCCATAGCGAGGAAATGACAATGTGGAACAAAAGGTTGTTGATCGGATTGCTGGCCGCCGGTGCGACGCTGGGAGTGGCGGTCGCGGACGACTA
Organism: Pseudomonadota bacterium; assembly: GCA_030775865.1. Taxonomy (GTDB): domain Bacteria; phylum Pseudomonadota; class Gammaproteobacteria; order Steroidobacterales; family Steroidobacteraceae; genus Bog-1198. The sequence continues at coordinate 7,976 of JALYIH010000038.1, read as the reverse complement.
TAAAGATCAGGCGGCGGTCGCGAAGCAGCTGCCGAGCGCCAAAGTTACCTTGAGCCAAGGATTGAGTGCCAGTGAATCGAAGGGCCAACCGATTTCGGCAAAGTTCGAAATCGATGAAGGCCACTTCCAACTCTCGGTCTACACGGCCCAAGGCGCCGCTCTCCAGGAGGTCCTGGTGGACTACACCACCGGCAAGATTGCGAAAGCCGATCCCTTGAGCGAAGCGGGTGACTTGGCGGATGCCAAGAAGCAAGTGGCGGCCATGACCAAAGCTAAAACCACGTTGAAGGCCGCGACCGACAAGGCCGAGCAGGACAATGCTGGGTTTCGCGCCCTGAGTGTGATACCGACGATCAAAGCCAATCACGCGATCGCGGTGGTGACCCTGGCGAAGGGGGCACAAATCAAATCGGTATCTGAATCATTGGAGTGACCGTGTGCCGCGCGGAGATGCCGTTTGAACCTCTGAACGGCATTTCCGCCCGGTTGAGGGCGTCTCCTCGGTCAATTAGCGGTATCGACCGCTCCTTCCGGTGATCCGCGCTTCAGCACATCGGGAAGCACTTTGCCGCTTTCGGTAAATGACAGCGACACCGAATTGAGGCAGTGCCGCTCACCCGTGGGACGAGGGCCATCCGGAAACACGTGGCCAAGATGACTGCCGCAGCGCGCGCAAACCTCCTCCACGCGAATCATTCCATGGCTGGTGTCGCGAATGCGTTTGATGTGGGACTCATCGTAGGGCTTGAAGAAGCTGGGCCAGCCGGTGCCTGAGTCGAACTTGGCGTGCGACCGAAATAAGGGCAGACCGCAGAATCGGCAGGTGTAAGTGCCGTCCTTCTTGTTGTCGAGAAAGACGCCGCAAAAAGCAGCTTCGGTGCCATGTTGCAGCAGCACGCGGCGCTCGTCGGCGTTCAGTCCGGCGCCGATCTCGCGTCGTTGAGTCTCGTTGGGCGGAGTCAAGTCAAATGCCGTCATGCGTGTCCCCAGCGTTAGTCATCGGAGAAAGGTGCGGCCCGGACCTCAGGGAGGCATCCTCGGCAGTTTCTTGGCTTCCTTGGGCGGCTGGTACTGCGCCGCATTGAGCTGCATGGCCAAAAACGTGTAATAACCCACGATCCCGGTCAGGTCGACCACACCTTTCGCGCCGAAGCGCGACTTGGCACGTTCGAACGTCGCATTGGATACTTGCTTGTTCTTCAGTAACTCCATCGAGTATGCATACACGATATCCTCGTCGGGATTCATTGCGGCAGGCCGCCGGCCCTCGGCTATGGTGTCGGCGATTTCCTGGCGAATGCCGGCTTTCAGGGCGATGGGATAGTGCACGGACCATTCGTAGTCTTGAGTCCATTCCCGGGCCGTCACCAGTATCGCCAGCTCACTGAGCGTATTGCCGATGGCCGATTTGTAGCGCAGGTAGTCGCCCATCGCGCGCGCCTGCGACATCACCTCGGGGCTGTGCATCAAGGGCTCGAACGGCCCGAATACCGGGACCTTGCGCGCCGCCTCGAAGTCGGCGGCCGCCTGTTTCTGCTCGGCCGTGTATTGCGCCGGAGGGATGGTGGGCAGCCGTTCTTCTGCCTGAGCCGCTCCTGCGGGCCAGGCTAAAAGGGCAGCCAGACTTAAGCGAGCCAGACTTAAGCGAGCCAAACTTAAGCGAGCCAAACTTAAGCGAGCCAGACTTAAGCGAGCCAAACTTAAGCGAGCCAGATACGTGGGTGCCAAGTACATCCGTGCCTCTCGTTTGGATTGATTCAAGGTCCCGCAATGATAGCGCGCCGGGGTGGGGCGGTCGCCGTATGGCACCGAACCACTGCCAGGGGGCCCAATCGCGCGTTTTTTCACCTGATGGCAGCCCTGAGAAATCCTTGATCAAGGCCTGAGGAAGGCTTGAGGAAGGCTTGAGGACAAATAGCCGTCTCTGCTCGTACACCTAAACCTAAGCCACGGCGGTACCGAATCCTCGTGGTGACAGCTCACTTTCAACTTCAGGAGATTGATCATGAATACCTCATTCCGAAACACACTCAGTGCGGCGAGCTTCTTTCTGTGCGGTGCATTGGCCCTGAGCGCCTTGCAGGCGACCGCCCGAGCCGCCGATGCCGGCCTTCCCACGCAGAGGGTCAGCTATGCCGATCTCGACATTTCCAAGCCCGCTGGGGCCAAGGTGCTCTACAACCGAATCGTGGCGGCAGCGAATCGGGTTTGTGGGTTCGATGGGTCCAGAGACATGGCCACCATGCGTTGGGTGCAGGCCTGCACCGGCCGTGCGATCGATAAGGCCGTCAAGGACGTCGATTCGCCGGCTCTCAGTGCCCTGCGCCCAGGCGGCGTGATTCATTTTGCCAGCAATTGAGCCCATCGGGGCGGGCGGCCTGGACATGCCGGTCGCCCGCGCCCGATACGCCGTCGCGATCTCGCGGATTCGCTACTTTTGTTCTGCGTAGATCTTGACCAGCCGGTACAAGAATTCGCGGCCTTCGAGCAGCGACTTCACGCCCACGTATTCGTTGAGACCGTGGATATTGCCGAGGTCAGGTCCCATGAACACCGGTTCCACACCGAAGGTTGGGATGCCGACGGCATTGGTAAATTCGCCATCGGTAGCACCTGCCTGCAGGATCGGCAGTACCGGCACGCCGGGCCAAAACTCGGCGGTGAGTTTCTCGATGGGCCCCATGACTTCAGGCGTGAGCGGCGGCGGTGATGCGGTGGGACCGCGCGTTTCGGGCGAGGAGATCTTAACCGCCGGGTCCGCCACCAGTTCATCGAGCTTGGCGCGGACCGTTTCAGCGGTGACGCCGGGGAAGATGCGGCAGTTGATATTTGCGCGCGCGCGCTGCGGCAGCGCATTCGTGGCATGTCCGGCGTCGAGCATGGTCGCAACGCAGGTCGTTCTCAAGGTCGCGTTCCAGCTCGGATCCTTGGCAGAGACGAGCGCCAGCGCCTGTGTATCGTTGGGGTTCTTCAGGAACGCGTTCATGGCATTCGCAGCTTCGGTGTCGCCCTTGGCCGCCAGGATTTTAGCCATGCCGGTGAAGTACGCACGATTGCCGTCCGTGAACTGAGCGGGAAACTCATACGCGCTGATCCGCGTAATCGCTGCAGCGAGATGATAAATCGCGTTGTCCTTCATCGGCCGCGAGCTATGACCGCCCTTGTTGGTCACTTCGAGCCGGTAATTCTGTGGAAATTTCTCGCCGGCCTCGACGTCGAGTGCAACTCGGTGTCCGGTCGCGTCGAGTTCGCCGTTGGCGCCCTCGTTGAGCGCGAATGCAGCGTCGATGAGGTCGCGGCGGTTGCGCGTGAGCCAATCAGCGCCGTTGAATGCACCGGCAGTCTCCTCACCGCAGGTCAGCGCTACCTTGATCGTGCGCTTCGGCCGGTAGTTCTCGGTCCGGTAACGGATGAGCGTGTCTACCCAGATAGCCGCCTCGGCTTTGTCGTCACTCGCGCCGCGTGCATAGAACGAGCCATTCTCTTCAATCAGGGTGAAGGGGTCGCGAGTCCAATCCTCTCGCTTGGCTTCCACCACATCGATGTGCGCGAGTAACAGAATCGCCTTGAGCTTCGGATCGCGGCCGGGATAGATGGCGACCAGGCCCCCTTCCTTCGGATGATCGGGCGCCGCAAATGAGTGCAGATCGGAAGCGGGGAAGCCGGCCGTTTTCAGCCTCGCGGCCATGCGTTCGGCGGCAAGCGTGCAATTGCCGGCCGACAAGGTCGTGTTCGTTTCGACCAGCTCTTTGTATAGCTCGCGGAAGCGTTGCTCGCCTGCCTGAGTATCTTGGGGCGGCGCGGCAAGCGCGGAGAATGAAATAAGAGTGGCGGCGGCAGCGAAAATGAATTTCATGAAGGACTCCGTAAGGGACGCTCTGCGTGGAACGATTACCGTGCTTGATGGGCTTTTATTTTTTCGACATATCGATCCCGCAGCTCGGTCTGGCGGGTCTTCATCTCGACCGGGCGGCCCGCAATCCAAACCTGGTCCGCCAGTGTGGTGACTTCCAGTGGATCGCCGCTCCAGAGCACCAGATCCGCGCTTTGTCCGACGGCGATGCGGCCGTGGGTCGCGCCCAGTCCAAAAATATCGGCTGGTGTCGAGGTGATGGCCGCGAGCGCAGACTCCCAGGGCAGACCGTGGGCAACCGCGTTGCCGGCGAGTTGGCGAACGAGCCGCGCCTGGGGCGTGTCACCGCTGGAAAACGCAATGCGCACACCGGCACGCTGCAGACGCGCTGCATTTTCAAGCGTGGCGGCGAGACGATCGAAATCGGCCGGCAGATCGTTGAGCGGATTGAGAATCACCGGCACGTTGGACTTCGCAAGTTCCTTCGCGACCAACCACGCTTCGTCGCCGCCGAGAATCACCGGCTTCATGCCATTGCGTTCGGCAAACCTCACGGCGCCCAAGATATCCGCCGCGCGATCGACTTGAAACACGACGCGCCCGCCCATGAGATACCGGGACAACGCTTCCTTGCCCGCGGCGTGCAGCAGCGCGCCTTGACCGGTCACCCCGGGCGCGCGTGCTTCACGGATCGCCTGCTCCAAAAGCATGTATTCCGCGGCGCGCGTTCCGCCCGCCAACCGGGCACCGGCAGATCCCATTTGCACGAAGAGCGAGCGGCTGCCCGCCAGCGTCGCGTCATATCGCCCATCGAGCGCAACGGCCGAGCCCTGACCGCCGATGATGCTGTCTTCGGCGCTCGGCACCAGTACCGTCCAGGTCACACCCTCGATGCGTGTGATCGGTACCACGAACGAACGGGGGTTGTATGCCAACGTCACGTCGAGTTCGGGGCGCCACTGCTGATCCCATTGCGGGGATTTTAAATTCAAGGTCGAATCAACCGTTTGGCTTTCCGCGGCGATTTCCTCGAGACCGATATCGGTGAGGCCGCCGAACAGTCCCGGGGTGAGTTCCTTGCCTTTCGCATCGATAATCGTTGCGCTCGAAGCGCCTGCGTCCGAACCGATCGCGACGATCATTCCGCCGCGCACGACAACGTCGGTGTTTTTCAGCGTGCCCTTGGCGGAGGCCGTATGCACGGTGGCACCGCGGATGATGAAATCCTGGGCCACCGCGCCATGCGCACCCAAGCCGGCCACAAAGGCGAGAAAACAAAGAGACTTCATAGCGGTGCCTCGGCGATGTGCCTGCCCAGCAGAAAATCGGATCGCGGGTTCAGTGGGGGATGCGCGCGATCGAATTTGAGCGCGCCATCGATGAATACTTGCTCCGCCAGCGCATATACGCTGAAGGGATTTCCGTTCCAGACCACCACATCCGCCGCCTTGCCGGCCTCGAGAGTCCCAATTCGGTCCTCCAGTCCGAGCGATCTGGCCGGGTTGGCCGTGAGCCACCGGATCGCTCGCTCCGGCGGAACGGTCAACCCCGCCCGCTCGCCGTGCGCCATCGCTTTGGCAGCCTCCTGATTCAGTCGCTGAATACCATCCGGCGAATCCGAGTGAACGATGGCGCAGCTGCGCTCGGGGAAGTCCACCATCGGCAGATTTTCCTGCACCCCGTCATAGGCTTCCATTTTGAAACCCCACCAATCGGCCCACATCGCAGCGCATACGCCTTTGTCAGCCAGACGGTCGGCGATTTTGTATGCCTCGACCGCATGATGGAACGCCACGATCTTGAAGCCAAATTCATCGGCTACATCGAGCATCGTCGCCATTTCATCCGAACGGTAACAGTGCATGTGCACCCGAATATTTCCCTTCATCACCTCGGCGAGGGTCTCAAGCTTCAAATCGCGCTTGGGCGGACTGGGAGGCGTGAGTTCTTTGTCTGCGGCGGCATCCTTGTCCTTGGATTTTTTCGCGGCGCCCTCGGCGCGCTCCGCCTTCTTCTTGTTGAATTCTGCCGATTCGCGGCCGTATTTGTCCCATTGCTGCTGATAGTCCTGCGCGTCGGCAAATGCCTGGCGATAACCCGCGACATTGCCCATGCGGGTCGAGGGCGCTTGATGCTTTTCGCCATACACGCGTTTCGGATTCTCGCCGCACGCCATTTTCAGTCCATAGGCCGCGCCGGGAAACTTCATGGCCTGATAGGTCGCGCCCTGCACGTTCTTGACCACGACGGAACGGCCGCCGATGAGATTTGCCGAGCCCGGCAGAATCTGCATGGTCGTCACGCCGCCTTCGAGCGCAGTCTCGAATCCAGGATCCTGCGGCCATACAGAATGTTCGGCCCAAACATTCGACGTGACCGGACTGGTCGCCTCGTTGCCATCATCGAGGCCTTTCACCGCGGGGCTGGCGTACACGCCCAAGTGGGAGTGGATGTCGATGAGGCCGGGTGTGACCCACTTAGCCTTGGCATCGACGATGCGCGCGTCTGCGGGTGCAACAAGACCTTTGCCAATCGCCTGGATGCGGCCGTTGGCGATTAAAATATCAGCGCCATCAAGGCGCTCACCGGTGCCCGTGAGCAGCGTTGCGCCTTGGATCAGTACCGGCGAACCGGCGGGCACTTGGTATGTCGATGGAAAGGGCTCGGAGGCCAAAGCCCCGGACACGGTGAATGCCAACGAAGAGAGCAGCGCAAGGCGCGAAAGCATGGTCATTTTTCTCCTGCCAACATGCTGAGTTGCGAGGACTTCAACAATATATCGACGGAGGCTTTGAGGCCGTCTCGATCTTCATCATCGAAGCGGGCCAAATTCGGACTATCGAGATCCAGCACGCCCAGCAGGCGCCCGTTCTGGACCAAGGGCACCACGATCTCGGAACGCGACGCGGCGTCGCAGGCGATGTGTCCCGGAAATTCATTCACGTCGGGCACCACCAGAATTTCCCTGCGCTCGGCGGCGGTGCCGCAAACGCCCCGGCCCATCGCGATGCGTACGCATGCGACCTTGCCTTGAAACGGCCCCAGCACCAGCTCGCCGCCTTGCAGAAAATAAAATCCCACCCAATTCACATCGGGCAGCATCTGGTACAGGAGCGCACACATGTTTGCCGTATTGGCCAGGCCGTTGCGTTCGCCGGAAAAAAGCCCCGCCAATTGCGCATTCGCCTCGCGATAGGTGGTTGCCTTGGAAAGACTCGGATCGGATTTTACAACGTGCATGGCAGGCTCAAATCTTCAGCCGGTAGACACGCTGGGCCGTGCCGCTGAACAAAGCCGTCTTCTCATCGGCCGAGTAGTGCTTGGCCAGCACCTTGAAAGCGTTCCAGAGCACAGGATAAGTGCAGCTTCCCATATCGACCGGGAAGTTGCTTTCGAACATGCAGCGGTTGACGCCGAACAGTTCGATGCAAGTTTCGATGTAGGGTTTCCACTCGCCGGCCAGCTGCGTCGAGGAGGCGCTCGGAGACCGCAGAAAGGAAGGGAAATTGCAGAATGCCATCGCCAGGCCGCCGAGCTTGACCGAGACGTTCGGAAGTGCGGCGAGCTTGCGCATATTGTCCTGCCAAATCGGAAACCGTTCCTCGCGCTTACCCTGATAGCCGGCAATCCCCAGCGGTGTGCCGACGTGATCGAGAATGACGGGTGTATTCGGAAAGTTGCGCGCGAGATCGATCAGTTCAGGAAGCTGCGGCTCCAAGAGCCACGCATCGAATGACAGATCGAATTTTCCAAGTTGAGCGTAGCCTTCCCGGAATGCCTTGGCGGTATACAACCCGCCACCGACGCGAACCAAGGGTCCCAGCACATTGGAATCCGCATCGTATGAGGCGCTGTGGCGAATGCCGCGGAAGCGATCGCCCCCTGCCTTTAGATGGGCTTCCAAAACTTCGCTCACCACAGCGCCCGTCGTGAGATCGACGTGCCCGACGATGCCGGCGCAGGCGCGAACGGCGCCATAAGTGCCGCTGGCGCACATGGCGGCCACGCCGTTGACGAATTCAGTTTCTCCGACCGGCTTGAACGCATCGGGCGCGTCGGCGCGATACATGGCCCCGCATTGGACAAACACGGTCGCGCGGATGTTGTGCCCGGTATTGAGGTC